>JBBIPO010000058.1:0-19523 GCA_037442805.1 Deltaproteobacteria bacterium
CGAAAGCGACTCCTCCGGCAACACCAGGTCCTCCATCCCCTGGCCCACGGGCACGGTGTCGGCCAAATCCCCGATCCGCGCCCGCACGTGGTCTCGCAGGCAACGGGCGAGGGTTCCCGCGCTCAGGACCGGCCGGCGGCGCTCCGTGGCCCCACGCGAGGGCGACGAGTCGCCGAGTACTGCGGCCGACGCAGCCGAGACCGCGGCGGCGACCCGGCCCGGAGACAGGGGAAGACCGGACAGGAGCCTTCGCAGGGTCTCCGGGTCGGGCAGGGCCACGTCGCGCGGTACGCTCCGGGCCGCGACCGCGAGCAGATAGGCCGTGGAAGGGGAGGGCAGGGGGATCTCGATCACGGGGAGTCGTCCGTCCAGTCCCACGGGGCGGCGGGGGCCCACGACGAACACGGGCCGGACCATGATTTCGGCCGCCTCGGCCGTGACCCTCGACGCCTCCGGGTCCTTTGCGGCCGTCTCGGCGAGAAAGGCGAGGAGGGGCCTCTGGCGCAAGAGGGCCTCGCGAGCCGCGATCCGCGCTAGGCGTCCGTCGTCCGCGGTCCAGGCGCCAGGGTCCACGACCTGGAGAGAGAGCGGGTCCTCGCCGGTGCACTCGCGCACGATGGCCCGCGGGTCGTAGCCGGGTCCCCCCCGCAGGAAGACCACCGACGCCCCAGACGCCGCGCGGTTCAGGCGGTCGCTCACGACTGCGAGCACGGAATCCGGGATGGGGACGAGGTCGCTGGACCGGTCCGGGTCCGGGGCCAGGCGCTGGAGGTCGCCCGGCAGCGGAGGTGCCTCGTGGGCGAGCAACAGCATGGCGACCTGCGGGTCTAGGCGGAAATGATGGGCATTCGCATCGGGCTGCACGACGACGAGGCGGACCAGGCGCGCGAACGGCTCCAGGAGGACCCCGACGTCCGGCCCGAGCAGGACCTGGAGGGTCGCGAGGTCCGCGTCTCGGAACTCGTAGTGCAGCCCGGCGTGGGCCAGGGCGCGGGCCCAGCGCGTGTCCGACGCCTGGAGGAGCAGGAGCGCCACGATCGAGACCTCGCGCTCAGACAGGCCCAGGCGCCGGCGGAGCCACGTCCAGGGAAGGGAGGGGTCGGTCGCGGCCAGCCGCCGGTGGAAGGTCGCCTCGGTACGAATCGCCTCGAGGACCAGGGGGTCGTCCCGGTCGTCCCACGGAAGGGCCGCCCGGAGCGAGGACGGGTCCTCGACGGCGCGCCGGACCGCGGCGGCATGGTCCCGCAGGGCCACTCGGAGGCGGCGCCGCATTACGAGAGACGCGGCCTCGAGGATGGAATCGAGGTCCGGGAAGCCGCCGGCCGCCTCGGGAGTCGCCCGCAGGATCCTCGCGACCGCCGCGAGGTCCGCGAACTCCCCGGGTCGCCTGGACCAACGGACGCGGGGCACGCGGCGGTCCGCGCGAAAGGGCGGGGGAGGCTCCCTGCGCGCGCGGTACAGGAAATCGGCCAGGCCCAGGGCGACCCCCATCCGGGCTTCGTCCGGGGCCTGATACCTCGTCAGGGCGAACGCCCCGGCGAGCCAGCAGGCGACCCCGAGGGTCTCGGCAAGGGACAAATATCCCCCCAGCAAAGAATCTTCGTTCTGAATGGGAATGGCAAAGACGCGGGCCAGGAGGTAGTTCCGGAGCACGCGCGCCGCGCCGTCGCCCAGATGCACCAGGGCGTCCAGGGCCGCCTCGGGACCCGGGACCTCGGGGGACTGAAGTGCGTCGAGCCAGCGGCCGGCGTCCCACGGCAGGTGGACCAGGAACTGTCGAGACAGGTCCAGACGCCCGGCGACCTCGGCGGCCTGACTCGCGGTCCGGGCCGCGATGTCCGCAAGGTGGGCGAGGATGGGAGGGAGGAGGGCCGACAGGTCGCGGTCGCTGACCGCCCGGGGTACGGGTCCCGGGCGCTCGGCCCAGGCCTGCACGCGCGAGAAGACACGGGCGAAGAGGGCCAGGGCCGGGTCGTCGTGGCCTTCGAGCAAGTCCAGGGATTCGCGGCGGAACCTCGCGTAGTCGTCCCACGGGACTTGCACGTTCCGCGTGAGCCACACCGTCGCCCGGGGCCGGGACGGCGAAAAGAAGTGGACGCGACGCCGAAAGGTCGGGGGCGCCTCGGTGACCCGCGCCGGGGCCGACGCCTCGATCAGGCACCGCAGGACCTCCGGGCAGATCCACTCGAAGTAGCACTCGACGCCCTCGGGGGTCTCGAGCCCGACCACGGGGAAGTTGGCGCAGAGGTCTGGCAGGGCCTCCTCGCCCAGGGCCTGATGGACCCCGCATGTCCCCTCGTCCGTCAGGAACCGGCAGGTCCCCCGGTCGTCGGGCACGACGTCCGCGAACGTCTCGGCGAAACGCTCGGCGGAGCCGGGGGGTGGGACCACCGGAACCACCGCGTCGGGGCCGCTCGATCGAATCGCCTCGGCCAGGGCAGCCTCGAACGGGGTGCCGCGAGCCGCGGCCCGCAACCGATGTACATCGTATTCCCGGAACGAGATGCGCCAACCCCGGCAACAGCACCCTTTCAGGTTGCAACGATAATTCCACAAGTAATTCGGGGCCCGCATGGGAGGATTCTAGCCGCGGTCATGCTTGCGTGCAACCTCGCCGGGAGGTCGCGAGTTCATCGCCCGATTCCGCGGGCGGCGCCCGCGCACCCACGCGCGAGCGGGCGCTCGCGTCCCCACGGAAACCAGAAACGCTCCCTGATCGTGCTCTTCAATCGTGGTATCACGCCGAGAAGCCACAACACGCTCGCGTCCCCAGGGATCATGAAGCGCGGTCGGGCTAACAACTCTGCTCGCACGTCCCGTTGCAGCAGACCTTGCCGACGCCGCAGGGGGCGGCGTCGCCACACTTGCACTGACTGTCGGTGCACCGGTCGGAGCGGTCGTCGCAGACGGTCGAGCCGCACTTGCAGGTTCCGCCCGAGCAGGTGGGGTTCTTGGAGGTTGGATCGCAGGCGGGGTTAGAGCCGCACTGGCACGTTCCGGACGCGCAGCTATCCGACGTCGCGCCGTCGCACTGGACCGCGGGCGGCCCCACGTCGCAGTAGCACTCGCCCTCGCTGCACGTCGGGTTCCACGCCTCGCACACCAGGGCCGTTCCCGCGCAGGTCCCGTTGTCGCAGTGGTCTCCGATGGTGCAGGCATCTCCGTCGTTGCACCCCGTGCTCGGCGGAAGCGGGGACCACGCCGTCTGGCTCTGGGCCGGCAGGCAGGCGAGGCAGGCGTTGTCGGGCTTCGTCGCGTTGATCGGGACGCAGTTCTTCGACCCCTGCGGGATCTCGCAGTAGTAGTCGGCCACGGCATACGCGCACCCACCGTCGCCCAGGCACGTGTCCACTGTGCAGGGGGCATTGTCTTCACAAGAATACAAGATCCCCTGGCACGAACCGCCCCCGTTGCACTGGTCGTCCTTCGTGCAGGCGTTCCCATCGTCGCACGGCGTGCCGGTTGCGTCGAATCCGGTGCAATCTTCTGCACCCTCGTTGCACGAGTCGTTGCACAGCAGACCCGTGTCATGACCGGGGCAGGGGTTGCCCGCGTGGTTCGCGCAGGACCCGGAGGCGTTGCACGTGTCCGTCCCGTTGCAGAACACGCCGTCGTCGCACGTAGTACCGGCCTTGTCGTTGCCGCTACAGTTGTCCAGGGCCTCGTTGCACGAGTCGTTGCACAGCGGACCCTGGTCCTGGCCGGGGCAGGGGTTGCCGGAGTGGTTCGCACAGGACCCCGAGCCGTCGCACGTGTCCGTGCCGTTGCAGAATACATTGTCGTTGCACGACGAACCGGCCGACCGGTTAGACCAGGCCGTCTGGCTCTGGGCCGTCAGACACGCCTGGCAGTCGTTTGCCGGGTTCCGGGTCCCCTCCGTGTAACAGGTCCCCTCGATCAGGCAGTTCCCCGCGAGGAGGTTGTTCTTACACTGCCCGCCCTGGCACTTGTCGTCTGTGCAGGTCTTGCCGTCCGAGCACTGGGAGTCCGTGCCCTCGTCCGTACTCCCGTTGCAGTTCTGGTCCGTTCCATCGCACGTCTCGGACTTCGCGAGGCTCGCGGTCGAGCACGTCACCCCGGACAGGTCGGCCTTGCAGACCACGGTGCCGCCCTGGCACAGGCCCGTCCCGCACGCCGCGCCCTTCTTCTTCTTTGTCCCATCCCAGTCGGTGTATTCGAAATCCTCGTCCGTCTGCCCGTCGCAGTCGTTGTCGAGGGCGTCGCACGACTTCTCGGTCTCCGCCTCGTACCCCGGGACCTGGCCGTAGTCGCAGAACCACTTCCCAGCGTTGCACACGGCCGCGATCTTGTTCATCCCGGCGAGGCACACCCCGACCTTCTTGCAGTCGGACATCTGGACGCTTGTGAGTCCATCGTCGGTCAGCCCGTCGCAATCATCGTCCACGTTGTTGCACGACTCGGCCTTGGCCTGTCCGGCCGACGAGCAGATCAGGCCCTTCTTGTCCGCCTGGCACACAACCTGTCCGCCCGCGCACAGGCCGGTCCCGCACACCTCGCCCTTCAGTTTCTTGGAACCATCGAAGTCCGTGAACTGGAAATCCTCGTCCGTCTGTCCGTTGCAGTCGTTGTCGAGGGCGTCGCACGACTTTTCGGCGCCGGCCTCGTAAAACGGGACCTGGCTGTAGTTGCAAGTCCACTGGCCGGCCTCGCACTTTGCCTTGATCTTGTCGATCCCGGTCAGACAGACACCGACCTTCTTGCAGGTGGAATCCTGGACGTTCGTCAGGTTCTCGTCCGTCGGCCCGTCGCAGTCGTCGTCCTTGTTGTTGCAAGTCTCCGGCTTGTCCTGGTGCGCGCTTCCGTTCGGGTTCGTCGAGCAGGTCGCCTCGGTGTGGCTCGCGCACTCGACCTGCCCCGGGACCGTCCCGCACTCCCCGACCCCGGTGCAGGCGTTGCGGCCCTTCGCGGGGTCGGAGGGGTCCACGTACACCGTCTTCCCACCGTACTGGAAGTCCTCGTCCACCAGGCCGTCACAGTCGTTGTCGAGCCCGTCACAGACCTCGCTCGCCTGCTGCTGCGAGGTGTCGCACACGAGCCCCTTCTGGTCCGGGCCGCACACGACGGTGCCGTTCGCGCAGGCGCCCGTCCCGCACCCGGCCCCCTTCTTGACGGGCTCTGGATGGACCGCATCCGAATAGGTGAAGTCCTCGTCCGTTTCGCCGTCGCAGTCGTTGTCCTCGTCGTCGCAGGACTTCTCGGGGTGCGCCTCGTATCCCGGGACCTTCGAGTAGTCGCACGACCATTTCCCCGCGTGGCAGACCGCCTGGATCGCGGCGTGGCCCTCCCCGCCGCACACCCCCGTGTTCAGGCAATCGCTCTGCTGCACGTCCGTCAGGTCCTCGTCCGTCTGGCCGTCGCAGTCGTCGTCGGCGTTGTTGCACGCCTCGGCCACGACCTGCGGGGCGCTGCCGTCCCGATTGGACGAGCACGTCACCTGGAGCGACGGCGGGGCCAGGCACTCGACGACCCCCTCGCCGCACTCCCCGATCCCGTCGCAGGTCTGCGTCACGCCGCGCTTCCCGAAACACGATGCCTCGTCCCCGCGGCACGTCCCGCCCGTCGCTTCATCGTAAAAGAAATCTTCATCAGTCAGGTCGTCGCAATCGTTATCCTTCCCGTCGCACTCTTCGTCCGCCGGCCCCGTGTCGTCCCGGCACGCCACCGTTGGGGCCTGCCCTTCCGCGTGCGTGCAGGCCATCGTGCCCTTCTCGCACTCGCCCACGTCCGACCCGCACGGCTCGTCCTGCCCGCCCGGATTGCCGTCGTCCACCACGCCGTCGCAGTCGTCGTCGCGGCCGTTGCAGACCTCCGTCGCCCACGGGTGCACGCCCTCGTCGCTGTCGTCGCAATCCCCGAGCCCCGCCAGGAACCCGTCCTTGTCCGCGTCCGCCCCCACCGTGCAGGGCTGGTCGCCCCCCTTGCAGTCCTGGTCCACGCCGTCCCCGCACTTCTCCGGCGCGCCCGGATGGACTGTCGCGCCGGCGTCGTTGCAGTCCACGGACGCCGGGAACCCGTCGCAGTCCGCGTCCGTGGTCCCGCAACCCTCGCACGCTCCGTCGCAATCGAGGTCGCACAACTCCGGGCAGGCGCCCGTGCCGTCGTGCCCGCAGCAACAAGGTTCCTGCCCCTTGTGTTTCACACCCTGCGGCACCTCGGGCCGCGAAACCGCGTCGTACTCGGGGAAGACCTCCGCGTGGTACTTGGCGAGGGGGCCGCAGTACTCGTCCTCGATCCAGTCCTGAACTCCGTCCCCGTCGGTGTCCTTCTGCTCGCACCCGTCCTGCACCGGGTCGTCCGTGGCGCCGTTGCAGTTGTCGTCCACCTGATTCCCGCAGACCTCGGCCGGGGCCGCGAGTCCTGCCTTCGAGCACCGCGCCTTCTTCGTCTCCGGGTCGCACTCGACCACGCCGCCCGCGCACGCCCCGGTCCCGCAGGGCTCGCCGAGCGCACGGACCGCGCCGTCCCAGTCCCGGAACGTGATCTCCTCGTCGGTCTGCCCGTCGCAGTCGTTGTCCAGGCCGTCGCACAATTCGGGGGCCCCCGGGAAGACCGTGGCATCGCTCGGATCGCAATCGAGGCTCGCCTCGCGCCCCCGGCACGTCTGGCTGCCCTGGCTCTCGCCGCCTTCCTGGCACCACGCGGGCAGGCACTCGATGGCCTGGTCCCCGTCCTGGTCACGACACCGCGCCGGCGTTCCGTCGCAGTCGTCGTCCACCCCGTCCCCGACGAGCGCCTCCCCGAAGCCGCACCTCGTGCAGTCATCCTCGTAGCCGACAGGCGTCGCCCGCGCTTCCGAGTCGTTGCAGTCCGCGAAGCGCTCGCCCGCCTCGCAGCACCCCGCGCTTGCGCAGTCCGGGAACCCGTCCGCGTCCTGATCGCATCCGTCCGGCCATCCGCGCAGGGTCAGGCGGGCCTCTCGCTTCTCGCGCAGGTCGGCATCCACCACGCCCCGGGCCGCGACCTTGGTCCCCTGGAACCCGAGGGCCACGATGGTGACCGGCCCCTGGAAGCGGGTGCCCACGAGCAGTTTCACCACGAGCGGGTCGCTCGCAAGGTCGCGCCCCCCGGTCGCGAACGTGTACGCCGAGAACTGCTCCGGGTCGCGCGGGACCACATCCCGTTTTCCGTCCACGGCCTGGATCACGGAAAACCGCACCTGGTCCAGCAACAGACCGGCCTGCGCTTCCACGCGCACGAACAGGGCGTCGTACGAGGTCTTCGCCCCTCCGCAGGCCCAGGCCCCGCACGCGGCGAGGGTCGAGGCGAGACGGACGACTCGGGTCCACGCGGTCTGCATCGCGGTCTTCCTCCGTCAGGGAGCCACCATGCGCCGATTATAGGTTCCGTGCGGAGGCCTGTCCAAGTCCGAAATCCCCCGCCTCTTTCCGGAACCTTGTTCTCGCGCGCCCGTGGTTGGCCCGTGACCGATCACCGGCCCGGCGCGACATCGCCCACGCCCACGCCTACGCCCACGCTCACGTGGCGGCAGTGGGTGGTGGATCTGGAATCCTCGCCAGGCGGCGGGCCGCGGTATCATGCAGCCGCGACGTCGGCCAGGAGGCAGAAGATGGAGGCCGTGGTCATCGGGGGCGCGCTCCGGCTCGAGGACGTGGTGCGGGTGGCCCGCCAGGGGGCGCGCGTGACGCTGGACCCTTTGGCGATCCGGCGCATGGAGGCCGGGCGCGCGGTGATCGAGCGCCGCCGGGACGACCCGGAGCCGGCGTACGGCATCAACACGGGGTTCGGGGCCCTCGCGGAGGTCCGCGTCCCGCTCGAGGACCTGGACGCGCTGCAACTGAACCTGGTGCGCAGCCATGCGAGCGGCGTCGGCGACCCCCTGCCCACGGAGGTGGTGCGGGCCGCCATGCTCCTGCGCGCCGCGGTCTTCGCCACGGGCCGGTCCGGGGTGAGGCCGGACCTCGCGCGGCTCCTCGTGGACATGCTGAACGCGGGGATCCACCCGGTCGTGCCCTCGCGCGGGTCCGTGGGGGCGTCGGGCGACCTCGCGCCGCTCGCGCACATCGCCCTGGCCCTGATCGGGGAAGGCCGCGTGGAGGTCGGGGGGCAGGTCGTGCCGGCGGCGGAGGGTCTGGCGCGGGCGGGTCTGACGCCGGTTTGCCTTCAGGCCAAGGAGGGTCTGGCCCTGATCAACGGGACCCAGGTCATGACCGGGACCGGATGCCTGGCCCTCGCGGACGCGGAGCACCTGGCCGTGGCCGCGGACGTCGTCGGGGCCATGACGCTCGAGGCCGTGCGCGGGACCCCAGACGCCTTCGATGCGCGCGTGGTCGAGGCGCGTCCCCACCCGGGGGCCCTGGCGTCCGCGTCCCTGCTGCGGGCGCTCCTTCAGGACAGCGAGATCCGCGAGTCGCACCGGCACGGACACGCCAAGGTCCAGGACCCGTATTCCCTGCGGTGCATGCCGCAGGTGCACGGGGCCGTGCGCGACGCCCTTCAGTTCGCGCGGCGGGTCCTGGAGGTCGAGGTCCAAAGCGCCACGGACAACCCGCTTGTCTTCGAGGACGGGGCGGTCCTGTCGGGCGGGAACTTCCATGGCGAGCCCGTGGCCATCGCGCTGGACCTGCTCGCCATCGCGGTCGCGGAGGTCGCCTCCATCGCGGAGCGCCGCGTGGAGCACCTGCTGAACCCGTCCCTGTCCGACGGCCTGACCCCGTTCCTGGCGTCCCACTCCGGCCTCGCCTCCGGGCTGATGATCGCGCAGGTGGCCGCGGCCTCGCTCGTGGCCGAGAACCGCGTCCTGTGCCATCCCGCCAGCGTGGATTCCATCCCGTCGTCCGCGAACCGCGAGGATCACGTCAGCATGGGCATGACCGCGGCCCTCAAGGCCCGGTCCGTCGTGGCCAATACCCGCGCGGTCCTCGCGATCGAGGCCCTGTGCGCGGCCGCGGGCCTGGATCAACGCCGGCCCGCGAGGCCCGGCCGGGGCGTGCGCGCGGCCCACGACCTCTTGCGGTCACGGGTTCCCCCCCTGGATGCCGACCGCCCCCCGTCCCCGGACATCGAGGAGGTTGCGAGGCTTCTTGCAGCGGAAGGGGGCCTGATCGAGGCGGCCCTCGATGCGTGCGGTGGGAAGCCGTTGTCCAGTCACACGGCCTAGGTCGAAGTCGGGTTTTTCAGTCGCCTCCAACGGTGCGTACCAGGTTCCCGGCAGGCGGTTTGCTCGACCCCGGCGCGCGAGCCAGGCGCTTTGGCGCGTCCAGCGGGGTCGGCCCGACCCGGCCCCGGGATTCAGCGCTTCTCGTGGCGGCAGACGTCGTAGGTCTCGTCGCACGAGTCCTGGGTCCCGGGGTCTTGGTCGTCGCACAGGACCGGTTCGCCCGGCTGGCAGGTGTGAGAGACGCAGCGCTCGTATCCATCACAAGAAAGGCCGTCCTCGCAGTCCACGTCGTTGTAGCATTCCACCGTGTCCTCGATGACCTCCCCGAACCAGATCCGCGAGTTGGAATGGGCGAATATCCACGTCCGGCCCGTGGTCGGGTCCTGCCACAGGGAGGGCGTCTCCACGTACCAGCCGTGATAGAAATCGTGGCCGTCCAAAAACGGCTCGTCTTTCATCATGATGTGTGTCACGTAGTTCTTGACGCCGTTGATGGCGCCCCTGACCACCTCCACCTTGTGGGTGCCCGGCTCGAGGCCGGGTCCCTGGTTCTTTACCTTGACGATCCAATCGCCCCCGATCACCAGCCACCACGGCGCGCCGAGCACGTAGTAGATGTCGAGGTTCGGCGCGATGGAGGGGGCGAACGGCCCGAGGCGATATCCAGGCGTCGTCAAGAGGTACTCGACCAGCGGGTCGTCGCTCACGCTCTGGTTGAGGACATCGAGGGAGACCGGCGTTCCCCAGAGCGCGCAGCGGTCTTCCCCTTCGTCCCAGACCTCGCACGTCGTGCGGAACGCGCCCGCCGGGCCGCCACCCGGCAACAGGGGAGTCACGGTGAACACCATGTAACGCCCATCCTCGCTCAGCTCACACCCCCCCTTCGAGGTCATGGGCAGGGCATCGTCCATCTTGGCGAACTCCGAGCGATCCTGGAGCACGAACTCCCCGCTCGCCTCGTCAAGGACCGCGGACCAGATCGCGTACCCGGCGGCGCCCGTCCTCGCGCTCGCGAAATACAACACCCGGCCCCCGTCCCACCGGCTGATGGACACTGCGACCTCGTATCCCGGGCTGTTCACGCAACCCTCCGCGCACTTCGGCAGGCGCACCGGGTCCTTCCAGACCGCGGCGGGGTCCGTGCTCTCGCGCCTGGCGCGCCAGATGTCTCCCTCGGTTCCTCCGAGGTGCTTGTAGGAGCATGTGTAAGGTCCCCAGGGGCTTTTCTCGTCCCCGTAGCAGGGCGCGGAATCGTCCTGTCGGACGTAGTACAGGGTCAGTCCATCCGCGGTGAGGGACGGGCCGACAAGCCCGCCCGCCGCAGGGTGCCCATTCACGGTGAAGGTGTTGACCCCGACGTTCGGGATCTCCTTGAAATCAACAACGAACTCACGTACGGCCTTGCACTCCGAAGCGACGCACCGGAAGCCCTCCGGACAGGGTCCGCAGTCGCCCCCGCACCCATCCGGCCCACAGGCCAGCCCTTCGCAGGAAGGGACGCAGACCTCCCCGTCCGTGCCATCGTCCCGGGGTCCGTCTTCCGTGGCGACCTCGTCGCCAGCGAAATCCGGATGGACGCCAGAAGGATCCCGCAGGTCATCGGAATCCGGGGAAGCCCGCCCGTCGTCCAGGGCTGGCCCCCCATCCAACCCCCCGTCGCTTTGCGATTCGAGGTCCTCTGAATCCCGTCCGTCGCTCGGGGTGTCGTCGGCCATGTCGTTTCCGACGTCCAGCGCGTCCTCGAGCCCGCGGGCGTCCGGCAAGTCCGCCTCGCCAGCGTCCTCCACCACGGGCGAGGAGTCCTGAGGGCGTGTCACGTCCCGCCCAGGAACCGAGGAGCCGCCGCACGACCACAAGAACACCAGGCCGACCACGCGTAGACCCCCCCGCATGACAGCACCCCTCAAGGGAAGCCTCTTCCGACTTGCCGAACATGACTCTGTTCCGGACGCTTTGGTCCTGTCAAGGGTCGCGTCGCCGCCCTCGCGGGCGTGACCGGCGGCGTGAAGACCGGAGGCATCACTCGGCTGCCCGTTCGGGCCGGTCCCTCGCCACGTCGGAAGGGGCTCGCCTGGGACAGGTCCTGTCATCCCGAGCCCGCCACGCCCAGGAGCACCGGCAGGACCTCCCCGGCCTTTCCCTGGTAGAACGAGGTAAAGGCGCGCAGATTGGCCGGGGGTTCCAGGTTGACGAGGATGCGCGGGACCCCCATGTCCGCCGCGATCTCGACGTACCCGGCCACGGGGTACACGACGCCCGAGGTCCCCACGGCCAGGAACAGGTCGCAGTCCGCGATGGCGAGGCGGGCCTGGCGCTCCATCTCGGGGTCCAAGTATTCCCCGAACCACACGACGTCGGGTCGCAGCAGGGAGCCGCACGCCGGGCAGCGGGGCGCACCATTCTTGTACGAACGTTCGTCGTCGAAGGGTCGCGTGGGGCAGGCGTCGTTGGAACACCGCGTGCGCAGCAGGGAGCCGTGGATCGGCAGCACGGCGTGGTTCCCGGCCCGCTGGTGCAGGCCGTCCACGTTCTGGGTCACGAGCAGGAACCGCCCCCGTGCCTCCAGATACCGTTCCAGGGCCGCGATCGCCCGGTGCGCGGGGTTGGGCTCGCACCGCAGGACCTGCTCGCGCCGCTCCGAGTAGAACCGCCACACGAGGTCCGGGTCCGCCGCGAACCCCTCGGGCGTCGCGACCCGCTCCAGGTCGTACTGGTGCCAGATCCCGCCCTTGTCGCGGAAGGTCGCGATCCCCGATTCGGCCGAGACCCCGGCCCCCGTGACCACGACC
This sequence comes from Deltaproteobacteria bacterium, assembly GCA_037442805.1. Lineage (GTDB taxonomy): Bacteria > Myxococcota_A > UBA9042 > DTJE01 > DTJE01 > DYKK01. Next base: position 11,929 of record JBBIPO010000058.1, read on the forward strand.
ACGCTCGCGTCCGGACGGATGGTCAGGGGCCTCGGCGTGTCCGGCGTCATGGCCTCCCCCTTGCGCGACTGGCCTCCCATCGAGCGGGGGTATGGTACCATCCCGCCGGCGACCGGTGGAACCGGGAGGCAACGGACATGCGGGAATGGAAGAAGACGGTCCTGGCCGCGGCGGTCCTGGCGGCGGGGTCGCGCGCCGTGGCAGGGGAGGGGGCGGGCATGGTCCTGGACGAGGCGACGACGGAACGGGTGATCGCGACGCTGGTCAGTCGGCACGGGGCGTCCCACGAGGCGCGCATCCGGCGGGGGGTGTCCCAGGTCGCGATATTCTGGCGCGCCGAGGACGGCCCCCCGGAGGCCTTCGAGTCCTTCTGTGTGGAGCACTTCCTGGCGGACCCGCAGGCCCTCGAGGCGACGTTCGACCGCTTCGACCGCGCCTTCGAGGCCCTGGGCGGTCACGAGATCGCCCTCACGCGCGTCCTGCGCGAGCCCCTGGACCTCGACGTTGGGCCCAACCTGCCCGTGGACCTCCTGCTCGGGTCCCTGAATCCGTTCGACCACCTGTCGGACGACCTGTTCCGGACGCGGGTGGCGTTCGCGGCCCTCCTGAACTTCCCCCTGCTGACCGAGCGGCAGATCGCGGCCCTCGACGCGCCCCCGACCCGTGAGGACTGGGCCCGCATCCGCCTCGCGCAGGCCTTCGCGCTGCGCGTCCCCGGCAACCTGAAGCAGGAGGCCACGCTCGCCGCGACCCGCGCGAACCACTACATTGACGGCTACAATATCCACACGCGCGCCCTGCGCACCCCGGCGGGTGAGCACCCCTTCCCGGACGGCCCGAAACTGATCAGCCACTGGGGCCTGCGCGACCACATCAAGGCGATGTACGCGGACGCCCGCGCGAACCTGGATCGGCAACGCCTGATCCGGAAGGTCATGGAACGAATCATCTTGCAGGAAATTCCCGCGGCGGTGATTGACCACGCGGACCTCGAATGGGACCCGGTCGGCAACCAGGTCTTTCGCGATGGGCAGCCCGCGGGCGCGGACCTCCAGGCGCGCGAGGACGACCGCCGCTATGCCCGCATCCTCGACGTCTTCCGGGTGGAACGCAAGATTGACGCCTTCTCGCCGATGTACCCGACCTACATCGAGCGCCAGTTCGAGCGCGCGCGCGGCATCCCCGAGGCCGTGGTCGAGGGGCTTCTGGTGTCCGTGCTGGAGGACCCGGTGGGGGCCAGGGTCGCGGACCTGATCCGCAAGCGCCTGGGTCGTCCGCTGGAGCCCCACGACATTTGGTACGACGGGTTCAAGGCGCGGGGGTCCATCCCGGAAGCGGAACTCGACGCCAGGGTCCGCGAGCGCTTCCCCACGCTCGCCGCGTTCCACGCGGCCCTGCCCGACCTGCTCGGGCGGCTCGGCTTCGCCCCGGACACCGCGCGTTTTCTGGCGGAGCGCATCGCGGTGGACCCGGCCCGCGGCGCGGGGCACGCCATGGGCGCCGGGATGCGCACGGACCTGGCCCACCTGCGCACCCGGGTCCCGCCCGGGGGCATGGACTACAAGGGCTACAACATCGCGATGCACGAACTCGGCCATACGGTCGAACAGACATTTTCGCTGTACAAAATAGACCGGGTGATTTTGAACGGCGTGCCCAACACCGCCTTCACCGAGGCGATGGCCTTCCTGTTCCAGGAGCGCGACCTCGACGTGCTGGGGCTCGGCCGGGACGACGCGACGGCGCGGGCGCTGCGGACCCTGGACGTCTTCTGGTCCACGCGCGAGATCGCCGGGGTGGCCCTGCTCGACATGCGGATGTGGCGCTGGCTGTACGAGCACCCGGACGCGACCCCCGCGGCCCTGCGCGAGGCCGTGGTCGCGATGGCGAGGGACCTGTGGAACCGCTACTACGCGCCGGTGCTGAAGACGGAGCGCGACTCGCCGCTGCTCGCGATCTACAGCCACATGGTGGCGTACGCCCTGTATCTGCCGGATTACCCCATCGGCCACCTGATTCACTTCCAGATTGACCGCTTCCTGGAGGGCAAGGATTTCGGGCGCGAGGTCGAGCGGATGTGCGTACAGGGGCGGGTCTCGCCCGAAGCATGGATGCTCGGGGCCGTGGGGGAGCCCCTGTCGTCCCGGCCCCTGCTGGAGGCGACCGCGCGGGCGGTCCGGGTGGTCAAGTAGTCGCAGCAGAGTTTCTTGTGAAAGGAGCCAGCGATGCGACCCGTCGTGACCGGCACGGACTATCCCGACCTGAAGCGTCTCTCCCGGGGCAAGGTGCGCGACATCTACGACCTGGGGGAAGACCTCCTGATCGTGGCGACGGACCGCATCTCGGCCTTCGATTTCGTCCTGCCGAACGGCATCCCTGACAAGGGGCGCGTCCTGAACCTGTTGAGCGCCTTCTGGATGGAGCGCACGCGTCACCTCGTGGCGAACCACCTGCGGAGCGTGGACGTGGCGGACTTGCCGGCGGTGTTGCGCCCCTACGCGGCCGAACTGGAGGGGCGCTTCACGATCGCGCGCAAGGCCCGGATGCTGCCCGTCGAGTGCATCGTGCGGGGCTACCTGTCGGGCTCGGGGTACAAGGAGTATGTGCGGACCGGCTCGGTGTGCGGGATCGCGCTTTCCCCGGGCCTGCGCGAGAGCGACCCTTTCCCGGAGCCCCTCTTCACCCCGTCCACCAAGGCCGACACCGGCCACGACCGGAACATCTCCTTCGAGGACGCCGCGCGTTTGATCGGGCGCGACCTGGCCGCGCGCGTCCGGGACGTGTCCATCGCCCTGTATCGCTTCGCGGCCGCCTTCGCCCTGGAACGCGGGATCATCATCGCGGACACCAAGTTCGAGTTCGGGCTGGTCGGGGACGAGGTCACCCTGTGCGACGAGGTCCTGACCCCGGACTCCTCGCGCTTCTGGCCCGCGGATCAATACGAGCCGGGCCGCCCGCAGCCCTCCTTCGACAAGCAGTACGTGCGCGACTACCTCGAGGCCATCGGCTGGGCCAAGGAGCCCCCGGTTCCCGCGCTCCCGGACGAGGTCGTTCGACAGACGTCGGACCGGTATCGAGAGGCGTACGTCCGCCTGACCGGGAAGCCGCTACCCGCGTGACCTCGAGGCCTGATAGACTCGACGCCGGGTTGCGCCGGAGGAAGCGCCGATGGACCTCTTTCCCATTCGCGAGGACCAGGTCGCGCGAAACGTGGAGCGCTGCCGGGAGCGGGGCATCGTGCTGCCCACGTTCGCGCAGCAGAAGGACCCGTCCCTGATCCCGCCGGACCTCCGCGAGGCCGTGCGCGGGGTCGGGCTGTGGGACGTGCACCCGCTGAACCTCTTCCGCATCACGTGGAAGAACGACCCGGTCACGGGCGGGTTCGGCGGGGTCAACTTCCTGGAGATCCCGCGCGAGTTGACCGGGCTCAGGGCGCGCATCTTCGCCCTCGTCGGGAAGTACTTCCCCACCGGGGCGCACAAGGTCGGCGCGACATACGGGTGCCTGGTCCCGCGCCTCGTCACGGGGCACTTCGACCCGGCCACCCAGAAGGCCGTGTGGCCCTCGACCGGGAACTACTGCCGGGGCGGGGCGTACAACTCGGCCCTGCTCGGGTGCCATTCCATCGCGATCCTGCCCGAGGAGATGAGCCGCGAACGCTTCGAGTGGCTTCGCGCGATCGGGTCCGAGATCATCGCGACCCCGGGCTGCGAATCGAACGTCAAGGAGATCTACGACGCCTGCAAGGACCTCGTGGCCCGGCGCGACGACGTCGTGGTCCTGAACCAGTTCGACGAGTTCGGCAACGGCATGTGGCATTACGAAGTGACCGCGTCGGCCATCCTCGAGGTCCTGCGCGACGTGGCTGGCCCGCGCGACCGGCTGTTCGCGTTCGTGTCCTCGACGGGGTCCGCGGGGACCATCGCGGCCGGGAACCGTTTGAAGGAAGAATTTCCTGCGACGAAGGTCGTGGCCGCGGAGGCCCTGCAATGCCCGACGCTGTTGCGCAACGGATTCGGGGCGCACCGCATCGAGGGGATCGGGGACAAGCACGTTCCGTGGATCCACGACGTGCGGTCCACCGACGTGGTCGTGGCCGTGGACGACCGCGACGCCATGGCCCTGGTCCGCCTGTTCAACGAGGAAGCGGGCCGGGAGGTCCTGCGGGCGCACGGGGTGCCGGGCGAGGCGGTGGACCGCCTGGACCTGCTTGGCATCTCCGGGATCGGGAACCTGATCGCGTGCATCAAGACGGCGCGGTGGTTCGAGGCCGACGAGCATGACCTCTTCTTCACGGTGTTCACGGACTCGATGGACCTGTACCGCTCGCGCCTCGCCGAGATGGAGGCGGCGGAGGGACCCTACGACCGCGTGCGGGCCGAGGTTGTCTTCCACGCGCACCTGCGGGGTCTGAAGGACGACGCGATGATCGAACTGGACCACAAAGGGCGCCGCCGCATCCACGACCTGAAGTACTACACGTGGGTCGAGCAGCAGGGCAAGGACGTGCGGGAACTGGAAGCGCAGTGGTATGAATATCGCACCTACTGGCCGCAACGCTTCGGGCTCGCGGCGCACTATGACCGACTGATCGAGGACTTCAACCGCCGCGCGCGGACAGGGGGGCCTTGAGCATCTCGCCGGGACAGGCCCGCTGGACCCTGGTGATCGCGTCGCTGATGGTGGGTGCGACCCTCCGCGCGCAACCCCGCTGGGCGGAGTGGGGTCCAGGGCTGGAGGTCGCGGAGGTCGCGGGCGCGGGCGATGGGGCCTGGTCCCTGGTGGCCGTCCGCGTGGACCCCGCGCGCTTCGAGGTCGTGGTCCTGTCGGCGGGCGCGGGAGGCCAGGCCCTGACCGCGGATGCCTGGGCCCACGAGCACGGCCTGACTGTGGTCGCCAACGCGGGGATGTACCGGAAGGACGGCCGGACGCCGGTGGGGTACCTGCGGTCGGACGGACGAGAGGTCGGGGGCCACTGGGCGAGGAAGTGGGGGGCCGCGCTGGTCGCGGGACCGCCCGAGGGCCGCCATCCGCCCGCCACGATCCTCGACGCCTCGTGCGATGGGCCGTTGCGCGAGGCGGCGCGGGGCTGGCGCCACGTCGTGCAGGGCCTCCGCATGCTGACCTGCCAGGGCGAGAATACCTTTCGGCCCGGGGGGAGGCGCGCCGCGCGCCTGGCCGCGGGCGTGGACGGGGCCGGCAGGCTCCTGTTCGTGTTCCACCGCACCCCGGTCACGGAGCACGATTTCGTGGCGCACGTGCAGGAGGCCGGGTTGGACGCGCATCGCCTGATGTACCTGGAGGGGGGCTCGGAGGCGAGCCTCTACCTGCGGGGGCCGTCGCGCGAGATCCGGTTCGGCGGGATCGGCTCCACCGAACTTGGGCAGTGGACGCGCTTGCCGGAAGGAGTGTTCCTCCCGATCCCCAACGTGATCGGGCTGCGCGGTCGCGATCACGATCCGGATTCCGGGGTGCCCGCTTCCCCGCCCCCGAAGCGGTGACACGAGGCGCACGCCCCGCCCTCCTTCGGGTGGTCCGAGCGGTCCTGGTGGCAGGCGAGGCACGCCTCGCGCGGGGCCACAGTCCAGCGGTGCGGCTTGTGGCAGGTGAGGCAGGTCGCCTGGGCGTGGGGGTCGGCCCCGTGAAGCCCCTTCAGGTCGTCGTGGCACGAGGCGCAGTCCTCGACGGGCCGGGCGACCCCGGGCGTCTTGTGACACTCGGTACACTCCATGTCCCCCATCATCGGGGCCTTGCGGTCCAGGCGGTGGCACTCGGCGCAATCCAGCGGGGGGCGATACCCGGCCTGGTGGCACCGGTCGCATCGGACGTCAGCGTGCCGGCCCTCCAGTTTCCAGCGGTGCCAGTCCTCGTCGGACGAGGGGGTGCTCGCGCCGAGCGGCCCGAGCGGCCCGCGCTCCGGGGCCGTGTGGCAGACCGTGCAGTCCCGCGGGATCGGCTTCTCGTCGCACCCGGATTCGCACCGCAGGACGTGCCGCCCGTCGTGGCACCGGAAGCATCCGGGCCAGTTCCGGTGCCCGTTGTTCATGGCGTAGGTCTTCCAGTCCACGTTCATCTGCGGGAAGACGCTGTGGTCGCGCATCGTGATCAGGGCCTTCACGGCACGGTCGAGCGCGTCCCCGGCGGTCCTTGCCACGTCGGGATAGCGGTCCTGGTAGAACGCCATCACCTCCTGCCGGATCCCGGTCCGCGCCGATTCGCGGTCGGGGTAGTCGCGGGTCAGGGCGTCCACCGCGACCTTCTTGATCCACGGCAGGTCCGGCGAGATCAGGCCCGAGGCCATGGCCCGGTCCACGGACACGTCCGGGGCCGGGTAGATGTGCGTGGGCCGGTTGTGGCAGTCCATGCAGTCCATGCGGCGCTCGGGCAGGGCCGCGATGGCGGCCGCGTCGAGAGTCGTGTTCTTCGAGACGTACACGCGCTCGGAGCCGTCGCGGCGCGAGCGGACGCGCACCTCCACGATGTCTCGCAGCGCCTCGTCCGCCGCGCGGAAGAACACATCGTTATTGATAATCATCGCAGAATGGATCCCCTCGGCGGCCCCGCCGAACATCGGGCTCCCCCCGCCGGTCTTGACCACGAGGCTGACCTGTTCGGCCGTGTTGCGTTCGTCGTAGCGAAAGTGCGGGTACTGGACGAAGCGCGAGCCGTAGAACTTCTCGGGCCAGTGGCACTCCTCGCACGTCTCGCGCGCCGGGCGCAGGTTCTTGATCGGTGTCGGAATCGGCCGTTCGTACGAGTCGAACAGGACGGCGAGGAGCTGGCGTGCGCCCGACAACTTGGACTTGACGTACCAGGTGGCGCCGTGGCCGACGTGACAGTCCACGCAGGCCACGCGCGCGTGCGGGGAGGCGAGGTAGGCCGCGTGTTCCGGCTCCATGACCTTGTGGCAAACCTTCCCGCAGAAGGTGACCGATTCGGTGAACAGGAAGCCGTTGTACGCGACGAACACGAGCAGGATCCCCAGGAGGGAACCGGCCCCCGTGACCCCGAGGAACCAGCGGCGCTGGCGAGGGTCGTTCAGATCCAGGCGCGGATACGGCCGGGCCTCGGTCGTGCGCAGGCGCCGGCGCCGTAGGCTCTCGCGGCGCATCCCATACAGGACCATCAGGAGCCCCGCGCCCACCCCCACGGGCAGCACGAGGTAGGTGAAGATGCCGAGGTACGGGCTCGGGTCGCGCAGACTGTACTGGAGAAGCACCGTGAACAGGATCAGGCCTGCGCAGAGCGCCATGAGGGCAAGCCCGACGTAACTGACGGGGTTGCGGTACAGACCGCGCCCCGCGCCCCGCGCGCGCCGTTCAGGACGTCCGTCCCGGTCCGTGTCCATCGCTCCGAGCTCCTTCCGCTTCCGGTCCGCCGGTGCCCGCCACCGCTCCGACGGGGCGGGATTGTAGTCCGGGTGCGGATGTGTTTGAAGGACGAGCAATCCGCGCTGTAAGCGCGGATTGCGACCCGGCCGCAGCAGGGGCCCCGGCTCCCAGCGCGAAGCGCTGGGGAGGCTGTCCCAGTGGGACAGCCAATAGCCGGGGGCCGGCGTGGGGGGTGCGGGGCCCCAGTTCCGATGTGAAGGCCCG
>JBBIPO010000059.1:0-19477 GCA_037442805.1 Deltaproteobacteria bacterium
TGGACCGCTTCAAGTCCCAGGTCTTCGCGAACGTGACGCACGAACTGAAGACGCCGCTCAACATGATCCTGTCGCCGCTGGAGTTGCTCCAGCAGGGGCAATTGGGGCCGGTGAGCGAGGAGCAGCGGGCGACGTTCGCCTCGATGTTCCGGAGTGGGATGAAACTGTTGAAACTGATCGGGGACATCCTGGACCTGAGCAAGCTGGAGGAATCGCGCATCCGCCTGGCCATCGCCAAGCACGACCTCGTGGCGTACCTGCGAGGGCTCGTGGCCCAGGTGCAGCCCCTCGCGGAGCGCAAGCGGATCGCGCTCTCGTTCGACAGCGACGTGGAATCCGCGGCGGTCTGGTGCGATCTGGAACGGCTGGAGCGCGTCTTCGTCAATCTCCTGTCGAACGCGGCCAAGTTCACGCCCGAGGAAGGGCAGATCGGCCTGTCGCTGCGCGACGAGGGGCCGTCGGTGCTCGTGTCGGTCGCGGACAACGGTCCCGGGTTCCCGGCGGATCAGGTCGAGAAGGTCTTCGAGCGGTTCTTCCAGGCCGACATGGGCGCGACCCGCAAGTATGGCGGGACCGGGATCGGGCTTGCGCTCGCCCGAGAATTGGTCGAGTTGCACGGGGGCCGCATCTGGGCCGAAAGCGACGTGGGGAAGGGGGCGACCTTTTACGTCCGGCTCTTCAAGGACCGGGAACACTTCAACCCGGACGCCATCGAGCGGCGGGCCCAGCGGCGGGACCTCCCGGACGGGCGGCGGGCCGAGGACCGGGGCATCGTGGACTGGACCCAGGAACTGGCCGCGCGGGACGACTACCGGTTGCTCGACATCGCGGAGGTCACGGAGCGCCGCGTGGTCGAGCGGGACCCGGACGAGGCCCGGCGGGCCTGGACCGTCCTCGTGGTCGAGGACACCCCGGACGTCATCCGGCTCGTGCACCTGAGCCTGCGCCAGCAGTTCCGCATCCTGGCCGCCGACAACGGGGCCAAGGGGCTCGAACTCGCCCTGCGCGAGACCCCGGACCTGATCATCACGGACCTGATGATGCCCGAGATGGACGGGCTCGAGATGACGCGCCGCCTGCGCGCGGACCCGCGCACCCGCCACATCCCGATCATCATGCTGACGGCGCGCGGGGACCTCGAGGACCGCGTCGCCGGGCTCGAGACGGGCGTGAATCAGTACCTGACCAAGCCGTTCTCGCCCCTGGAACTGGTGACCACCGTGCGCAGTCTGCTCCGGATCGAGGAGACCCACGCGGACCTGCTCCTCGCGCAGCGCATGGATTCGCTGGACCAGGTCGCGGGGGGGCTCGCGCACGAGATCAACAACCCGCTGAACTACATCAAGAACGCCCTGGCCCTGATGCGGAGCGACGCCGAGGAGGTCTTGCGGATCGCCGGACAGGCAAGCGCCGGCGCCGAAGCGGGACCTGGGTCCGGGCCGACCAGGGCCGACGACGCCCGACTCGCCCGGCTGCGCGCGCGGATCGGGAAGATGGCCGACACGGCCGAGGCCGGCGTGCGGCGGATCGCGCGGACGGTCGAGTTGATGCGGTCGTACAGCCGGGAGGGGTACGCCCGGATCGCCCGACCCTACGACGTGTTCAAGGCGGCGCGCGAGGTCATCGCCCTCGTGCTGCCGGCCACGGGACGGGAGGTCCGGATCGAGACGGACTTCCAGGGGGAAGGGCTCGTCGAGTGCGTTCCAGAGGAAATGAACCAGGTCCTGACGAATCTCGTCCAGAACGCGATCGAGGCCGTAGCCGAGGACGGGACCGGGCGGGTGTGGGTCGCGGGCCGGCGCGAGAACAGCCGCGTGGTGGTGTCGGTCCGGGACAACGGGCCGGGCATCCCGCCCGAGGTCCGCGAACGCATCTTCACGCCGTTCTTCACCACCAAGGGGCCGGGCAAGGGGATGGGCATGGGCCTGACCATCACCTGGCGCGTGGTGCGGGCGCTCGGGGGCGCGATCAAGGTGGATAGCAATCCCGGTCAGGGGACGGAGTTCGTGCTCACGCTCCCGGCCGTGCCGAACGGGACCACAAAAAATCCTTGACACGGGACCGGCAATCTCGCAGGATTCCTCCGTTTGACCGGGGATGTGGCCGAGGATGACCCTGGTCCGGTATTTTTGGAAGAAGCAAGGAGGACCCGATGAAGCGATGGATGGTGTTGGTGATCGCAACGGCCGCCGCGACCGCCGTGGCGTGCGGTGGTGGGGGAGGAGGAAACGGGGGTGACACCACGGGACAACCGGATGTCATCATCGGCGGAGACAAGGGCCAGGACACCAACGTCCCGACTGACCACTACACCCCACCGGACACGCCGAAGTCCGAGGTGTACGACATCGGCCCACCGCCGAAGGACAAGGGGCCGGATCAGGGACCGGTCGAGGACAAGGGCCCGGTCGAGGACAAGGGACCGGTCGAGGACAAGGGACCGGTCGAGGACATCCAGGTCCCTCCGGATTGCGGCAACGGCACCTGCGGCGCGGGCGAGAACCAGTGCAACTGCCCGCAGGACTGCGGCGCGTGCACGGGGTGTTGCACGGCGGCGGGTGCCTGCGTGGCCGGGACCGACAACGCGGCGTGCGGAGTGGGCGGCGTGGCGTGCCAGGACTGCCTCGCCACCAGCATGACGTGCCAGAACCAGGGGTGCGCCCCCACGGTCATTGACGAGGGCTCCTGCAAGGCCTTCTATCTCTGCACCGAGGACTGCCCGCCGCAGCCCCAGGGCCAGGCGTGCATCCAGGAGTGCCAGGGCAAGTTGTCGCAGCAGGGGATGCAGGACGTCCAGAACCTCCAGAACTGCCTCCAGCAGAACGGCTGCTTCGACAAGCCCACGGACGAGTTCTCGAAGTGCCTCGAGGACTTCTGCATCGAGCCGTACTTCCACTGCTTTTCCGGGACCCTGTACCAGTCGTGCTCGTCGCTGATTGACTGCCTGGTCGCGTGCCCCGAGGACAACCCGAACACTCCGGACGTGGACGAGCGCAGCGAGTGCATCGGCAACTGCTGGGGCGAGGCGACCTTCGACGCCCAGATGGACCTCCAGAACCTGATCAACTGCGCGAACAAGCAGTGCGAGGCGCAGTGCGCGGACCCCGAGTCCGCCGCGTGCAACACCTGCTGGAACCAGGTCCTGGGTCCGGGCGGCGCGTGTGAGTCGTTCAACGACAAGTGCACGGAGTACGGCCCCGAGGGCTGCTACTACCTCCTGACCTGCCTGAACGGGTGCCCGGCGGACGACCAGCAGTGCCAGCAGAACTGCGTGAACCAGACCAGCAAGAACGGGCTCGCGCTCTACAACGCGATCTACGACTGCATCATGCAGGCCTGCCCGATCTGCCAGACGAGCCCGGACGACCCGGCCTGCGACACCTGCTTCCAGGCGGCCCAGCAGCAGGGTGGGGCGTGCGCGGGCGCGCTCCAGACCTGCCTGGACGACCGGCCGTACGGCACCAAGAAGTGCGGCGAGGTGTTCCAGTGCGTGATGGCGTGCCCGGACCAGCAGTGCGTGCAGGACTGCTTCCTGAGCGGCACCAAGACCGCGAATGACCTGTACGACGCCATGACCACCTGCGCCCTGGACGCCTGCCCGTCGTGCACGACGAACCCGCCGGGCGCGGACTGCGACACCTGCTTCAACGGCGCCCTCCAGGACGCCGCGAAGTGCAAGTCCCAGTACGACGCCTGCATGGCGGACCAGGCGGCCCAGTAGCGGTCGTGGATGGGTCCGGGGTCCGCGACTCGGGCCCCGGACCCGATTCCCTTCCGTGTCAACGAGGTGAAACGCCATGCGTACCCTGATGATCGCTGCATGGGCGATCTTGACGGCCCAGGCCGTGGCCTGCGGGGGTGGGGGTGGCGGGAAGACGGACCCGGGAGGCCAGGCGGACGTGAACGCGATGGACCCCGGCTCGACCCCGGACCCCGGGAGCCCGGATCCCGGTACTCCCGACCCCGGAACCCTCGACCCCGGCAATCCAGACCCCGGCCCCCAGGACACGACCCCGCTTGAGGATTTGGGTCCCACGGACCCCGGACCCGGTCCGGACACGACGCCACCGGACATCCCGGCCCAGTGCCCGACCATGGTGACGGGCTCGACGTGCGCGGCCAAGGTGGCGTGCGCGCTCCAGTGCGCGGACGCGGCCTACCGAACAGCCTGCGTCGGGACGGCGGCGGATGAGGCCACGCAGCAGGCCCAGGCCGCCCTCTCCTGCCTGGAGGGGCTCGACTGCGGCCCCGTCACCGAGGACGAGTGGTTTTCGGACTGCGCGGCCGCGGCGTGCGAGACCGAGATTGACACGTGCTTCACCGGCGCCGGGATCTGCAACGACGTGCGCAAGTGCCGGATGGCCTGCGAGCCCTCCGACCCCGCGTGCCCCCTGCGCTGCTGGGGCGAGGCCACTCTCGAACAGCAAGGCGTCTGGGCGGAGTACTGGGACTGCATCATGGGCGCGGACTGCGTGGAGAACGGGGACGTGTTGCCGAACGGCTGGCCGACCGAGAACTGCGAGCGGTACGCCCAGAACCACTACTGCCCGCTCCAGACCCAGGCGTGCATCCCACCCCAGTAAGAGACGCGGCCCACATCCGGCACGACGAGGCGGAGGCAACCATGAGCGACACCGGACCCGTGCCCTTGACCCCGGAGGGACACGCCCGGCTCCAGGAGGAACTGAAACAGTTGAAGGCGGAGCGGCCCCGCGTGGTCCAGGCCATCGCCGAGGCCCGCGCTCACGGGGACCTGTCGGAAAACGCCGAATATCACGCGGCCAAGGAGCGTCAGGGGCTGCTCGAAGCCCAGATCGCGCACCTCGAATCCCTGCTGTCCCGGGCCGAGGTGATTGACCCGCGGCGGTTCAACGACCGCCGGGTCCGGTTCGGGGCGTTCGTGACCCTCTACGACGTGGAACGCGACGAGGAGGTCACGTATCAACTCGTGGGCGAGCCGGAGAGCGACGTGGACCAGCGGCGGCTGTCCGTCGCGTCCCCCCTGGGTCGCGCCCTGGTCGGCCGCGAGGAGGGGGACGACGTCGAGTTCCGCGCGCCGGCGGGGATGCGGCGCTTCTCGATCGTGAAGGTCGAGTACCGGTAGGCGCGGGCCGGCTGCGTCCAGGACGAGGCCTTGGGGCGTGCATCAGGAAACCCGGGTGATGGAGACCCGCGACGAGCGCGAGACCGAGGACCTGGCCGCTCGCCTGATGGAGAGGGTGATGGCCGGAGAGGTGTGGGGGCTCGTGGGGTCGCTCGGCGCGGGCAAGACCGTGTTCGTGCGGGGGGCGGTGCGGGGGCTCGGCGGGGACCCGGCCCAGGTCCGGTCCCCGACCTTCACCCTGATGAACCTGTACGCGGCCCGGATCCCGGTGGTCCACTTCGATTTCTATCGCCTGGCGGCCGAATCGGACCTGGACGGGATTGGTTTCGACGAGTTCGCGCGTGGGGACGGGGTCACGTTCGTGGAGTGGGCGGACCGGTTCCCGCAAGTGATGGAAGGGGTGGACGTGCTCGTGCGCATCGAGTTCGGGGATGGCCAGGACCGGCGGCGCGTCCTGGTGACCCGACGGATCGGTGCCGTCCAGTGAGAACGGGGAGGAATTCATGGCACTGACAAGAGGAATCGTGAGTTACACCCCGTATCGGGTGACCTCCGCGCCAGGGCCGGACTGGAAGGCCGCGGTGCTCGACGGGCTCGTGCGGGGGCGCGTCTCGACGATTGACGTGGCGCTGGGGCGGGACCGGACCACGGGGTTCGCAGTCTTCGCGGACCCGCTGGACACGGACTTCACCGAAGAGAAGGTGTTCCAGGACCCGCTGGTGCTGTTCTGCCTGAGGGTGGACCGGCTGGTCGTTCCGCCCTCCACGCTACGGCTGCACGTTCGCAGGCGGGTGGCCGAGGTCCTGGCCGCGACGCGCCGCCAGAGACTTTCGCGCGAGGAGCGGGAGGAGGTCGAGGAGCAGGTGCGCGCGGACCTGTTGCGCCGGGCCCTGCCGGCCATCACCGCGTGCGAGGCGGTCTGGGACACCCGCTCGAACCGCCTGAGGTTGTCCACGACGTCGCAGGCCTTGAACGACGAATTCGTATTGCGGGCGAGGGAGTTCCTCGGCCTGGAGCTCCAACCCCTGAACCTGGTGGGGGTCCTGGACGACCGGCTCGGCGAGGGGGAACTGGACCAGGCGTATCACCTGCTGCCGTCGTCGTTCGTACCCGCCACGACCCGACTTGTCGCACGGGAGGACGCATGAAGACGACGCTGAGCATGGCGGACCGGATGCGGCGCGTGCAGTTCCTGGGGCAGGAGTTCCTGACGTGGCTCATGGTGCGGTCGGCGCAGAACGACCAGATCTTCGGGCTATCCGACGGGCGCGAGGTCGAGGTCTTCTTCGAGCGCGCCCTGACCCTGGAGGGCGAGAACCCGGCCCGCGAGATGAGCACCATCCGGGTGGACGACCCGACCGCCTCCGAGGAGGTGCGTCTGTCCTTGTCGCTCGGCAAGAAGGTGGGTCGCGCGCGGCTCAAGATGGTCTCCCAGGGCCGGGAGTTCGAGTGCGTGCTGGACTCGGCCCTGACCCTGAAGTCCGTGCGGCTGCCCGAGATCCCGCTCGCCGTGGACCCCCTGGAGGTCCTCGCGGGGAAGGCGGACGCGGCTTCCGAACTGGAAGACACGATCCACGACCTGTTCACCGCGTTCGTCCGGATACGGCTGGACCCGCAACGGTGGGCGGTGGAACTGGACGAGGTGACGGCCTGGGTGGGGAGCGGGTCGCTTGCGAGCGACTGAGGCGAGCACGCGCCCGCGTTCCAATCAGGAACCTCAAAGGCCCCGGGTGCTGATCCCAGAATGGAACGGCGCGTGGACCGTGTCCCGCGTCACTTCAACGACGCGACCACCCGCACGGCCTTCAGCCGGGGCACCAGGTCGGCGTTCGTCGTGTAGAGCGTGACCTCCACCTCGAGGTAGCGGCCCACGATGCTCGCGATCGCACCCAGGTCCAGGGGGAAGACCGCGGGCGGATAGGGACCGTACGGTCCGAACCAGGCCTGGTCCCCGAGCCCCTGCACCGTGTCCGCGACCCGGAACCTCACCGTCACGTAGGTCTTGCCGTCCCCGGGCAGGTCCGCGTCCACGTAAATCAGGTTCCACGCGGTCGCCTGCGTCTGCCAGCCCTCGAACACGTGCCGGTAGTACCCCTGCGGCGCGGTGATCGTCTTGAGCGCGTAGCCGGTCATGTCGCTGTACGTGTACGGGCCCGACCCGACCGCCAGGTTCGCGACCACCTGCTTCGTGGTCGTGTCCACCTTGAAGGCGCTGCTCTGGCACTGGTTGACGCTCCACAGGTAGCCGTCGAAGTCCAGGGCCACCCCGACCGGCCCGCGCAGGGCGCCCAGGTCCATGGGGCTCTCCTCGACCAGGTTCTTCGCGTCCACGACCGAGACATGGCGCCCGGTCTGGCAGGTCCAGGTGTGGTGGGCGACATAGACCTTGCTGCCCGCCACGGCGCCGCTCGCATCGCGCAGGACGCTCGCGGCCACCCCCCGCGAGTACCCGCGGCTCGACCACGACCACGAGTGCGTCCACTGGTTCGTGAGCGGGTCGAAGCGGTGCACCCCCCCGTAGCCCCCCTCCCCGGAGGCGACCCAGACCTTGCCCCAGGGGTCCACCGCGAGCCCATAGACCCGCTGGGAGGGCGTGTTCCACGCCCCGACCTGGCCCTGGGTCGGGTCCACCTTCACGAGTCCGTGCGGGGCGGGGTCCCGGCTCGCGACCCAGATCACCCCGTTCTGGTCAATCGCGAGCCCGTAGGGCCGCCGGTTCAGGGTGTGGGTCTGGAGCACGGCCCCGTCCGAGGGCCGCAGTTTGCGCAGCCGGTACGAGTTCCAGAACCCCACCCAGATGTGGTTGTCCCGGTCCACGCCCGCGGCCCGCGCGCACCCGTTGCCCGAACCGCCGCACCCCGTCCCCGTCTGCCCGTCCGGCTGGACCACCCACAGGACGCACTCGTCGTTCGCCACCATCTCGGACGCCTGGATGCGACAGTCCCCGTTCGTGTCGCGGGACGTGTCGATCTGCCCGTTGCCGTTCCGGTCCACGCAGTCTTGCTCGAAGATGGCGACCTTGGCGACCTTGCCGTCCCCCCGGCAGGTGATGATCCCGTTGCCGTTCAGGTCCACGGCGGTGCGGCTCGGGTCCGTGCAGACGCTGTAGCGGGCCACCTCGCACACGGTGCGGGTGTTGACCTTGGACACGGTCCCCTCGCCGGAGTTCGCGATCCAGATGAACGGGAAGTCGATCTTCGTGGAGTCGAGCACCAGGTACCCGTTCGGGTCCTCGTTGACGCCGGACGAGTTGTCGGGGGTCGGGTCGAAGTCTCCGCCCGGCGTGCCGGGCCCCACGGGCAGGGTGCAGACCGCCTGGCACCCCCCGCACGGGGACGCGACCCCGTCGTCCGGGACCCCGTCGCAGTCGTCGTCCGCGGAGTTGCAGACCTCCTGGGCCGCCGGGTTGATCGCGTACTTCGTGTCGTCGCAGTCCCCCGCCGCCGCGGCCGTGTGGAATCCCTGGGCGTTGCACAGGCAGCGAGGCTGCCCCACCCCGAACCCGTCGTGGTCCCCGTCGTACCAGAACGACACGCACCCGGCGGCGCCCTCGTCGTCCAGCATCCCGTTGCAGTCGTCGTCCGCCTGGTTGCAGACCTCGGCCGCGCCGGGATGGACCGAGGCCACGCCGTCGTTGCAATCCCCGGGCTGGGCCGCGGTGAACGGCGCCTGCGCGCCGCAGAGGCAGCGCGCGTACGGGAGCCCCCACCCGTCCCCGTCCCCGTCCAGGTAGTAGGACGTACAGCCCAGCGCGTTGTCGCCAGTGTCCGTCAGGCCGTCGCAGTTGTCGTCGCGGCCGTTGCCGCAGACCTCCGGGGCCACCGGGCTCACCGCCGCGCTCTGGTCGTCGCAGTCGCCGGGGACCATGGCCGTGAAGGGGGCCGCGGCGGCGCACAGGCACTGGAAGGTGAAGGTCCCGTACCCGTCCTGGTCCTGATCCTGGTAGAAGGTCTGGCAGCCCAGGGCGCCCGCCTCATCCACCAGGCCGTTGCAGTTGTCGTCCGCGCCGTTGCAGACCTCCTGGGCGCCGTGGTGGACCGCCGGGTCGTCCGGACCGCAGTCCGAGGGGTTTGGGTCCCCATCGCCGTCGCGGTCCGGGTCGCAGACGTCCCCGAGTCCATCGTCGTCCTGGTCTTCCTGGAGGGGGTTGGCGATCGCCGGGCAGTTGTCCGCCGCGTTCGCGACCCCGTCCCCGTCGCGGTCCGGGTCGCAGGCGTCACCGATGCCGTCGAGGTCCTGGTCCTCCTGCTTGGGGTTGTAGGCCCAGGGGCAGTTGTCGTCCTCGTTCCAGATCCCGTCCCCGTCCCAGTCGTTCTCGCAGGCATCCCCGACCCCGTTGTGGTTCGCGTCCTTCTGGTCCGGGTTGGGCGTCCCCGGGCAGTTGTCGGCCGCGTTGGGCACTCCGTCCCCGTCGAGGTCCGGGTCGCAGGCGTCGCCCGAGCCGTCGCCGTCCAGGTCGGCCTGGTCCGGGTTGGACACGGTGGTGCAGTTGTCCAGGCCGTCCGCGACGCCGTCGTTGTCGTCGTCGGGGTCGCAGGCGTCCCCCATCCCGTCCTTGTCCGTGTCCTTCTGGTCCGGGTTGGCCGCGCGCGGGCAGTTGTCGCACGGGGCGCACGCCGGGCAGCCCGGGTTGGGGTTCGCGGCGCCGTCCCCGTCCACGTCGCAATCGCACGCGTCCCCCTGGGCGTCCATGTCCAGGTTCGCCTGATCCGGGTTGGCGATGAACGCGCAGTTGTCCGCCACGTCCGGAACCCCGTCGTTGTCGTCGTCCGGGTCGCAGGCGTCGCCCTGGGCGTCCCCATCGTTGTTTTCCTGCTTCGAATTGGGGATCATCGGGCAGTTGTCCATGGAGTTCGGGACCCCGTCGTCGTCCCAGTCCGGGTCGCACTCGGCGGGGACGTCGCAGCAGTCGTCGCAGTCGTCCTCATCCGTGAGGCCGTCGCAGTCGTTGTCAAGACAATCTGTACAAGCAAGGTCCTGCTCGGAATATCCCGGGACCGCCGCGTAGTGGCACACCCACTGCCCGTCCACGCACCGGTAGGGGACCCCGTACGCGCACACGCCCGAGCGCCGGCACTCGGGACCCGACGAGGGCTGGGGCACGTCCTCGTCGGTCTGGCCGTCGCAGTCGTCGTCCTGGCCGTTGCAGGTCTCGGGGACCGCGTAGGCCCCCTCGCAGATCATCTGTCCCCCGGCGCAGACCGTGCGTCCCTGGCAGGTCCCGAGGAGGTTCTTGAGTTCGCAGTCCGTCCCCGTGATGTCCTCGTCCGTCTGCCCATCGCAGTCGTTGTCCGCGCCATCGCAGGTCTCGGGCGAAGGGCTCGGCGCGTCGCAGGGACCCGGACCGTCCTCCTGGCACGTGTACGACCCGGCGCACGCCCCGTGCTCGTTGTGGCTGAGGCAGGCGCCCGGCGTGGCCCCGGCCACGTCCTTGGGCCGGCAGTCGCAGGAGCCGCCCTCCGGGATGCAGACCAGCCAGGTCTGCCCCGCGTCGTCCTGGAGCGAGGCGCACGAGGCCCCAGGGGGGCACTCCTCGCCTCCGCCGCACCGTTTCAGGCAGAAAAACCGATCGGCCATCTCGACGCAGGCCATCGGCGTCGAGACGAAGGCGGCCAGGCATTCGTCCTGGGAGCGGCACGGCCGGCACACGTTCGGCGCCGTGTGGACGCAGACGTAGATCACGTCCGGCTTGGTCGCGACCTGCACGCACTGGAAGTCGGGGGGGCAGTCCCCGACCTCCGCGCACCACTTCGAGCACACCCGGCCGTCCGGGGTCTCGACGCAGTAGCCGCTGTAGCACTCCGAGTTGTCGGAGCACGGCCAGCCGGGCAGTCCCGGCCCCTGCCCCCATTCCGTTTCCTTCCAGCCGGCGTCGCCAGGGCCGACGGATTCAACCGTCGTCGGGTCGCCGGCCGTTTCCGGTGTAGCCTCGGGGACCTCGACTCCCGAGGCATCCCCCGCGACCCCATCCCCGGACGCGGGCGGCCCCCCGCCCGGAACCGTCCCTCCCCCACAAGAGGCGAGAGCCCACGTCGTCGCGACGACCCACCTCGCGGCCTTTGTTGCCATGGCGACTTCCTCCCGAATCAAGGGTTCCTCAGCTGAAAACGAGTATAGTTTCCGAGCGGGACCCTGTCAATCCGCCCCCCGCGTGGACCTCCCCTCCGTGGGCGTGGGCGTTGGCGTGGGCGAATCCAGAGGCGCTCGCGCCGGAAAACGCGATTGCGGGGTCCTGTCCTGATCCCTAGAATGCCCGCGAACGACCGACCCTCGGGGTCGGGCACCGACCCCGGGGTGACCGCTCCTGGTGGCGGGTGGACGGGGCAGACAGGAGGAAGCAGCCATGCAGGTCCGGCTGGGCGCAACGGTGACGGTCCTGGCGTTCCTGTCGGGTGGACTCGCGTGCGGCGGGGGCGGGGTGGGTGGCGGCGCGGATCAAGGTTCCGACTTCGAGGGGTGGGACCTGTCCGGAGAAGATGCGGGCGGCGTGGACGCGACCCCGGACCCGGGCACGGACGCGCCCGAGCCCGTGGCGTGCGGCGAGCCAGGCGAGGCCTGTGACGACCACGACCCCTGTACGGCCGGGGACGCGTGCGGGGAGGACCACGTCTGCGCCGGAACCCCCGTGGAGGGGTGCGACGACGGCCTGGACTGCACGATGGACGCGTGCACGGCCCCGGGGGACTGCACGCATGACCTGAAGCCCGGCTGGTGCTTCGTGGACGGGGTCTGCTTCCGGGACGGCGAGGCCGACCTGTCCAATCCGTGCCGGACTTGCCAGACGGCGCTCGCGGTAGACGGGCTGTTGCCGGACGACACGAGGACCTGCGAGGACGGCAACGCCTGTACGAAGGGCGACGCCTGCGTGAACGGACAGTGCGTGGGCGGGGCGGTGGACTGCGACGACGACAAC
Source organism: Deltaproteobacteria bacterium (assembly GCA_037442805.1). Lineage (GTDB taxonomy): Bacteria > Myxococcota_A > UBA9042 > DTJE01 > DTJE01 > DYKK01. Next base: position 12,018 of record JBBIPO010000059.1, read on the forward strand.
CCCTGCACCGCCGACTCGTGCAAGGGCGGCCAGTGCGTGAACGACCCGGTCGGGGGGTCCTGCACGGACGGCGACCCGTGCACGGTCGGGGACCGGTGCGAGGAGGGGAAATGCGTGGGGACCCCGATGGACTGCGACGACGGAAACGCCTGCACGCGGGATTCGTGCGACGCGGCCCACGGCTGCGTGCACGAGGCCGTCTGGTCCGCGGAGCCGGTGGCGTGCGACGACGGGAATCTCTGCACGGTGGGCGATACGTGCGCGGACGGCGCGTGCGTGCCGGGGACGGGGCGACCCGACTGCGACGACGACAACCCATGCACGGACGACGGGTGCGTGCCGTCCAAGGGATGCGTCCATGTGCCCAACTCGCTGCCCTGCGACGACCAGGACCCCTGCACGGTCGGCGACACGTGCCGGAAGGGGGCGTGCACGGCGGGCGCGGTGGCCCTGGATTGCGACGATGGGGACGTGTGCACCGACGACGTCTGCATCCCGGGCGAGGGCTGCGCTCACCCGTTCAACCAGGCTCCTTGCGACGACGGGGAGCCCTGTCATCTGGAGGACCGCTGCGAGGGGGGACTGTGCCGGCCCGGACCCACCCTGCTCGTGTGCGACGATGGGAACTTCTGCACCACGGACTCGTGCCTGGACGGGGTCGGGTGCGTGACCGAGGACAACACGCTCCCTTGCGAGGATGGGAGCGTCTGCACGGAGGGCGACACGTGCTCGGGCGGGACGTGCGTGGGGAACCCGATCTCGTGCGACGACGGGAACGACTGCACGGTGGACACGTGCGATGCCGTGACCGGATGCGCCCACGAGCCGGACATGCTGAAGCCGGAGTGCCGGCCCCAGATCACGATCACGTGGCCCCCGCGGGCGGCCACCCTGCAAGGCGACCGCAACCTGACGGTCCAGGGGACCGTGACGTCGGCGGCGGGGTTCATCGTGAGCCTCGCCGTGGACTTCAACGGGACCGCGACCCCGCTGTTGCCAAGTCCGCTGGACGGGTCGTTCAGCCTGCCCGTGACGTCGTTGCAGGGGATCAACACGATCGTCGTGGACGCGGCGGACCAGTACGGGCGCAAGGACCACGTGGTGCAGTCGTATTATTTTTCCACGAAATGGTATCCCGTGGACGCGGCGAACCCCCAGCAGTCCATGGTCAGGGACGGCCTGATGGTCTTTCTGGGGCCCGAGGTCTGGGACGACAACGACACCTCGGACGTGGACGACCTGGCCACGATCATGGGGCTGTTCGTGACGAACATGGACCTGAACGGGATGATTGACAACCCCGTGGCGAGCGGGAGTACGATGGGGTGCGACTACAGAGTTGACCTCGGGACGATCACCTTCAACAAGACCGACCTCCCCATTGACCTGACACCGGTGAACGGCGGCCTCAAAATCAAGGCGACCATCAAGAACCTTCGCGCGCCGTTCACCGCGGATGTGGACGGCGAGTGGTACGAGCCATGGTGCGAACTGGCAGACACGAGCGGAACTGTCACCGTGGACTGGATCACCATCGAGTCCACCCTGCTGATCTCCGTGGACGCGAACGGCGACCCGGTGGTCACGGCCACGGGCACGACCGTCGCCATGGCCGAGCCCAAGGTCTCGGTGTCCAACTTCCTGGTGGACATCCTGAAGGACTTCTTCCTGGGGGACCTGAAGAGCATGCTCCAGGACGCGTTCCTGGACCAGTTGGGGCCGACCCTCGAGGACACGGTCGAGGATGCGCTCAGGGCCCTGGCCCTGGATCAGGACATCGAGATCCCGCCCCTGATGGCGGGCGGGACCCCGCTGACCCTGAACCTGCGCACGCGGTTCTCGTCCATCGCGTTCACGACCGCGGGCGGGGCCATCGGGTTCTACGCCACCGTGGTCGTACCCAGGGGGGTGCCGCACAACCCGCTCGGGTCCATCGGGCGGGCCGCGTGCCTGAGCGGCCAGGCCGAGCCCTTCGTCTTCCCGATGCACGGGTCCCTGGAACTCGGGTTGCACGACGACTTCTTCAACCAGATCCCGTACGGGCTGTACTGGGGCGGGGGCCTGCGCTTCCCGCTGACCGCGGAGGACCTGGGCCAGGACCTGTCGCAGTACGGGGTCACGGACCTGAACCTGGACCTGGACTTCCTGCTGCCGCCCATCATCACGTCGTGCCGCGGGGACGGAAAGTTGTACATGGAGATCGGGGACATCTCCATCCTCGCGGACATGAAACTGTTCGGCACGCCGGTGCAGACGCAGTTGTACGCGAGCATCGTGGCCGAGGCGGAAGTCGTGGCGGTCCAGACGCCCGAGGGCGCGGAGATCGGGATCCAGGTGGGGGAGCCGGCCTTCCTGGACCTGGAGATCGCGAGTCTCGCGGGGGGCCTGGCCGGGGCGGAAGAGACGCTGGGCGCGTTGCTGAAGGAGCAGTTCTTGCCTCAGGTGCTCGGGGCGTTCACGGGCGGGGCGTTCGGGTCGTTCCCGGTGCCGGAGATTGACCTGTCGGGGATGGCCCCGGGGTTGCCCCCGGATGCTTCGATCTCGATTGATTTGCAGGAGGTCCTGAGGGTCTTCGGGTACACGGTCCTGTCCGGGCGGATGAAGTGAGTCGGCGAGGGAGGCCGAACGGGCGGACGACAGGAGGAAGACGATGCGCAGCGCGATGGGTCTGATGCTGGCCGGGTGGATGGTCGCCTGCGGCGGAGGCGATGGCGCGGGACCGGTGCTCGACGCCCTGGACCTGCCTGGCGACCACGGGGGGGACGGGGGCGAGCAGCCGGACGCTGCGGACCCGGGCGGCGGGGGGGATGCTGCCGACAACCTCCGGCCGGACCCGGCCCCGACGTGCGTGGAAGGCGACCCCTGCGACGACGGGGACCCGTGCACGTTCGGGGAGCGGTGCCAGGCCGGGGCGTGCGGCGGGGGGACACCCTACGCGTGCGGCGACGGCCGCGACTGCACCGCGGACACCTGCGACGGCCTGGGGAACTGCCGGTACGACCTGATGGAGGGGGCCTGTCTGATCGCGGGGGTCTGTCGGGAGGCGGGCGAGGCGGACCCGGAGAACCCGTGCGCGGCGTGCGAGCCGGCGACGGATGCCGGGGCCTGGAGCCCGGCCCGCGAGGGCGAGGCGTGCGACCCGGTCCCGGATGCCTGTACGACCGCGCCGCAGGGCGGGACCTGCCAGGGTGGGATGTGCGTGCCCGCGGTGACCGTGGCGAAGGACTGCGCGGACGACAATCCCTGCACCGAGGACGGTTGCGACCCCGTGGAGGGTTGCCGGCACGTCCCCCGGTCCGGGGGCGCGTGTTTCGTCACGTCGGCCTGCGAGCCAGGCTCGTGCGTGGAGGGAGTCTGCGTGGTGCCGGTCGGGGCCGACTGCGACGACGGCAACCCCTGCACGATCGACACGTGCGAGTCCGGCGGGGCCGGGTGCTCGCACACGGCGCTGGATGGAACGCCTTGCGACGACGGGAGCGATTGCACCTTGGAGGACCGCTGCGCGCTGGGGCAGTGCGTGGGACAGCCCAGGAACTGCAACGACGGCAACATCTGCACCCTGGACGGCTGCGACGCGGTCACGGGCTGTTTCCACGACCCGGCCGACAACGCCTGCTGCGAGGACGGCGTCTCGATCTGCGACGACGGGAACGTGTGCACGGACGACGGGTGCGACCCGGGGACGCTCGAGTGCGTGGTCACGTTCAACGCGGCCGCGTGCGACGACGGTGACGCCTGCACGACCCAGGACACGTGCGCCGCGGGTCAGTGTGTGGGCAAGCCCATGAACTGCGAGGACGGGAACCCCTGCACGTCGGACTCGTGCGTGGCGGGCCAGTGCTCGCACGCCCCGCTCGACCAGGTCCCCTGCGACGACGGGTTCGAGTGCTCGACCGGGGACCACTGCGAGGCGGGGAAATGCGTCGCGGACACCTCCCAGTGCGTCTGCACGCCCACGTTCTCGCCCACGGTCAGCAAGGTCACCAGGATGTCCATCGCGAGCACGGGTCACCCGGGCCAGGGACTGGACCTGGACTCCAACCCGGCCACGTGCGCGCCCACGACGGACTGCTCGGGCGGCATTGACAACTCGCTGGGGCCGATCGCGTCCGTGGGGAATCCGGACATCCAGAAAGGGCTCGACAAGGGCGACATCCTCATCCTGTTCGAGCATCGCGACTTCCGGGCCGACGGGAAGCCGTACACGCTGGCCGTGCATGCGGGCCGGCGCCTGGACCCGTCCAATCCGGATTGCGACGTGCAGACGGAGGCCTGCAAGTACCTCGTGGACGAGAAATCGTTCGACGACGAGTGCAAGCCGCTCGTGTCGCTGGACAACGCGACCATCGTCGGCGGGAAACTGACCGCAGGCGGCCACGGGTACGTGTTCCCGTTCGAACTGCCGCTGTTCGGGGACGTGACCCTGACGATCACCCTGTACTACGCGCGCATCGAGGCGGACGTGGTCGTGTCGGGGGACCAGGTCACGTTCATCCAGGGCATCCTGGGCGGGGCCGTGCCCAAGCAGCAACTGAAAGACGCGATCGCCGCGCTGCCCCCCGACGTGCAGTTGCCCATGCCCAAGGACCAGATCATCGCGCTGCTGGACCTGCTGGTGCAGGCGGACATGGACGGTGACGGCGACGGCAAGAAGGAGTCCGCGAGCATCGGGATCCAGTTCGAGGGGATCGCTGGATTCATCACGGGATTGGACTGACGACAAGTTCGGATTCGGCCTCGTTCGGCGGTACCTGGACCGCGAGGTCCAGGAGTCCGGACGACCGGCGATTGGACGGAACTGGACAGCCGTCCAGCGTGTCCAGGGTTGTCCAGTGCACAACCCAATGTAATTGCTGCGTTCTGGTGTGGCACGCCTCGTGCAGGACGGGAGGGCGGGGTCCCGGCCGTCAGGGACCTCCGTCGGAGCGGGGTACCACGGTCCGGCGGCCTCCGTGACGACCGTCGGGGTGCGGGCCCGGCGGAGACGACGGAGTGTGCCGTCCGGCTGGTTCGTGGGGTCGGCGCGACGGCGGGCGGGTGGGACCCACGGGGTAGAATATCATCTCTGATTTGTAATGTCTCAAATCAATCATTGTAGATATTTTTTCAGCCACCCCACCACCTCCCCGTACCATTGCGCCCGATTCCGTGGCTGACTGACGAAATGGTCCTCGTCCGGGTAGTACAACAGCCGCGCCTCCACCCCTAGCCGTTTCAACGTCGTAAACATCCCCAGGGCCTGCTCTACGGGGACGCGGAAGTCGTTCTGGCCGTGGATCACCAGCATCGGCGTCTTGAAGTTCCGCGCGTACCGGTGCGGCGACCACTTCGCGTAGGCCTCCGGGTTCTCCCAGGGGGTCCCGCCGATCTCCCACTCGGGAAACCACAGTTCATCCGTGGAACCATATTTCGATTCCAGGTTGTATGGCCCGGCATGGCTGATCAGGCACCGGAACCGGTCCGTGTGGCCTTCGATCCAGTTCACCAGGTACCCGCCGTACGACCCGCCCATGGCGCACGCCCGCGTCGAGTCCACGCCGGGAATCGTCGCGGCGAAGTCCAGGAAGGCCATCACGTCCTCGTACGGCTTCCCGCCCCAGTCGCGGCTCACCGCGGCCACGAACTCCTGTCCATATCCCGTGCTTCCCGTGATGTTGGGCATGGCCACCGCGAACCCGTGTCCCACGAGGCCCAGCGGCGTCCAGCGAGGATGGATCATGGAATGCCACGCCCCTTGCGGCCCACCGTGGATCATCACCACCAGCGGATACTTGCGCTCCGCGCCGCCATCCGCCGGCTTGACTACGAAGGCGTGCACCCGCTGGCGCTTCCCGGGCGCGACCTCAGCCCCATCGTACCAGACCTCCTCCACCACGGGCATGTCCAGCCCCACCATTCCGGCCCCGTTCAGGTCCGTCAGCCGCTCCTCCGTCGCCCGCCCCTTCTTGTCAAACCGGAGCGCCCACACGTCCGGCGGCGTGGTCATGGTCTCCCGCGTCAGGACCAGCCGCCCGTCGCCCGCGAACGCCAGGCGCCGCGACACGACCCTCGGACCCACGCGCACCGGCACCGCCCCCTTCTTCGCCTCCAGGCGGTACAGCAGCAAGTACCCCTGCTCATCCGCCGTGAAAAAGATGTGCGTCCCATCTGGACTCCACGTTATCTCCTCGACCCACGCGTCGAGCCCGTCCGTCACCCCGAACGACTCTCCCGTTCCCACGTCCAGGACCCGCAGACGCCACCGATCGGACTCGTAGTCCGGCACCTCCTGCGCGAGGTACGCGACCTTCCGCCCGTCCGGCGAGAACACGGGCCTCCGCTCCGCCGCCGGGTTGTCCGTCAGTCGTCGCTCCACCCCGTTTTCCACGAGCCACAGGTCCGTGTTCGTGCTGCGCGCGAGGTCCACCCCCTTCTTCGCCGCGTACACCACCCGGGCCCCGTCCGCGGAGACCGCGAAATCCTCCACCCCGCCAAACGGGCCTGGGGGCACGTCGAATGGCCCGACAGCCACTGCCTCGACGCGCCCAGCCACCGGGTCCAGCGCGAACAGGTTGCTGAACGTTCCGTCCCGCCACCGGTTCCAGGGCCGCATGCCCAGGTCCTCGTACGCGCGACCCGTCGGTCCCTCCAGGCGCGCCTTTCCCCGCTCGGCCGTACACCCGAAATCGGCGCCGCAATCCGGAAACACCGATACGGTGAACCACACGCGCCCCGCGACGTACCGCAGGTTCTCGGCCCCGACCGGCATCTCGGCGACCAGGACCGCTTCGCCCCCGTCCAGGGGAAGGCCCCACAACCCCTTCCGCCCCTCCCTCTCGCCTGCGAACACGACCCGCCGTCCGTCCGGGCTCACCGCGAAGGCCCCTCCCGTCCGTCCGCCCGCGGTCAGCCGCCGGGGCTCGGCGCCGGGATGCACCAACCACAGGTCTTTCAAGAAACGCGGCCCCCCGTCCCACTCCTGGACCTGCAAGACCAGGTCCGCACTTCCAGGCACCGGTTGCAGGTCCGTGATCACGCGAAACCGCATCACGTCCTCGATGGTGATCGGCCGCGCAGCGCCCCCTCTTTCCCCAAAGACCACCAGGGCCCCGACCAACCAGACCATCCATCCCGCCGTCCGGCTCATGGAACCTCCTTTCGCGGTCACCCGCCCCCGTGCGTCGTTTTCTTATACCTTGTTCTGCCCATGGGTGACTACCCGCAACGTCCATGGTCCTCCGAAAAGGGCTGCCGTGGAAACGCGAGCGCCTGCTCGCTCGGGACCGTCACCGTGGACGGTGACCGAGTCCGTGACCGTGTCCGTGACCGAGTCCGTGACCGTGACGATGTCCGCGTTCGCCACGGAGCCCCTCCCGGACCCCGGGCGCCGGACCCCCCGACCCCGCGAGACGACGCGCTGGACCCCTGGCCCCGGATCGGCTAGACTGCCGCCCCGAAGACGGGAAGGCGGCGACCGCGTT
>JBBIPO010000060.1:0-19292 GCA_037442805.1 Deltaproteobacteria bacterium
TCCACGCCATGAATGTCGCGTTCGGCTTCTACCCCGACCTCGTCGTCCCACCCGGAGAGACGGGGACCCTGCGGTGCTTCCTGGCCGTGACAGGGGGCGGACTCGACGAGGTGGCACGAGTCTTCCGCGCCCTGAAACCGGCCAGCGCGACGGGCTTCCTGACGGGCTGGGTCGAGGCCGACCCCGAGGCCCATCGGCGCGGGGTTTGGGTCCACGTCCTGTCCCCGGCCGGGGACCACCTCTCCGTGATCCGCCCGGAGCCGGACGGATCGTTCGCGAGCGAGTTCATGCCGGGTTCGTATCGCCTGTTCGCCAAGGCCGATGGCTTCGACCCCTCGCCGGAAGTGCCCGTCGAGGTGGTCCCGGACCAGGAAGCCGAGGTCACCCTGACGCTGCCGCCCTCGACCCCCTTCGAATACGCCGTCACCTCCGACGGCGAGACCCCCATCCCGGCCCGCCTGATGTTCTTCCGCAAGGATGGTTCGCCCACGAACATCCTTCCTTCGAAGTTCGGCGAGGAGTCCTATCCCCAGGGCGCGGCGCTCGTCGTGTCCTCGGGCACCGGGGCGGGGGACGGCGTGATCCCCCGAGGGACCTACGAGGTCTGGGCCACGCGGGGGACCGAGTACGAGCGCGACCACACCATCGTCGAGGCCGGCGAGGCTTCGCTGTCGCTCGCGTTCCGCGTGGAGCACGTCGTGGACAGCGCGGGATACCTCGCCACCGACGCCCACATCCACGCCGAGCACAGCCCGGACACGGACATCCCCGAGGACGCCCGGGTCCGCACGGCCCTGGCGGACGGGCTCGACATCCCGATCCTGACCGAGCACGACGTGATCTACGACCTCGACGCGGCGACCGCCACGATCCCCGGGGCCGCCTCCCGGGTCCGATTCCTCCCCGGCACCGAGGTCACGACCTACGCTTACGGCCACTTCAACGCCTTCCCCCTGACCCCGAAGCCGGACCAAATCAACAATGGAGGGATCGAGTGGTTCGACACGTGGACGCCCGACCTGTTCCGGAAGGTCCGCGACTCCGAGGACCACCCGGTGGTGATCCAGGTCAACCACCCGCGGGGCGCGGACATCGGCTCGTACTTTTCGGCGGTCGGGCTGGACCGGGACACTGGGACCATCCGGGTCTGGTCCAACTGGAGCGAGGACTTCGATGCCGTCGAGGTCTTCAACGGGGGTTGCTACAACGGGGACACCGAGGTCCTGCTGGACTGGTTCGACTTCCTGAACCGGGGGCTTCGCGTCTCGGTCAGCGGCGGCAGCGACACGCACTCGGAGCACGGGATCGGCTTCCCGCGGGTGTACGTCCCCACGCCGCATTCGCCGGCCGACCTGGACCCCCAGGAGGTGGTGCAGGCCTATCGCGACCTCGGCGTGTTCGTCTCGTGCGGGGCTTTCGTGCGTTTCGATATCGGAGGAGTCGGCCCTGGCGGGACCCTGACCGAGCCAGGACCCATCGAGGCGTTCGTCGAGGTCCAGGCCCCCTCGTGGATGGCGTTCCAGGACCTGCGCATCCTCCGAAACGGCGTCGAGGTCTTCGCGCTGCCCGCGGCGGACTGGACCCCCGGGGAGGGGGCCGTGCGGTTCCGGGACATCGTTGTCCTCGCCCCGAGCGACGCCGACGCCTGGTACGTGCTCGAGGTGCGCGGCGCAGGGGACCTGTGGCCCTTGCACGGGGGCCCCCCGTACGCCATCACCAACCCCGTCTTCGTGGACGTGGACGGCAGCGGCTCGTACGACGCCCCCCTCCCGCCGTACCAGCCGCTCCCTGGGCGGTCTCGATGAGCGTTTTCATCGGTGGACACGGCGGTCCGCCGGGAGGTCGGACAGACGGGCAGGGGTGGTCAATCCGGCAGGTCCACGCACTGGCCCACGCAGAACTGGCCGCAGTCCTCGGCCGCGCAGAACATCGGGCACAGGAACTCGCACTTCTGCCAGGGCTGGCAGTCCGAGTCGGCCTTGCAGCCCTCTACGGGTCGCGGCACGCAAATTTTCTGCATGGAGCACGGCAGGTCACACGGAGGAAAGGAATACCAGCATGGCGGGCAGAACTCCTGTTCGACGCACGCCTGATTTTCCGGGCAATCCGCATCGGACGCACACAGTTTGGGCAACGCCACGCATTGACCCGCGCACTCGGTGCCGATGCAGGTGGGGGCCTCGCGGCCGGCCGGCACAGGACCGCAGTCATTGGGGCACATCAATTCGCAGTAGAAGCCGTCCGGGCAATCCGCATCCGCCTGGCACGAGGCGTCCTTCTTCACGCAGACGCCGAAGCACGCGTCCGTGCAGTACGCGCCGGGTGGGCACAGGCCCGTGCACACGACCTCGCAGCGCTCTCCCTCGGCGCACTCCGCGTCCGACGTGCAGCCCTGCTGGGCGTCCGGCTCGCACCGGCCCAGGAACCCGTCGTTGCAGGGCAGGCAGCCGCCGTGGCCGTCCGAGATGCAGACCATCGTGCACAGGACCGGCTCGCAGTGGAACCCCGCCGGGCAGTCCGAGTCCTGGTTGCACTGGCCGGGCTCGGGCTTGGCGGGCACGCAGCGCTCCTCGCACGGGAACTGGCAGTCCACCGCGGGTCCACAATCCGGACACACGGTCACGCACTCGAAGCCCTCGGGGCATCCGCCACCGCACCCGGCCGGGACGCACTGGCCGAAGCAGACGTCGCCGCACCCGGTCGCGGGGTCGCACAGACCCGTGCAATAAATCTCACAGCGCTCGCCCGGGGCGCATTCGGCATCGGACTGGCACCCCTGCTGCGGGGCCGGGACGCAGACACCGAGGTGTCCCTCGTTGCACGGCGGGGGGACGCACCCGCCCGACGGGTCGGGCAGGCAGTACTCGGCCTGGGTGCACAACACCGGCTCGCACACGAACCCGGCCGGGCAGTCCGAGTCCTGGTCGCACGGCTGTTCCGGCGGCGAGTTGGGAATGCACTGGCCGAAGCACTCGCCCGCGGTCGGGTCGCAAGGCGGGGAGGCCGGGTCCGTCGAGCGGGGAGCGCCGGCCGGGGTCGCGTAGCCGCACCCCGCGGTGCACACCCACTCGCAGTGGAAGCCCTCGCCGCACTCGTCGTCCGAGGTGCAGCCAGCCTGGGCCACGCACACGCCCTGGCACACCTCGCCGCACCCGCCGGCCGGGTCGCACAGGCCCATGCAGTAGATCTGGCACCTCTCGCTGGGGGCGCACTCGGAGTCGTCCCGGCACCCCTCCTGGGTGTCCGGAACGCACTGTCCCAGGAAGCCGTCGTTGCACGGCAGGCAACCGCCCTTCCCGTCGGGGGCGCACGCCATCGTGCAGAACACCGGCTCGCAGTGGAACCCCGCCGGGCAGTCCGAGTCCTGGTTGCACTGGCCGGGCTCGGGCTTGGCGGGCACGCAGCGCTCCTCGCACGGGAACTGGCAGTCCACCGCGGGTCCACAATCCGGACACACGGTCACGCACTCGAAGCCCTCGGGGCATCCGCCACCGCACCCGGCCGGGACGCACTGGCCGAAGCACTTCTCCTCGAAGCATGGCGCGGCCGCGTCGGAGGCGGCCCCCGCGGCGAAGGCGTCGCAGAACCCCGTGCAGACCACCTGGCAGAATTCGCCGTCCTGGCAGTCCGCGTCCGTCTGGCAGCCGGATGCGGGCTTCGGTACGCAAACCCCCGGGTAGCCGCCGTTGCAGGGTAGGCACCCGCCCTTCCCGTCGGGAGCGCACATCATCGGACACAGGACGGGCTCGCACACGAACCCCTCGGGACAATCCGCGTCCGCCGAGCACTTCACCGGCGGGGGTGGGTTGTCCACGCAGGTCCCCTGACACTCCATGCCCGGGCACTTCTCGGCGCGGGAGGCCCCGGATTCGGCGAACACCGGCTCCGTGCACCCCTTCAGGCACAGGAACTCGCAGTGCTTCCCGGCCCCACAGTCTGCGTCGGTCTGGCAGGACTTCGGCTGTGGCAGACACGTCGCGTCGCAGGCCACGTCGTGGCACTGGCCGGTCGCGTCGCAGGAGCCGGTGCAGGTGACCTCGCACTGGTCGCCGGGCGAGCAGGTCACGTCGTCGCACGACCGGATCGGATCGGGCATGCACTCCCCGATCTTCCCCTCGTTGCAGGGCAGGCACTTCCCGCTCCCGTCCGGGATGCACCGGTCCGCGCAATAGACGGGCGAGCAGAAGAAGCCGTCCTGGCAGTCCGTGTCCTGGTCGCAGGTCTGGAGCGGGAACGACTGGACCTGCGGCTGACCCTGTCCTCCACCTCCGCCGCCGCAGGCGAGCCCGACGCAGAGGACGCCGGTACACATGACCCACGTGCATTTCCTGTTCATGGCAACCTCCCTTCAACCTGCTCCGGGTGAAACCCGACCTCGACACGCCGGTCCGCCCGGCCGTCGCCTCGGACGCCTGCAAGGTCAGTGCCAGGAAACAATGCGGTGATTTCAAGCGGTTATGAACTCGGTTTCCCCCGGGGTATGACCGCGGTGTCACATGGAGGCGTCGCCGGTCACTTCGGGCACGTCGCGGGGACGGGGATCTGGCACGTCCAGGCCGAGCCGTCCGGACGCTCGGCGCAGACCTGGTTCTGCCCGCACCGCGGGGCCGCGGGGTCGCAGGGGCGCGAGCAGAACGGCGGCAGGTCCCACCGCCCGTCCCCGTCGTCGTCGCGCGCGCCGGGCGGGTTGAACCCGTTGCCGTCCACGACCACCCGGATGGGGTTGGTCATGGCCCAGGGGATCACCGGGTACGAGTCCGGCAACTGAATGGACAGGGACGACAGGGCCCCGCCCGCGAGCGCCACCAGGTCGTCCACGGTCTCGACCTTCAAGAGGCTTTTCAGGACCGGCTGGAGGAGGGGGTCGTCGTAAAGCAACTGGAGGTCCGGCTTGTACGAGGCGAGCAGCGAATCCGCGCCGAGGGCGATGACCTGCTGGGTCAGGATCTGGCCGTAGGGGTGACGCTTGTACACGGGGGACAGCTGCTCCCGGTCCTCGAGGCCATACGCCGTGACCACGAACCACGCGTCCCGGTCCTGCGCGCCGAGGTCCACCGTCGCGTCCAGGTCCACGATCGCCTCCTTCGGGGCCTCCGGGAACAGGCGCCGGAACAGGCGGCCGTCGCGGTACACCTCCACGCGGTCCACCCGGAACCATGACGCGGTCTGGATGCGGATGTGCGCGGTCAGCGCCCTGGCGCCGGTCGCGTCGAGCGTGTCCCCGACGGTCCCGCGGCGTCCGTCGTCCGTGACAATCTCGAACGAAATCATCGGACCCGATGACATCACGACACGACCGTCACGGATGGCTCGATCCACGTCGTGAAGGTCGAGCCCTTCCAGCCGGTCGGTGCCGACGGCGAGGAAGTTCCGCGGGAGGCCGATCTCGTCCAGGGTGTTGTGCGAGTCGCTGTTGGCCATGCCGGTCACCGCGAGCCCGGCGTTCAGGAGGGCGAACCAGTCCTCGACAGGCTGAAACCGGGACGTGCAGGGTCGGACCTCGCATCCGTGGCACTCCTCGCGGCACGCGGCCGCGCACGCCTGGGTCCACCCGGTGCCGCCCTGGGCCGGCGCCGCGCAGCACTCCGGGTGCAGCCCGCACACGCACGGCTCGCACGGGCAGTCCTCCCCGCCGCATCCGGCCTGGAACGCGCCACCCTCGCCCGGGATCGCCTCGCACCCGGCCATGGCCTTCGCATAGTCGCACCCGGCGTCCGTGGCCTCGGTCGTGGCCCAGAACGCGGCCTCTTCCTCCGGAGTCCGTTCCAGCATGTATCGTACCGACAAGAACTTCAGGGCCTCGAGCGCGATGCGCTTGCACTCGAGCAGCCCCACGCCCTCCGCGCCGCAGCGCGCCATCTCGTCCCGGAACTGGCGGTGCCACTGGCAGTGGTCCCACAGGACGCGCTGGTCCGCGACGGCCTCCGGCAAGGTCACGCCCGCGGGCCGGACCATGCCCTCGCACGCGGTGGACGGGTCCACCTGCAACCACCCGCACACGGACTTCGAGGGGTCGGCCGGGTCGAGCGGGAACGCCTCGGGGTCGCGCGCCTTCACGATCTCCCGGAAACACCGATTGTGCGCCTCCATCTCGCCCACGGTCGGGGTGTGCAGGTACTCGGCGTGCTTGCCGTTGAGGACCTCCATGGCCTGGAAGGAACAGGGGGCTTCCTCCAACGCCTGGTTGCACATCTCCATGCCCGGCGTCCTGCGCTCCAGGTCATAGGGCCGCATCCCGATCTGCGAGAAGTACCCCATGAACCCGTCGCGCGGGTGGTTCACCTGCAACACGAAGTCGTCGGGCGAGCCCAGGACCCTTGCCTTCAATCCCTCCCAGATCTGGGTCATCGTCCGCTTGACCCACTGCACCGGGTCGTGGACCGCGAGTTTGGTGTCGTCGTAGCGCAGGGGATAGCCGTTGAAGTGGCCCCACTCGAGCGGCGAGGTCTCGACCCCGACCTGGGTCGCGAGGTAGCGTTCGAGTCCCATCTCGAGGACGTACGGCGAATAGTCCGTCACGTGGTCGTGGTCCGAGGACGACACGAACTCCAGGCCCTCGGCCGCGGCCGCGGCCACGCGCAGGTCCAGGGGCAGGGCCGAGTCCACGCTGTTGCGGGCGTGCACGTGGAAGTCCCCGGTGACGAACCCGCTCGTGTCCACCTCGCGCGGCAGGACGACCTGCAAGGTTCGGCGCTGCCCGGCGCGGACCTCGTAGCCCTCGACCACGGCCCGCCCGTATTCGATTCCCCGCGAGGCCACGACGTCGTATCGCCCGGGGGGCAGACGGACCGTGCCGGTTCCGAGCGGCGAATGTACTAGTTTCAATATTCCGTGGTCATATCGTGGATCGCCGAGGGCCGCGTCGTTCTTTCCGTCCCAGTCGTAGCGCATCCCGGTCGCGTCGAGCGGGATGAAGGCGACCTTCGCCGGGATGGCCTGGCCCCCCTGGTCCACCACGCGGTACTCGACCTCCCCGGGGCGCGGGAGGACCAGGGTGACGCGCTCGGTCCCGCCGGCCGCCACCGTCACCGGCACCGGCGCGGAGGTCCCCCGGTCGTGCGCGTGCGCCAGGAGGAAGTAGCGCCCCGGCGGCAACGGCCCGGAAAACGTCCCGTCCGGGTCGAGGTCCTGGCCCACGTCCGTCTGCATCTGCGAGACCACGCCCGAGTTCCCGAAGACCCGGCTCGCGCACGCCCGGATGGCCTCCCAGGTCCCGAGCGCCTCCCCGCAGTCCTCCGTCGGGTCGCGCACCGCGAAGACATCCACGCCGGACAGGGGCTCGAACGAGCCCTCTTCCAGCACCACCCCTTCCACCTCGCCGGTCGCGACCCCGCGCAGGGAATAGACCGTCCGCAGGACCGACCCCACGTCCCCGTTCCCGACGGCGAGGTAGCGTTCGTAGGTGTAGTTGCGGTTGGGGTCGCGCATCGCGCCGCCGTCCGACGGGTCCAGGCGGTCCCCTTCCGAGAAGTGCGTCAGGACCGCGGTGGCCGAGGTCGAGAACAGCGGGACCATCACCTGCGACGGAAGGCACGAGTGCGCGGGCACCAGGTCCAGGACCGCCCCCTCCCCGAGCCGGGCAGCGGCCTGCACGGCTCGCGCGTCCTCGGCCAGGAACCGCGCCTTCCAGTCATCCACGGCTTGCTGCCGCGCGGCCTCGCCCGGGGCCACGCCGGGGTCCACGGCACCGTTCGTCACTTCCCACAAGTGAATGGGCCGGCGGTCCACGACCAGTTGCCGCACGCGCGCGTCCGCGTCCGCCATGCCGTAATCGTCTCGCAGCACCTGGACCACCTCGTCCTCGCGGCTCACGTCGCGCAGCCGCGCGAGGGTCAGGCGGAAGGTCGGACACTCGATGGGCGCCTTCTGGTTGGGGTTGATCGTGGTCCACGCGTAACTGACGTTGCGGGCGGTCGCCGCCACGAAGTCATAGACATAGGGGCTCCCGAGGGACCCCACGCCCTGCCACATGTCCTCGAAGATCTTGCGGTCCAGGTCGTAGCCCTCGCCGGGCACGAACACGGACGCCTCGGTCCCGTAGAACAAAAAGTCCCCGGCCACCACGCCGCCGCGCCACGTGGGGTCACGCCAGTCCTGCAACCCCCCGAGCAGGACCCGGAAGAAGTCGCGGCTCTCGTTGAACGTCGGCATCGCCTTGGGGGCTGCCGCGCACTCGCAGACCGGGCACATCCGCTTGAAGGGGCTCGCGTACCCCTCGCGGGGCTCCGAGACCTCCTCGAAGACGTACCCGTGCTCGCACTCCTGGTCGCACGGGACCGGCTTGCACCCCCCGAGCAGCGTCTCGGATTGCGGGGACAGGGCCACCGTGGTCCGCATGGTCAGGTGGGATTCACCCTCATGAAGGATATAATCCGTCGTGAAATCGAACGAAATCTGAAGGCGGTTGAGCAGCCCGAAGACGTTGACCCCCAGGAACTGGTCCACCATGTCCACGATCTGGTCGAAGGTGAACCCGGCCAGGGCCAGGTCTCCCAGGAACCCCTGCAACAGGTCGCGGTTCAGGTACTTCAGCATGTCGAACATGTACGCCGAGTGTCCCTGCACGCGGATCACGGCCTCGCCGTCGCTCCCGTCCTTGCCGGGCGGGATGCCCACGTAGGCGATGGTGGTCTCGACCCGGACCGGGCTGTCGGGGTCGTCGGTGGTGGGCAACCGGACCACGCGGTTGGGGTTGAGGGGGTCCACGACGAGGAAGTTCGCCAGGGGGAAGGCCTCGGAGAAGGAATCCCAGCCCTTGCCCCCGCGGTCCTGGGACCACCACCGGTGTCGGTCCACGTCCAGGAGCGTCCCGCCGAACACGCCCGCGGCCCATCCGGGCCCGACATTTCCGACCAGCACGCGGATCTGGTCGTTCTCGAGGATGAAGTCCCCGAGTTTCCCCTTGGCGGACGGTCCACCGATCAGTTCGTCCTGGCGCGTCACCTGGAAGGCCCGCAGCGGGGGCCTGTTCCCGCCACAGGCCTGGACGACCATCATCGCCACCAGTGCAGCGACCAGGGTGTTCAGCCGGCGCATGTTCATTCCCTCGATGGAAGACAAGTTTCAGTTTGCAGCCACGCGGTACCTGGCAGTTTTCGCGCACCTTCCAGTCGCGCGCGAAACGCTTTGGCGGATTCTCTCGATAGATCCTGTGGTAGGCCGGAGTGCCCGGAGCCGGGTCCTAGGACCGGCCCCGGGTGCCACCGTTGGGACTGGGGGTGGGCGCGTCGGCTGACAGGGCTGTGGCGCGGCGGGAGTGGTCTGCCAGTTGGCCGGAAACGGTTGGGGGGCCCCGACGCCGGCCGGAGGGAGCAGGGCGACCGAGGGCCGGGAGCCATCGTCCGGGGGACGATGGCGTCGTCGGGGGCCCCGCGGGGGGCCGGGGGCGGAGGGTTGCCGGTAGTATGACTTCTTACAACCATTTCACAACGAATATCCGTCCATCGTACTGCATCTCCGCCCCTCGTCCCGCCCATCAGAACGCGCACTGCACCCCCGCCATCACCGCGTCGTTCTTCAGGGAGAGCCCGTACCGTTCCCACCGGTGCTGGTACTCGACCTGGGCCTTGAAGAAGTTCGCGACAGCGTAGTACGTGAACGTCCCGGCCACCACGACCTCGTCCCCTTCCGTCTTCAGGTCGCGGTTGTCGTCGAGGTACTCGACGCGCGCGGCCAGGCCGAACTTGCGCCACACGTACCCGAGCGACCCCTGCGCGGCCAGCCGCTGGACCTCCGACGGGATCGTGTTGACCGTGCTGGTCGGGTTCGTCTGGGGCTTCGAGCGGTCCCACAGGACCTCCCCGAACAGGTGCGCCCCGTACCACTTGAAGTGCAGGTACCCCGAGGCGCCGAGCGTCGCGATGCTCCGCCCGTCGTTGTAGAAGAAGGCGCCGCCCAGGCCCAGACGCGGGTGCTCGGACCCCGCCAGGTCCGCCTCGTCCGGTCCCACCGCGTCGAGCGGTTCGAAGTCCACCCGGCCCACGTAGGACAGGCGCTCGAACTTGTTCCCCTCGGTCACGCCGACGGGCTCGTACCCCTCGTGGAACCCGGGCTTGCGCTGGAGCCCGTTGAAGACGCCGGCGGTCACGCGCAGGTGGCCGAGCCAGGGTTCCCCGTACACGACCAGACCCATCGTCGAGGACGGGGCCATGGCGTACGTCCCGAGGCTTCGGTCCAGGTGGGCCAGGCGGGCCGACGACCGCATCTCGCTGTACGAAAAGGGGAACTGCATGAATCCCGCCATGGCCCCGACGTACCGGAGGGGGCGGAAGTCCACGTACGCCTCGTAGAGGGGGCCACCGGTGCGTTCCTGGTCGAAGGCGTCGAGTTCCACCTCGAACCGGAGCCAGTCCTCGAACCCGCCCTCCACGCCCAGGCGCGCCCGCCGCAGGCGGAAGCCCGGCTGCTGCATGGCATCCCCGTTGGACCGGAGCGCGTCGTCCCCGACCCACCCGCCCCACGCCTGGATGCGCCCGTGCAGGGCCGCGTGGAACGGGCCGGAATCGAAGCGGGCCGCGCCGCGCTCGAGGACCTGTTCGAGCGATTCCCCCGGAACGGGGGCCAGGGGGGCCGCCTCCGGGTCGTCCTCCTGCGCCAGGGCCGCGAGGGGAAACCACGTCACCGCCAGGACCGCGACGAACCACCGCATGTCTTCCTCCGAAGGAAAGAGCCGCCTGAATCCTACCGGTTCGGTGGCGGGAGTCAATCAGCGCACCCACACGGTCTTGATGTTGACGAACTCGCGGATGCCGAAGACGCCGAGCTCGCGGCCGTACCCGGACGCCTTGACCCCGCCGAAGGGAAGCCGCGGGTCGGACTGGACGAGGTTGTTGATGAAGACGCTCCCGGCCTCGATCCGGGCCGCCAGGGCCAGGGCCCGCTCCACGTCCCTCGTGAAGATCGCCGCGCCCAGCCCGAAGGCCGACCGGTTCGCGAGCGCCACGGCGTGCTCCGCGTCCCGCGCCCGGCAGACCGCCGCGACCGGGCCGAAGGTCTCCTCGTCGTGGACCGCCATGCCGGGCTCGACCCTGGTCAGTACGGTCGGGGCATAGAAGAACCCGGGCCGCTCTAGACGGCGGCCGCCCGTCAGGATCTGTGCCCCCGCCGCCACCGAGCGCGTGACCTGGTCGTGCAGTTCCACGAGCAGGTCCTCGCGGGCGAGGGGCCCGAGGTCCGTGGCCCGGTCCATGGGGTCCCCGACCCGCAGGGCCTCCATCGCGCGCGTGAAATCCGCCTCGAAGCGGTCCGCGACCTCCTCCACCACGATGAACCGCTTGGCCGCGATGCAGGACTGGCCGTTGTTGATGATGCGGGCCGCCACCGCGGTCGAGACTGCGGCCTCGAGGTCCGCGTCTGCCAGCACGACGAACGGGTCCGACCCGCCCAGTTCCAGAACCGTCTTCTTGAGGACCGCGCCGGCCGCCGCGGCCACGGACCGCCCAGCGGGCTCGCTCCCGGTCAGGGTCACAGCCCGCACCACGGGGTCCCGGATGACGGCCTCGACCTGGCTCGACGGGATGAGCAGCGTCTGGAAGCAACCCCGCGGAAACCCCGCGTCCCGGAAGACCTCCTCGATGGCCAGGGCGCAACCGGGGACGTTGGAGGCGTGCTTCAACAGCCCCACGTTCCCGGCCATCAGGGCCGGGGCCGCGAACCGGAACACCTGCCAGAAGGGGAAGTTCCAGGGCATCACGGCCAGGACCGGGCCCAGCGAATCGAAGCGCACGAAACTCCGCGAGGCATCGGTGGGCACCTCCTCCGGCGCCAGGTAGCGCTCCGCGTGCTCGGCGTAGTGCTCGCACACCCAGGCGCACTTCTCGACCTCGGCCTCCGCGGCCGGAAGGGTCTTGCCCATCTCCTCGACCATCAGGGCCGCGTACCGGCCCTTCCGTTGCCGCAGGAGCCCCCCGGCCCGCCGCATCTTCTCCGCACGCTCCTTGAACGTCGTGTCGCGCCAGGCCTCGAAGGTCCGGGCCGCGCGGTCCAGCGCCTCGCGCAAGAAGGCGCCATCGTGTTCCTGGACCTCGCGCACCACCTCCCCCGTCGTCGGATTGATGACCCGCATCGAAACCCTCCTGCTCCAGCCAAGAAACGGCCAAGGACCCGTCTCGACGGATTGTAAAGGCATTCCTGAAATCGTGGTCGGGGTCTGGAATCCGGGGTCCGGCAGGGGCTCCGTGACGGACACGGACACGGTCACGGAGTCCGACACGGCCACGGCCACCGTCACGGTCCCCGTGGCGGTCGCGGGATGTCGTTTCCGCGATTTCGTTTGACACCCGCCAGGGGATCGAGTAAACGAGTGCGCCCGCGCGTCGCGGGCCATGGCTGGGGAACCTGGCAGGCAGGGACATCATGAAAACCTACGAACCGGTCCAGATTCGCAACATCGGGCTGTACGGGCACCAGGGATCCGGCAAGACCTCGCTCGGCGAGGCGATGCTCTTCCTGGGCAAGGCGACCACGCGTTTGTGCAGCGTCGTGGACGGCAACTCCAACTTCGATTTCGAGCCCGAGGAGGTCCGGCGGCGGTCTAGCATGTCCACGTCCGTCGGCTACGCCGAGTGGGGCAGGAACCTCGTCAACATCGTGGACACCCCCGGGGACACGAACTTCTGGTCGGACACGGTGCTGTCGCTCGTGGGCGCGGACGTCGGGGTGGTCGCGGTCGGCGCGGTGGACGGGGTCCAGGTCGGGACCGAGAAGGCGTATCACCTGCTGGCCGACGCAGGCCGGCCGCGCGTCATCGTCGTGACCAAGATGGACAAGGAGCGCGCGGACTTCGACCGCGTCCTGAACGACCTGGTGGCCGCGTTCGGCGGCGATGTGGTGCCGCTCGCGATCCCCATCGGGGCGGAGGCGGGCTTCAAGGGCGTGGTGGACCTCCTGCACGGGAAGGCGCGCACCTACGCGGGCCCCGGACCTGGCACCGAGGGTGACCTCCCGGCGGACCTCCGCGACAAGGCGGCGAAGATGCGGGAGCGGCTCGTCGAGAAACTGGCCGAGCAGGACGACACCCTCATCGAGAAATACTTCGCGGACGGGGACCTGCCCGCCGAGGACCTGGAGCGCGCGATGGCGACGGGCCTCAAGCGGGGGAGCGTGGTCCCGGTCGTGGCCGTGAACGCGGCCCAGGCGGTCGGGGTGGACCTCCTGCTCGACCTCGTGACGAGGTACGGACCGAACCCGACCGAGCGCACGGGATTCAAGACCTGCAAGGGGGAGGTCGAGGCCGAAGTCGCGCCGGCGCCGGGCGGTCCGCTCCTCGCGTACTGCTTCAAGACCATCGTGGACGTGCACGCGGGGAAGATCACGGTCCTGCGCGTGATCTCGGGTTCCATGAGCCCCGACGGGTCCTTCGTGAACGTGGTAACGGGCACGCAGGAGCGGTACGGGCAGATCGTGAAACTGCTGGGCAAGAAGCAGGACTCGGTCCCTCAGGCCGTGACTGGGGACATCGTGGCCGTGGTGAAACTCAAGGACACGCGCACGGGCCATACGGTCGCGGCCGACCGCGGCGTCGGGGTCCTGGTGACGCCGCCCCTGCCGGATCGCTGCATCGCCTACGCCATCAAGCCGAAGACCCAGGGGGACGAGGACAAGGTTTCGGCCGCCATTCAGAAACTGGCCGAGGAGGACCCCGGGCTCGCCTTCACGCGCGACGAGGAGGCCAAGGACCTCCTGCTCGAGGGGCTCGGCCAAGTGCACCTCGAGACGGCGGTCGAGAAACTGAAGCGGAAGTTTGGGGTGGACATCGAGATGCGCCCGCGGCGCGTCCCCTATCGCGAGACGATCCGCGGATCCGTCGCGAAGGTCGAGGGCAAGCACAAGAAGCAGAGCGGTGGTCACGGGCAGTTTGGCGTCTGCTACATTGACATGGAGCCGCTGCCCCGCGGCGAGGGATTCGTCTTCGAGGACAAGATCTTCGGCGGCGCCATCCCCAAGCAGTACATCCCCTCGGTCGAAAAAGGGATCCGAGACGCGATGGCCCGGGGCGTCGTCGCCGGCTACCCGGTCGTGGACGTGCGCGTGCGCCTCGTGGACGGCAAGTACCACGAGGTGGACTCCGACAACCGCTCGTTCGAGATGGCGGGGTCGCGGGCCTTCAAGGCGGCATTCAAGCAGTGCCGGCCCGTGATCCTCGAACCCATCATGAACATGACCATCCTGATCCCGGACGAGGCTCTCGGGGACATCATGGGGGACATCAGCGCCCGGCGCGGGCGTGTGCTCGGGATGGAGGCCGCGGGCCGCGGCATGCAGGCGGTCAAGGCGGCCGTGCCCATGTCCGAGGTCCTGACCTACGCGTCCGACCTGCGTTCGATGACCTCTGACCGCGGGTCCTTCACTGCCGAACTGTCTCATTACGAAGAACTTCCGGCCCACCTCGCCGAGAAACTCATCCAGGAAGCGGCGAAGGTCGAAGAGGAAGAGGAATAGGATCGCGCTCCAGGGTCCGCCCCGGGCTCATAACGTCAGGCCAAGCGTCCCCGTCGTGCACGAGAAGAGCGAACGCATCACGCTGTCCAGGTAGTCGTCCAGGTACGACCCGCCGACGTGGATCGGGAGGCGGTCGAACATGGCCTTGGGCGATAGCGCGAACGCGAACAGGAACGCCATCAGGGCCTCGATGTTGCGGGCGAGCCGCCCCCGATATTCCTGCTTGTCGCGTTGCTCGAGGATGTGCTCCTCGTGCATGCTCCGCCCGACCTCGGACTCCATCAGTTCCTCGAAGTTGATGAGGAGGATCTCGAAGCGGACCTCGGCCTCACCGGACAACACGAAGTCCCGGCACAGGCGCCTGGCCTCGCCCGCGTCCGCGGCCACCTTTCGCTGCACCAGCACGTCGCACGCCGCGTCGCTGGGCGGTTCCTTCACCACCTCGTCCGCAGGAAAGCGGTACGACAGGACCCGGTTCAGGCCCACGAAGTTCCCGGAGAATCGCTTCTCGTCCACCACGCCCAGGTCCGGATGCGAATCGAGGTACTCCTGGACCCGAGGCGCGACCTCTGGACTGACGAGGACCCGGATGCCCACCACGTCGTCAATAAAGAACTGGGGCATGGTCGCCAGGAACTGCCCCTGGCGGATGGACTTCAGGACCCGGCGCTCCGCGTGCTGGAACTCGGCGGCCATCTCTTCCGGGGGCGTGATCAGTAGTTCCTTCGGAATGCCATGGTGCCGCGCTCGCTCGTCCGCCAGTTCGTCGGCCCTCCGCCGGATCTGCTCGAACAGGTAGTCAATCAGGCGACGGGCGCACTTTTCGGCCACGCGGCGGACCCGCTTGATCCGGCGCGACCCAACGTATCGCGGCGGGTCACCCTGAACGAAAATCAGCCCCTCGTATGGGGTCTCGCGGTAGAAGTCCTCGGGATACCTTCGGTAGCGATTGATCAACGTCTCGATGCGTGGCGTCAGATAATATGGGTTGGCGATAATCAGGTCCTTCAGTTCCCCCTTGGTCCGCACCGAGACGGTCTGGACGTCGGATCCGCGGACCGCCTCGAACAGGCGCGTCGCGAAGATCGTGGACCACCTCCGCATCGCGTACGAGTTGAGGTTGACGATCCGCTTCAGGCGGGCAGGGTCGTGGGGCTCCAGGCGGTCCTCGATGGCTCGCCCCAGGATGTCCGCGAGTTCCTCGCGGTGCAACATGCTGCCGAGCAAGACCATCCGTCGTCCCCCATCGCGCGGCCACCGGTCGTGCGCGAACGGATCCTTTCAGGACGGTCACGGGTTGTCAAGGTCGGACGCTCGTCCCTCGCCCTCCGCGGGGACGCAAGCGCCGGCTCGCGTACGGCCACGCGAGCGCCCGCTCGCGCGAAGTGGCGCGATCCTCGACAACGGCGTTGTCCTGCCCGGCGGACTGCGGCTGATCGCCGAAAACGCGGCTAGGCGTCAATGCCCCGCCCGGCCGTGCGGGGTGACGTTCCAGAGGGTGAGCATCAGGGCCGCGCCGGCGACGGCGAAGGGGATCGGGGCCCACTGCCAGGCGGACCAGCCCCAGGTGTCGAGCAGGGCGCCCATGCCCACGCCGACCACGGAGGACGCGAGGTACTGCATCCCATCGAAGAGGCCCGCCGCGGTGGCCGCGGCCTTGCGACCCCCGAAGTCCATCGAGGCCGCGCCGCCGACCATCCCGTGCGCCCCGTTCACGAAGAAGGACAGGAGGGCGAGCCACGCCGCCGCGGCCCACGGCCCGAGCCCAACCCGGTCCGACGCCCCGAACAGGGCCAGGGCGAGCGCCATCCCCACGAACCCGACCACGATCACGGGCGCCCGCCGGGCCTGGAACACCCGGTCCGACGCGATGCCGAACGCGAATCCCCCCACGATCCCGAGCAGCGCGATCCCCCACGCCGCGGCCTGATAGGGGCCGAAGGCCGCTTTCTCGAGCCCGGCTGGAACCCAGACGTCCGAAAAATACTTCGAAAACCACACATCCACGGTGGACCGCCGTACGAACCCGATCATCATCGAGGCCACCGCGATGGTCCACGTGACCCGGCTCGCGAAGACCTTGCGCAGGACGTACCCGATGCGAAGCGGCGCACCGTCGTCCGCCGAGGCCTCGTCCCCGGTGTCGAAGCCCTCGAACCCCGCGTCCCGGGGCGTGTTCTCCATGAACAGCCAGTTCAGCGCGAAGAAGAGCCCCACGAACGCGCCGGGGATCCAGAAGGCGTACGGGATCGGCAGGACGGCCGCGATGAACGGGACGCCCGAGAAGGCGAGGATCAGCCCGAACCGGATCAGGACCCCGAAGATGCCCGAGAAGGTGCCCCGTTCGCGCACGTGAAACCACTGGGCGTTGACCTTCACGATCGAAAGGGCTCCGAACGACTGGAAGTAGCCGTTGATGGCCCACGTCGTGGCCATGATCGCGAGAACTGCCCCCGGGGACAGGCCAAAGCGCAAGACCGCCGGAACCAGCACCGAGACCCCGTGCCCGGACCCCGCCGCCTCGACCACGGCCGGCGTCTGCACGAGGAGCGTGCAAGACCCGAACAGGAAGTTCATGACTGTCACGCCCGCGGCCCCGAACAGGAACGCCCTCTTGCCCCCGATCCGGTCCGCGAGGGGGCCGTTGATGACCACGGACAGCCCATAGACGAGGGGCATGACCGTCTCGAAGACGCCGGTCTGCACATTGGTCCACCCGAAGGTGCGGGCCAGGTCCCCCATGACTGCCGTGAAGTTGTACCGGGACATGTAGAAGAACGAATACAGGAGGCCCAGGACCATCCAGTTCCCGACCCGGCGGCGACGGAAGGCCGGGTCGTGGCACAACGGGGGGAGCGAGCCGTTCATCGGGCCTCCGGGGCGGGCCGGTCAGAAAGAGGCGCGCCGACGAGGCGGGGACCCTCTCCCAGCGCGAAGACGCGGCTCGGACGCGGCCTCCCCCGTACGGAGATCCGTCCGACCTCCAGGAGGTCGCGGCCGGCCGGGACCCCCGCGCGCGTCTCCTCGTCGAGGACCACCTGCCCCGGCAGCGCCATGCGGGCCAGGCGCACGGCCACGTCCACCCGCGACCCCCGCAGGGCCAGGTCGGGCATCGCGGCGCGGACGACCCTCGCGGGCACCCGGTCCGTGGCGATCCCTGCCCGGGCCCACACGGGGAGCGAGGTCGCGGCCCGGAACCTCCGGACCCTCTCGAGCAGATTCTCAGCCGCCCGGACCGCCGCGTCCCGGCAACCTTCCGCCGACCCAAACAGGCCGAATGCGACCCGGACCTCGTCCCCGGCGTCCAGGCACACGCAACCACCCAGGGCCATGGTCTCGGCCTGGAAGGCTTCCATCTCGGGCGCGAACAGGGCGCGTGTGCCCATGAGCCCGTTGTCCTCGTGACCGAACTCGAGTTCCACGTGCAGGAGCGACATCATGACGTCCGCGTCGTCCGGCCGCCCGGTGCCCGGCCGATGCGCGCCCGCGAGCGTCCAGGGAAGAGGCGTCGCGCGTTCGTGGCGACCCGCGTCGTCCCCGGGCGACACGAGCAGGGTCATCGCGCCCCGCGCCCCCCCGGATGTCTCCGGGTCCAGCACCAGTGTTTCCTGTTCGTGAAATCGCGTCACCTCGGGGTCCACGACCAGGGTCGCGCGTTCGTGAAACGGTTCGAGCGCGCGCAACGGGGCCAGGACTTCGAGGAACAGCGTCGTGTCCAGGGCGGTCGCGCTCTCGACGGAAAGATTGTCCCGCACCGCCCGGAGCATGGCCCGCACCTCGCAGGCGTTCGCGGGGCGTTCCTCCGCCCGTTTCTTCAAGAGGGCCGCGAGCACCCGCTCCACCCCGCGCCTCACCGTGGCCGTCACCGCGAGCGGCGGCAGGGGCGGGGGGTCCCGGGTCAGGTGCATGCGCATGACCTCGGTCGGGCTGTCGGCCAGGAACGGGGGCACCCCCGCGAGCATCTCGTACAGGACCACCCCGAGCGAGTACAGGTCGCTTCGCCGGTCCACGAGGTCCCCGCGCACCTGTTCCGGGCTCATGTAGGCCGGGGTCCCCAGGACTTCCCCGCGATGCAGCGCCCCTCGCGAGCCCGCCTCCGTGACTGCGGCCACACCGAAATCCAGGACCTTCACGAACAGTCCGTCCCGGTCCCAGGCGACCAGGAAGATATTCTCGGGTTTCAGGTCCCGGTGCACCACCCCGTGCTCGTGCGCGTGGATCAGGGCCTCGCACACGCCGAGGGCCACCAGGAGCGATTCGCCCAGGGCCAGCCGCCCCTTTTGCCGGAGCACGTCCGCGAGCGTGACCCCGGGCAGCAGTTCCATCGCCAGGTACAGGAACCCCTCCTGCGAGACCCCGAAGTCGCGGATCCCGATGATGTTCGGGTGGTCGAGCCTTCGCGCGGCCCGGGCCTCCACGAAGAAGCGTCTCACGGCCTGGTCCCGCGCCGCGAGCCCGGGCTTCAGCACCTTCAACGCGACCTCGCAACGCGTCCTCATGTCGTGCGCCCGGAAGATCGCCCCCATGCCCCCGGTCGCCAGGGGCTCGAGGATCAGATAGCGGTCGTGAAGGACGGTGTGGACCTCGGGGAGGTCGGCCGGCACCTCGCGAAGGACCGATCCGTCCAGCGGGCAAAACGGCTGGGTCCCGTCGTAGGTCCGGCGACAACTCCCGCAATATTGGGTCGTGGCCTCCATCCCGTCCGCCCTGGCGCGCAGACCGACCCCGAGTATAGAGACGAACGCGACACTTCGCCAACTTCACGAGACGGTGGCCGTGTCCGTGACCGTGACCGTGGCCGTGGGGACGCGAGCGCGAGGTCACAATGCGCCTTGAAGTTCCACTTGAAGAGC
>JBBIPO010000061.1:0-2061 GCA_037442805.1 Deltaproteobacteria bacterium
GGGCCCGGCCGCGAACGCGCGGGTCCCCCTCGACGGCCCCCGCCCCCGCCCCGCGGGGCCCGGCCGGGGGGCGGCGGGGGGCGCCGCGAAGACGGGGGGGGTCTGCGACGCGCCGATACCGACGATCGAGACGTGCGACTACGCGGACAACGACTGCGACGGGACCACGGACGACGGGTTCGTGGACCCGGCCACCGGCCTCTATGCGACCGACGAGCACTGCGGCGGATGCGGAAACGACTGCGGCGTCATGGTCGTCCCGAACGGCCACGGCGAGTGCCGGGTGACCGGGAAGGTGGCCTCGTGCGCGGCGGCGTGCAATCCGGGCTTCGTGGACGTGAACGGATTGCCCGGCGACGGCTGCGAGTGCGAGGTCCTGGGCCAGGACGACCCCCCCAACGGGATTGACGAAGATTGCGACGGCATTGACGGCGAGCCGGGCAACGCGGTGTTCGTGGCCCCGCACGGGTCGGACGCGAACCCGCGGACCGTCGTCCTGCCCGTGCGTACCGTCCAGAAAGGGATCGCGGTGGCGGTGGATGGTCCAGCAGGAACACGTTGTCGGGCTTGAGGTCGCGGTGCAGGACCCCCACCTCGTGCGCCGAATCGAGCGCGGACAGGATCCGAGCCGCGGTGCGCACCGCGCGCACCGCGTCCAGGGGCCGGCATCCGGGACCGAGCAGGGCCTGGAGCGGACGCCCGCGCAACAGCTCCATCGCGATGAAGTACGTCCCGTCGGGGTCCTGGCCGAAGTCGTGCACCGCGACCGAGTGCGGGGAGGTCAGGCGGCTCAAGGCGCGGGCCTCGCGGAAGAAGCGCCTCAGCGCGGACTCGTCGTCGAGGAACTCCGACCGCAGGACCTTGATCGCGACCACGCGGTCGGTCGAGACCTGCCGCGCGCGATACATGGTCCCCATGCCCCCGGACCCGATGCGCTCCAGGACCTCGAAGCGACCGTCAATCCGGCGGCCGACGAGGTTCTCCTCCGCGCGGACGCGATAGGTGACCGCCCCGTCCGAGGGGCACTCGGCCACGTCGTCGGGGAATCGCGAACCGCAGACGGGGCACATGCGGGGCACGGGGACTCCTGGTCGCCGGGCCCCGCGATGATACCCCCCGGGCGGCCGACGGGGATCGTGCTATCATCCGCGCCGACCTTGAAGAGGGTCGCTGATGATCGTCAAGGCTTACGGGACGCGGGGATCGTCGCCCGTTTCGCGGCCCGAGGCGTCCCGGTACGGGGGCAACACCACGTGCTACCGGGTCGAGTCGCCGAGCATCCCGGCGGGCGCGGCCCTGGTCGTGGACGGGGGCTCTGGCCTGGTGCCGGCCTCGCGCGACCTGATGCAGGAGGGGAGGCTCGACCTCCACGTCCTGAGGACTCACTATCATCATGACCACACGCAGGGGTTCCCGCTCGCGCCGCACACGCACGCGCGGGGCGCGCGCGTGCACGAGGAATGGCCGACCGGGAAGGTGCCGGTGATCCTGACGGACCACGAGAACACCGACTCGGTTCCGAAGGCCTGCGGGCACACGTGGACCGGGCGGGGCGCGTATTCGCGGTGGCGGACTATCAGGAGATGGACGTGGGAAGGTCGGGCGGAAACGAGAGAGGGTACGATGGAGCCGGATGGAGAATGGGCGGTCGTCCTGGGGGTGACGGGGGGAACCGGGGGCGCGGTGGCCCGGGCCCTGGCGCGCTCGTCGGGCCTGAACGTGTTCGGGATGCTCCGCGGCCATGACCCCGACCAGGCCGAGGACGTCAGCCGGGGGGTCCGGGAGGCGGGGCGCCGCTGCCACCTGTTGAAGGCGGGGGCCGCGAGTCCAGACGAGGTCCGGCGGGGCATCGAGGAACTGGCGAGCGTGGCCGGACCCCGGTCGGTGCGGATGTTCGTGCACGCGATCGCCAGCGCGTCGTACGGGCATTTCTTCGCCCCGGGCCGCAAGCGCTTCGAGCCCACGCACTTCCAGAAGACCTTCGAGGCGATGAGCGACTCGTTCGTGTTCTGGACCCAGGCCCTCCTGGACCGGAACCTGCTCGCGGACGGGGCGCGCCTC
>JBBIPO010000061.1:2161-19233 GCA_037442805.1 Deltaproteobacteria bacterium
GTTCTGGACCCAGGCCCTCCTGGACCGGAACCTGCTCGCGGACGGGGCGCGCCTCTTCGCGTTCTCGAACCCGATGGTGGACACGGTCGCGGTCCGGCGGGCGTTCGAGCCGGGCGAGTGGGCCCGCGTCCAGCGCGACATCGCGGCGGGGACGCCGGCGCGCCGGCTCTCCACGGTCGAGGAGGTGGCCCGTGTGGTCGCGTTCCTCGCCGGACCCGAGGGCGAGTGGTTCCACGCGGCGACGATTGATCTGACGGGGGGGCAGACCGGGGCGCTGCTGGACGGGATCTTCAATCCGCGGCCCCCCGCGGAATCGGGAGAATGACGACCACGAGCAACGAGTTTCCCTGGCGGATGTGGACAAGCGACGGAGGCGACGGTGATGGCGACCCCGCGACCCCTGACGATTCGGTACTCGATCGTCCTCGATGACGGCGACCAGAAGGAGTTCTGCCTGCTCCTGCATCCCGACACCCTCGACCTGCTGGACGAACCCAGGCGCGACCTGCCCGAGTGGACGGCCCTGGAGTTCCATCAGTGCAAGGTCTGCCCCCTGGCCCGGCCTGCCCACGCCCGTTGTCCGGTGGCCGCGAGACTCGTGGAACGTGGTCGAGTACTTCAAGGACGAGGCCTCGTACCGGCCGGCGGACGTGGCGGTCACGGTCGAGGAGCGCACCCAAACCAACCGATGCACGGCGCAGACCTTCCTGTCGTCCCTCATTGGGGTCTACATGGTCACGAGCCGCTGCCCTGTCCTGGACTGCCTGCGACCCATGGTCGAGACGCACCTGCCCTTCGCGTCCGAGCGCGACACGGTCTATCGCGCGGTCTCGATGTACCTGTTCGCCCAGTACGCCCTGAGGAAGCATGGCCGGCGCCCCGACTGGAGCCTGCGGCGGCTCGTGAAGTTCTACGAGCAGGTGGACTGCGTGAACCGGGACTTCTGCGGGCGCCTCTACAGGGTTCCCCATCGGGGCGACGCGGACATCAACGCGATCACGAAACTGAACAGCCTGGCCTGGCTCACGCGCATCACCCTGCGAGAAGACCGCCTGACCCACTGGGAGGACCTGTTCTTTCGGTTCTGGGGGGAGGAGGGCCAGTGAGTCCCCGCGGGGCCGGCGAATTGCGCCATGACAAGGCTGCGCTGGCACGCAGCGGTTCAGGGGCGCGCTCCGCGCGCTGGACCGAGACCGTGTCGGGGACCGTGTCGGAGCGCGTGTCCGGGTCCGTGTGCGCCTCGGGGTCACCACCGGACCCCGGCTGCCGGACGCCGGACCCCCGACGCCGGAACTCCCGCACCCGCCCCCCTCTTCATTCTCGGGAGGTGTAAGGAATCTTGCATGGCGTAATCCTCGGGATTGACGTCGGGTCGGTCAGCCTGAAGGTCGTGGTGCTGGGACCGGGCGGGGAGGTCCGCTTCGAGGACTGGCGGCGCACGGAAGGGAAGCCGGTCGTCACCGCGCGCCTCGTGCTGGACCGGGCGCTCGCGGCCCTCGGCGACGCCCCGATCCGCGCGGCGCGCGTGACTGGGTCCGGGCAGCGGCTCCTGGCCGGGGCGCTCGGGCTGCCCCGCATGAACGAAATCATGGCCCACGCGGTCGCGGCCTGGACCCTGCACCCCGAGGTTCGCAGTGTCATCGAGATCGGGGGCCAGGACTCGAAGTTCGTGCGGGTCGGACGCGAGTCGGCGGGCCGTCCGTTCGTCGCGGACCATGCCTTCAACGACCTGTGCGCGGCCGGGACCGGGGCCTTCCTGGACCAGATGGCGGGCCGCCTCGGGGTTTCGGTCGAGGACCTCGGGCGCATGGCGGCCCGGGCCCCTCGCCCCGCCGGCATGGCGGGCCGGTGCGCCGTCTTCGCCAAGACCGACCTGATCCACTTGCAGCAACGCGCCTGTCCCCCGGACGAGATCGCGGCGGGCCTGTGCTTCGCCCTGGTCCGCAACTACCTCGCGAGCGTGTGCCACGGCCGCCCCCCGGAGCCCCCGATCCTGTTCCAGGGCGGCGTCGCGGCCAACGAGGGGGTCGTCCGGGCCCTGCGCGAGGTCCTGGGCCTGCGCGACGGCGACCTGACGCGGCCCGAGCGCTTCAAGGTGATGGGCGCGCTCGGGGCGGCGCTGTCGGCCCGGGACGACCCGCTTCCCGATCCGGTTCCCCTGTCGGACCTGCGCCGGCGAATGGACTCGGTCGAGGAGACGCCGGAGGACGGCCCGCGGCTCGATCCATTGCCGACGCCGCCCCCGATCGCGGACGGAGACGGGGCCCCATGTTCTTGCGTCAATGACCATTTGAATATGATTTACATTGGACTCGACGTAGGCTCGGTCAGCACCAAGGCCGTGGCCCTGGACGAGGGGGGACGACTCGTCGCGTCCTCGTACCTCCCGACGGTCGGGAAGCCCGTCGGGGCCGTCCGGCGCGCCCTCGAGGAAATCCGGTCCCGCCTGCCCGAGGGCGCGACCATCGCCGCGGCGGTCACGACCGGGTCCGGACGGCACGTCGCGCTCCAGGTCACGGACGCGGACGAGGCCGTGGACGAGATCACGGCGCAGGCCCGGTACGCGGCCCACGCGGACCCGGAGGCGGACACCGTCTTCGAGATCGGCGGCCAGGACTCGAAGTACATCCGACTGGAGCGTGGCCGGGTCACCCGCTTCCAGATGAACCGGGCCTGTGCGGCCGGGACCGGGGCGTTCCTGGAGGAGCAGGCGGCCCGACTGGGCCTCGACATCGCGACGGACTTCGCGGGCGAGGCCCTTCGCTCCCACTCTCCTGCCAGGCTCGGGAATCGCTGCACGGTCTTCATGGACTCGGACTTGGTCCACCACGCGCAGCGCGGGAGGCCCGTCGCGGACCTGTGCGCGGGCCTCGCTTACGCCGTCGCGCGCAACTACCTCGACAAGGTCGTGGGGTCGCGCCCCGTGGGACGGCGCGTGCTGTTCCAGGGCGGGGTGGCGCGCAACGCGGCGGTCCACGCGGCGTTTCAGGCCCTCCTGGACCGCGAGGTCGTGGTCCCGTCCCATCCCGAACTGTCGGGGGCCCTGGGCGCGGCCCTGATCGCGCGCGAGCGGACCGCTCGCCGGGAGCGCCCCCTGCTCGGGCTTCAGGCCCCCATGGGCCGCGTGGACATCCGGACCTTCGAGTGTCGCGCTTGCGAGAACCTGTGCGAGGTCCAGCGCGTCACCGTCGTGGCGTCGGAACCTCGGCGATCCTGGTTCGGAAGCGTCTGCGGGCGGTGGGAGCGGGGCGAGGAGCGGCCCCTCCCGGCCTCGGACGCGATGGCGATTCGCGAACGCCTCCTGACGCGGGAGTGGGGTGGGGTCCCCGCGTCCGGACGCGATCGGGGAGAGGTCGCGTTCCCCCTGGCGTTGACGCTGCATGACCACCTCCCGTTCTGGCGGACCTTCTTCCAGGCCCTCGGGTTCCGGGTGCGCCCGTCCGGGCCGACGGACCGCGAGGTCACGGCCCTGGGGCTCGCGCGGGTCCCGGCCGAGTTCTGCCAGCCGGTGAAGGCCCTGTTCGGGCATGTCCACTCGCTGGTCGCGGCCGGGGCGAAGCGCGTGTTCATCCCGCACCTGCGGCTCTTCGCAGCGCCCGGCGAGGCGCGCGAATGGTACGCCTGTCCCTACACGCAGGCCGCGCCGTACGTGGTGCGGGCCCACCTCCACGGGGCCGAGGTCCTGGCGCTCGAGCTCCCGGTCCGGGGCGAGGAGGGGCACTTCATCCGCGCCGTGGCCGC
The DNA here is from genome assembly GCA_037442805.1 of Deltaproteobacteria bacterium. Classification (GTDB taxonomy): domain Bacteria; phylum Myxococcota_A; class UBA9042; order DTJE01; family DTJE01; genus DYKK01. Next base: position 5,903 of record JBBIPO010000061.1, read on the forward strand.
GACCCTCGGCGCCGAGCCCGAGGAGGTCGGCCGGGCGCTTCGGGCGGCCCGCAAGGCCCAGGCGGACTTCCGGGCCGCCTGCCGGGGGGAGGGCCGCCGCGTCCTGGACGACCTCGGGCGGTCGGGTCGCGTCGGGGCGGTCCTCCTGGGCCGCCCGTACAACACCGCGGACCGCCACCTGAACCTGAACCTCGCGCGCCGCCTGCGCGCCGCCGGGCTCGAGCCGCTCCCCCTGGACTTCCTGCCGCTCGAGGACGAGCGACTGCCGGACTACTGGAGGCGCGTGCGGTGGGGGCAGGGGCGTACGCTGCTCAAGGCCGCGCGCATCGTGCGGCGCGACCCCCGTCTGGTCGGGGTCGTGGTCACGAACTTCGGATGCGGTCCGGACGCCTTCGTGGACCAGTATCTCGAAGAGATCCTGGCGGAGACGCCGCACATCGTCCTGGAATTCGATGACCACCAGGCCGAGGCCGGGCTCGTGACCCGGGTCGAGGCCTTCGCGCGTACGGTGCGACACGCGGCGCGGGGTCCACGTCCTTCCAGGCCGTTCCACGACGACGTCGCGATAGCGCCCGGGACCGCGACGCGCCCTTTGCGCGAATACACCTACTGGGTGCCGTGCTTCGCGGACCACGCCCACGCCCTGGTGGGGGCCCTGCGGTGGGCCGGGTGCCGCGTGCGCCTCCTGCCCCCGACGGACGCCGAGTCCTACGAGATCGGTTTGCGTCACGCCTACGGCCGCGAGTGCCATCCCTACGTTGCCTTCCTCGGGGACCTGCTGCGAGCGGCCCGTCGCCCCGACTTCGTGCCGGACGAGGCCTGCTTCTATGGGCCGTCGTACCTGGGGCCTTGCCTGTTGCCTCAATACATGGTCGCGATGAACCAGGTCCTGCGCCGCGTGGGCTTGGAGCGCGTGACCCTGCTCAACATCGCCGACCCGCCCACGATGGCGGAGCTCGGCCGGGGCTACATTGCCCGGCTTGTCCTGGGCCTGCTCGCGATCGACCGCCTGCACAAGTGGAAGGTCGAAACGGAAGGGTACGAGGCGGAAGCCGGCGAGGCCGCGCGCGTCCATGCCGAGAACCTCCAGGCCATCGAGGACGGCCTGGCCGAGGGTCGGTTCTTCCGGGCCCTGCGCGAGTCCGTCGAGCGCTTCCGGGCCGTGCGCTTGCGCCCCGACGCGGGGACGAGGCCCAAGGTCGGGATGGCGGGCGACATCTACACCCGCGTCAACCCCCACGCGAATGACCGCCTGTACGACCGACTCCGCGAGGCGGGATTCGAGGTGTGGACCTCGTGCATGTTGATTGACGTGTCGTGGCTGGGCGCGGAGCAGTGGTCCGAGGAACTGGCCCGCCGGGACCGCCCGTTCGCGAGCCTCGCGACCCGAACGCTGTGGCCTCTGATCCGAGCCGTGCGCGGCCTGGTGAACCGCCACTTCCCCCCCTCGATCCGCACCCCGGAGGAAGGGCACTTCCCGGAGGTCCGCGCGGGGGCGGAACGCTACTGCTCGTACTGGATCGACCGGCTGCTGTCCCTGAACCTCCATCGCTTTCGCGAGATGCACCGGGCCGGGGCCGCTGGGGTCCTGAACGTCATGTGCCACCACTGCATGCTCGGCACCATCACGCAGGCCCTGATCCCCGCGATGCGGCGCGACTTGCCCGGCCTGGAGATCGCCACGCTGACGTATGATGGCCTCCAGTCCACCCACACCGAGAACCGGCTCCAGGCCTTCCTGGCCCAGGTCGCGTCGCGGGCGGGTCCTATCCGATGACGACCAGGTCTTCGCGCGAGTAGGTGATCCGTTCGAGGCCCCGAGGCCCCACGACGAACGTGTTCTCGATCCCGACCGCTCCGAGGCCCGGGAACACGACCTTGGGCTCGGCCGCCAGGACCATGCCCTCCTCGAGGACCCGGTCGTGGAAGCCGCGGGCGATCAGGGGCCACTCGTCCAGTTCCACGCCGACCCCGTGCGCGAGGAAGGGGACCTGGGAGCCCGGGGCCCCCATGAACCGCTCCCCGTACCCGGCCTCGACCGCGACCGCCAGGCACTCGTCATAGACCCCACCCCACGTGGCGCCCGGCCTGGCTGCGGACATCAGGCGCTCCTGCACGCGCAGTGTCGTCTCGTAGGCCCGCACCAGGTCGGGCGGGAGTTCCCCGACCGCGACCGTGCGCGTCTGGTCCACAATGTAGCCGTCATACGCGAAGGCCATGTCCACGACCACGGGCCGTCCCGGCTCGATCGGGGTCCGGGCCGCGCCCTGTCCGACCCGCGGGTTCAGTCCCGGGCCACCGAGGGGCGCATCGGCCCACCCGGGGATCGCGCTCGCCGCACCCGACAACACGTGCCCGAAGTGGATCTCCGAATTGAAACCACGGAGGTGGACGATCCCCTGGTGCCCGTGCAGCCGGGCCGCGTGCTCGAGTTCCGCGACCAGTTCCAGGTCCGTGAGCCCGGGCCGGATGACTTCGAGCGCCCGGCGGAACACGCGGTCCATCCGGACCGCGGCCTCGCGCAGGATCTCCAGTTCGTAGGCCGACTTGACCGAGCGTTGCCCTCGGAGCAGCGGGCTCGCGTCCTCGATGGCCACGCCCGGGAACGCCGCCTCCCAGCGCCGGAACAGCGCCACCGGGACCACGTCCAGTTCCATCCCGAGCCGGGACGGCGTCGGCAGACCGGCCGCCGCGACCGCGGGCGGGAGGTCCCGGGGGCTGCGCATGGGCTCGATGGACGTGAGGGGGCTCTCGGCCCGGGCGCGTTCGAGGTCCTTGCGCACCAGGTACAGCGGGTCGCCGGAGGCGGGGACGTACAGGGCCCCCTGCTGCACCGTGCCCGCCAGGTAGAACAGGTCCGCGTTCTGGAGCACGAGCACGCCGTCCAGCCCGGCCTTCGCCATCCGCGCCTGGAGCCCCTGAATCCGTTCCTCCAGTTCATCGCGCGGGGTCAGGCGCATCGTGTCCTCGCATCCGCAAGCATGGTCATGGTAGGACCCCGACCACAAACGGGTCAACGAGAAAACCCCATTCCCCCATCCTCCGAAAAAAGGTTCCCCTGGAGGCGAGAGCACCCGCTCGCGCGAGGACGAGGCCGCGTTTGCACCCAGCACTCCGACGCCCGCTGCGCGCGGGACCGTGACCCTGGCGGTGTCGGTGACCGTGTCCGTGTCCGTGACGGTGTCCGTGTCCGTCGCGGAGTTTCTGCCGGACCCCGGATGCCGGACCCCGGTCCCCGTGGAGACACGGGCGCCGTCCGCGCCATCGCCTCGTCTCACCCGTCGGGGGTCGGCCTCGTCATCGTGCGCATCCGCAAGTACGCAAGGCGCACCAGGCGCAGGACGGGACCGACCCGCGCGCTCACAAGCCGGTTTACGCGAAAGAACGTCCCGTTCGTGCGGACCGAGCACGGTCCCCACTGGACGCGCTCGACCCGGCCCAGGACGTCCGGGGCGCGTGAGGGGGGGTCGTCGCGACCGGTCGCAACCCCCCGGGTGCGCAACACGAGGCCGTTGTCGTCCCCGCCGATGGTGCTCACGAGGTGGCAGACGACATGCCCGGCCGAGACCACGGCGACCAGGTCTCCTGGCCGGAGGTCCTCGACGGTGGTGGGCGCGATTTCCACCCGGGACCCGGGCCACACGAGCGGGACCATGCTCCACCCGCCCACGACCAGGCGGACCCTCCGACCTTGCCGCACCTGGTCCCGGACGAGGTCGGGGATCGGCGGTGGCGGCTTCATGGGGTCTCTCCCGCGGACGCGCTCGCGGCCCGGGCCAGACGACAGGCCACACGATTGGGGGCCGTCGCCGGCAGGCCTTCGGCCACGGACTCTCCGGGGCAGAAGGGGCACCGGGCGCGCAAGGCGCACGCCATGCACTCCTGCCGCGCGGCGTGCGTCAGGCCCCGGATGCCCTCTGCGTCCGCGCCTTCAAAGGCCGCCCGGAGCCCGCCGGGCTCCCGCGCGCTCCCCAGGCGTTGCGGCCACAGGGAGCAGGGGAACACGTCGCCGTTCGGGGCCACGTACAGTGTGGTCGCCGCAGCCCCGCACAGGGGGCTCGCCGGGTCCGGCCCGCGCGCCTTGCCCTGGGCCGCCTTCCGGTTCCGGCTCCGGCGAGTCAGGACGGTGGCGCAGGCGTCCTCGTCGAGCGCCACGCCCTGGCCTGGCCAGGTCCCATCGCGCCTCGAGAAGATCGCGACCCCCTTGCGATAGTCCACGCCCTGGATCCCGAACCGGGCCTCGATCTCATGCGCCTCGGCTACGTTGTCCGCCACCAGGTTCGTGCGCACGCCCACCCGCACGCCGGCCTTTCTCAGGGCCTCGAACGCGGCCACGGCCCGCTCGAAGGCCCCGCGCATCCCGACAAAGCGGTCGTGCGTCTCGGCGCGTGCCCCGTGGATGCTCAGGTCCACTCGGATGGGGGCGAGCGCGGCCAGGCGCCTCGCCTCGCTCGCTCCCAGATACAGACCCGTGGTCTTGACGTGCAGGGCAAACCGCAGGCGTCGCGCGGCCTCGAGGATTTCGAAGAAGTCCGGGCGCAGCATCGGTTCCCCGCCCGAGACCAGGAGGGTCAGAACCTTCAGGTCGCGGGCGTCCTCGAGCACCCTCACGACCTCGGCGGTCGTCATCTCGGTCCCGCGCGAGCCCTCGCCCGCCACGTAGCAGTGGGGACAGCGCAGCGGACAGCGCAGGGTCAGGTCCAGGTGCAGGTGCAAAAGACAGCGATGCGCGCGGTAGATGTCCCGCAGCCGGCGGTGGCGGGACTCAGGCATCTTGCAGTGCCTCCCACGGCGGGGTGTCCAGGGACTGGTGCAGGCGCACGACCCCTACCTCGCGGACCAGACCCAAAGCCGTGTCGAGCAGGGCGCGCCGGGCCTCGAGGTCCCGGCTGAACAGGACGGCACGCCGCAGGATGGCTGCCACCTGCTCCGGACCCCGCATCGCCTCGACCCGCGTGGCCTTGCCCTTCACCAGGTCGCACACGCGCCACAGGGGCGCGGCCCGGCCCCGGACCGCAGTCCCCTCGCGTCCAGCCACCGGGGAGGGGATGACGACGAATCGGCCGCCGTTCCGGGCCACGACCACGAAGTCGTCACCCAGTCCCCCGTCTTGACCGAATCGCCGCACCAGCGTCGTCTTGCCGCCCCCTGATTTCGCCAGAAACACCGCGGCCCCCTCGGGCCGGGCCACGGCCCCGGCGTGCAGGGCCACCCCTCCGGTGCGGACCAGCGTCTCGGCGATGAAGAACCGCAGGAAGGACCGGATGATGAAGCCGTCCTCGGCCGGGTCCCCGCTCAGGGCCAGCGCCACCCGTACGCGCCGCAGGTCCTCGCCGCGCGCCCACCAGCGCAGGAACCGCCCCGCGTAGCGGACCCGCCACTCGGCCTTCCCGAAGCGCCCGAGGACCACGAGGCCCCTGCGCCGAGCCGGCGTGCGCGGTGCCAGTCGCCACTCGATGACGATGTCATTGGGGCCGTCCGGCCCCGCGAGGGTCGGCGTACCCACCAGGGCGCGTTCCAGGGCCACCAGCACGCGCGCCGAGTCCAGGTCGGCCCGGATGACGAGGGGACCCAGTCGCAGTTCCCGCCTGATCACTCGAAGGGGTCCACGGCTCGACGGCACGGGACATCTGGCCCGGGCGGTCACGCGTTCGGGATGCAACCCTGCTCCGCATCCGGCACCGGCTGGCACGTCTCCTGGAGCCCGCGAGGCTCCGTGACCTCCTCCGAGTGAACCTCGGGCCGGCGATAGGGCCGCTTCGTCGCCTTCTTCGCGCAAGTCCTGGGCGTTTCCTCGTTTTTCTTCATGAATCACCTCTCAATACACAAGTACAACGTATCCAGCCCCGTTCGTCCCGACCAGCAGGTCCACGAAGCCATCCCCGTTGAAGTCGCCCACGGGCACGGCCCGGTACCGCCCGAACAGGGTCCCCGACGGGTTGTCCGGGTCCACGAGGACCGGGGCCTGGTACGGGAACGCCCCCTGGCCGAAGGCCCCCTGCGGGTCCACGAGATTCAGGCGCAGGAAGACCTTGCCATACGTGGACACGCTCGAGAACAGCACATAGGCTAGGTCCGCGCTCGGGGCCGCCGAAGGGTCGTCGTCGAAGTTCCCGATCACGATGGACCGGTCATACGCGCCGCCAATCGTGAACCCCTTGTCGTTCCGGTAGATCGCGCCGTCCGCCGCCGGCGTCGGGGCCGCGGCCACCCGGATCCACTGGCCGAAGCGCGAAGCCATGTACGCCCCGTAGAACCCGTACTGGCCCTTGTTCGTGGTCCCACTCTGGATCTCGTAGTAGTGGCCCGCGAACACGTCGCCGCGCCCGTCGCCGTCGAGGTCCCACAGCCCGTCGAGGGCATTGATGGCGAGCCCGCCCTTGGCGTTCGAGTCCGGTTGCAGGCGGACCACGTTCGCGTCGTCGCCAGTACCGTCATTCGTCCTCGACGCGGTCAGGGTCATCGCGTCCGCCACGGCCCGTCCCCGCACGACCAGGACCGCGCTCGGGTTCATGTCCGCCGTGGCCACGATCGCGGCCTCATCGTAGCCATCCAGGTCCACGTCCTTGACGAAGCCCACGTTCACGCCGTAAGCCGTGGTTGCCAGGGCCCCGGACAGGGCGAACGTCACGACCCGGTGCTCGGTCCGGTCCGCGGAGCTCGTCAGGTCCATCGTCACGCTTGAAGCCGTGGTCCAGGTCGCATCGCCAGGCACGAGGAACGCCTGGTTGTCGGGGGACGACCCGATCAGGATGTCGGCCACACCGTCCCCATCGAAGTCGCCCTGGCCCGCCACCACGACCCCCATCGCGGTGGACCTCATCCCGGTGATGGTGATGTTCGGCATCGTCGTGATTCCACCGGTCCGGCCGAGATAGACGCGCAGCGCGTACGGATACGCCGGAGAGGCCGAGCCCTCACCCACGCCCACGTCGTCCACGCCGTCGCCGTTCACGTCCCCGAGCCCGACCACCGGGGTCCCGGCCCGGCTGTTCGCCGGCCCCTGGATGCACAGGTAGTCCGCGCCCGACCCCGCCGTGAAGGTCAGGTCGTCCACGGTCCGGTCCGCTCCGGCCCCGTGCCCGTACAGGATGCAGAAGGCGTTGGCCGCGCCGCCCCCGAGCGCCGCGTCGCCCAGACCATCGCCGTTCACGTCCCCGATGCCGTACACGCGACGCTGGAAGTCGGCCCCGTTCCACGGCGCGCCGCTCCCCGAAAACCGCGCATCCTGCAGGGCGAGGTCCACGCTCGCCACGGCCCCGGACGACAGGAGCGAGGCGTTCCCCACGTCGTCGAGCGCGCGGATGGCCACGTAGTACCCCGCGAACCCGCTCGTCCCTGTCTGGAACTTGCAGGGTTTGCCGTTTTCCTGCACGTCGGGCGACCGGATGTCCGGACCCGTGATCGTGAAGGTCTCCGTCGTGCCCTGCACGGCCGGCGCCGGGACCGGAGCCGTGTAGGCGAGCCCCGTCACCTGGCACGCGGTCTCGAAGTCGTCCGTCGTCACGATCGGGAGGGTCGAGTACCGGATGTCATACCCCGTCGCCGCAGTCCCGGCCTCGTCCCCGTTGTCCCCTGGCGCCACCCACTGGAGCGTGATGGCCGGGCGCCTCGGGTTCAACGCCGTCACCTGGAGGGTGGGGGAGGCCGGGGGCAGGAGGTCCACCGTGGCCGTGAACTCGGACACCGCGCTGTTGCCGGCCTTGTCCTGCACGGTCACGCGCACCGTGCCCTCCGTCTGGTCCGCGAGCGTCACGCGGCTGAAGGTGAGCGTCGCAGGCCTCGACGTGAACGTGTACGGGATGGTCAGGTTGGTCGGCGCCAGGGCGTCCGTCCCGGACCCGTGCGCATACACCAGGGCCGTGACCTTGCCGCCCACGAGGTTCGCGTCATCCGCCTGCATCGTCAGGCTCTTCTGGAACCCGGGAGCGACGGCGTCCTCGTCCGCGGCAATGCCCCACGGGTTCGACGACCCCGCGGGCGGCGTCGTGAACGCCACGGTCGGGTCGGTCAGGTCCACGGTCACGGACAGAACCCCGGACGACCCGCGCAAGGCCGCGCCCTCATAGACGCGGGCCTCGAGCGCGGGCGCGGTCCCGTCCGTGAAGGTGTGCTGGAGCGTCTCGGGGTTGTTCTGGAAGGGCTTCTGCTGGGACTGGCTCCCGTTCACGAAGAGGCGCACCTCGTCCACGGCCCCGCACGCCGGGGTCACGGACACGGTCAAGGTCCGCTGGACACTGGCGCAGTTCTCCCCCGGTGCCGGGCACACCGAGTTGTTGATGAAACCTCCCGGCGTGAATCCCCCGAGCGAGACCTGGCACGCCTGCAACTGGACCTCGACACCCGCGGACTGCGACGCCTCGTTCCCCACGTCGTCGGTCACGGTCACGAGGAACAGGTAATAAGGGGTGGTTCCTGCGGGGACGGTGACGAACAGGGAGGGTTCGAGCCCGCCCGGGTTCGTGATCGTCCCGCTCCCGACCGTGACCGGTGGGTCACACAGGGTGAACGCCGCGTCGCAGCCCGACGCAAGGTCCACCCGCCAGGCGTTCGAATCCAGGCTCATCCCGCCGAACGACACCTCCACCTGGAAGCCAGGCACGGCCGGCTGGGCATCGTCCGCGTCCTGGAACACGGCCCCGTGGGTCGGCGCGGCCAAAAACACGTCCGGGACCACCGTGTCCACGAACGTTTGCAGGTCCGCGGACGCCGGATTTCCTGCCTCGTCCGTGACCTCGGCGTGCAGGTCGTGCGGTCCTTCGGTCAGGATGGGGTTCGTCGCGAACGGCAGAACCACCCGGTGATCGGCCCCGACCACCCCACTGCCGACCGGGGTCCCGAAGTCGCTGACGGTGACCGTGCGGCCCACCGCGTCGGACTCGAGGACCACGTCCTGGCTGTCCCCGAACCGGACCAGGACCGGTGTCAGGAATGCGAGCGTTGGGGCCACGGTATCCACGACGGGCGAGTAGTAGAGCACCCCCGCCGCCGGTGGAACCGGGCTCTGGTTGCCCACCACGTCCCGCGCGACCACGTACACCTGGTTCGCCCCCTCGTTCAAGGGGATGTCCACGACTGCGCTGCCATCGAAGGGGTCCACCACCGCCTTCTGAATCCCGCCCACAAAGACCGCGGCCGTGCCGGGCTCGCTCCCCTGGATCGCCAGTTCGTACACCCGGCCCGGGGCCTTCTGTTCCGCCGCATTCAGGACCCCTTCTGGCGCCTGCGTGTCCGAGGGCGACGACAGGGTCTGCACGACCGGGGCCACGAGGTCCTGATAGACGAAGCGCTGCCGGCGCGTCTCTTCCGGGTTGTCGAGCGACGACACCCACGGCTGGTCCTCGGCCACGCGCACCTCCGCGATCAGCGTGTGGAACCCGTCGGCCAGCCCGGGAACGGGAATCTGGACGACGCCCCCGCCCGGGGGCACCGTGGCCCGCGCCACCTCTCGATATCCGAGCGTGCCGCACGGGGAGGCCCCGGCCGGGGCGTTGTCCGAGCAGATGCGCACATTGTCGTCCCCGCTCGGGGCGTTCGCGAGGCCCACGCCGAGCCCGCGGAACGACCCGGTCCCCCAGGCGGTCGCGCACTGACCCTGGATGCAGACCCCCGCGTCCATGCATTGGGACGAGGCGGTGCACCCCGTGTCGTCCACGAAGGCCGGCGTGTAGAGGCCGAGGACCGGCTGGTCCGCCCATACGGAGAGGATGCGTTCGGTCGTCGCCGGATTGCCCGCCGTGTCCGTCGTCGAGGCCCCGAGGACCACGGTCCCGTTCGGCAGGGTCACCTGGGGCAGGATGAGGCTCACGTACTGGCCGTCCGGCGCGGCCGTCTTGGGCGCCGGCAGGGTCATGGTTTGCGGGGCGTCGCCGAGAAGGCCGTAAGTCACGGTGATCGGGAGGTCTTTCGCGATGCCAGTATATCGGACCACCAGCGTGTACTGCAACCCTGGCGTGGCCGGGTCCTCGTCCGATGCGCTCGTCAGCGAGTTCGCCCCGGGCGTGGGCCGGTCGAAGAAGAGGTCGGGCGCGATGCGGTCCACCGTGACGGTGATGGGGCCGGCGCTCGCCCCGAGCCCACCGACGTCCGTGGCCGCCGCCTGGAGTTTGCACTTCTTCTGGTCAGCCAGCGTCACGTCGGGGAAGACGATCTGCCCGGCCTCGACGAGGCCGGGGAGGGTCGCGGGTGACGCCGTCCCGCACTGGACCGTCAGGGTCCCGGAGGACCCGGTCTCGAAGTTCGGGGCGTCGAGGACCACGTCCAGCACGCAGTCCTGAATGCCCGGGGCGCACGCCGCGTGCCCCAGGTTGAGGAACTCGCCGTCCTGGGGGACCACGAACGCGAGCGCGGGCACGGTCGTCTTCAGGTACAGGGTCCGGGGCAGCGAGTACCCCTCGCCGCCCGCCGAGACCGCCCTCGCGACGAACCGGTCCCCCGTCTCGGACAGGGTCGCGACCTGGAACGTCGCCCGACCCAGGTCGTTCGTGTCCTTCGTCTCGCCCTCGATGTCGTTGATGAACAACGTCACCGGCACGCCCGCGAGCGGGGTCAGGGCCGAGTCGGTGACCTCAACGACCAGATCGAAGGGCAGCACGGCCACGGGTCCGTCCTTGTCCGGTTGGACGATGACGACCCGGGGCGCACCCGTGACCAGGGTCAGGGTGCGCTCCTGCGTCGCGCCCTGGTTCTTCGCCGCGTCCACGGCCCACGCGCGGACCGCGTTCGGCCCGGCGATCAGGGTGACGCCGGTGAACACGACGTCCGGGTCGCCCCCCTGGGTCGCGCACCGGTCCGGCTGGGCGTTCACGCGCAGGCACACCGTCGTGCCCGCCCCGCCCCCGGACAGCACCCTCACGATGACCGTGACCTGATGTCCCGGGGTCGCGGGGTCCTCGTCGGCGTCGCCTGGGTTCAGGGCCGGGTCAATCGTGTCGTGGTCCGGCTGGACGATGGCGACCTCCGGCGCGGTCGTGTCCAGTGTGAAGGGGACCTGCGTCACGTTGCCGACGATGTCGGACGCCACATTTCCGTACTGGTCCGTGGCATTGACCACGAGCGTGTAAGCCCCGTCGGGGATCGGGCCCCCCCCGACCTGGAGCGGGAGCGTGAAGGACAGGCCCGTGGCCTGGATGGGTCCCGACGGGAAGTCAAGGACCACCCCGCCCGACCCGTCGCGGACCTGCACCACGGGCAGCACCCCGGCGAGGCCCGCGGCGAACGCCTTGACCGCGACCTGGGGCTTCTCGATGAACTGGCCCGCGACGGGCGACAGGATCTTCAACACGGGAGGCGGCAGCCCCACCCGGAAGGCGACCTCCCCCGAAGACCCCGGATTCGACGCGTCGTCGCGGACCTGGCAGCGAACCTGTTGGGTCAACACCTGCACGTCAAGGGTCACGGGGATGTCGTAGGTGCCGCTGGCGTCGGGGATGACCACGGATCCGACGGTCACCGACACAGAACCCACGGCGTCCCGGCGGCACCGGACGGTCAGCGTGGCCCCGGGCGTCACGTCTGCGCCCTGGACCTGGAACGTCGTCTCGTACTTCGTCGTCGTGGCCGGGTTCTGGTCGTCCTTCGCGAGCAGGGTCCCCCCCTGGGGCGGGAACACGAACGAGTAGGCGGCGAGCGAGACCTTCGCCTGGAACGAGGCGGCGGCCCGGCCCTCGCGCCCGCAGGCGTCCCGGCCCACGGCGGCGACCGTGTACGCGCCGTCCTCCGTCAGGTGGAGGTCCTCGTACGCGAAGCCCCCCTGCTCGTCGGGCGCGACCTCGGCCAGCGCATTGTCGTTCAATGTCAACGACACGGTCGAGCCGGGTTCGATCCCCTCGGCGGTCCCCTGGATGTCCAGGGTGAGCCCGTTTCCGGGGTCGCCGTCCTTGTCGTCTGCGAGCGTGTACGAGGCCTTGTCCGGCTTCACCAGGGCCAGGACCGGGTCCACGAGGTCGAGCGTGTAGGCAAGGTCCGGCGTCGCTCCGGTCCGCTGCGGGGCCTGGGAGTCCGTGACCTCGGCGATGACGACCACGTCCACGCCGTCCGCCTGGGCCGGGTCGTCCACGAGCGTCACGGTGAACTGGGCGGAACCGGTGCCGTTTAGGGACACGGGACCCGCGACCCGCACCTCGCCCCCCGCGACCGCGTATCGGAGGGTGGCCGTGTCGCACGTCCGGTCCGGGTTCTTGACCGTGAACGTCGCCTGCACCCCGGGCGCGTCCGGGTCCGTGTCGTCGAGCAGACAGGCCGTATTCGCGGGAAGGAGCGTCACGCCGCACGCGCCAATGTCCACGAGCACGGTCTTCGCGTCCGACCCGGACAGACCCGCCAGGTTGACGGCCCGGACCACGACCTCGTAGCCCACCGGGTTGTGGGTCAAGGTCACGGCCTGGAACACGACCTCGCCCAGACCGGTCCCCGCGTCCACGACTACCGGCAGGGTCGCGACGACCTGGCCCGCGACCTCCAGGGTCACGTCCTGGCCGTCTTCCAGGTGCTCGGTCCGGACCACCACGTCCACCTGGAATCCGGGAGTCCCGGCGTACGCCGGGGGCTCGTCCGCCAGGGTCAGCGAGACGCTGGCCTCGCCCTCGCCCTTGGCGCCCGACGCGGTCCAGAAGTGGAACGCGAGCACCGGGGCCGGGGGTGGAGGCACGTCCGGGGTGTCGGCTTCGTCCGGTGCGTCCGCCGTGTCGGGGAGATCGGCGCCATCCGGGACGTCCACGGCATCGTGCCCGTCCGCGCCATCCCAGGCGTCCGGCGCGTCAGCGAGGTCCGGCGGCACGTCCGCGCCGTCCGGAAACCCGTCGGGCGCCAGGTCGGCATCCACCCTGTCCGAAACGAAGTCGTTATTGGAAATAGACGGCCCTCCCCCCCCGGGACATCCGGCGAGCAAACCCAGAAGCAGGGGCAGCGTGACAACAACCCGTCGCGTCTCTCGCAGTCTCATCGTCTTCCTCCCTCAACCCTGCGGTTGCGGTGTGCGGGTCAGGACCCGCTTGCGCACGAGTTCCGACAGAAACCCGCGGACGTCCCGGCGAATCTCCTGTCCATCGGCCTCGAACCGCGCCTCGACCTCTCGCACAAGGTCCCCCAGCGTCGCTCCAGACTCCAGACGGGCGAGGATCAGCGCGCCCACCTCGTCCTCGACGCAATGATAGCGGCTGTCGGCTGTCAGGATGTGATAGGCCCCGCCGACCTCTCGCCAGGCCACATCCTCCCGGAACCGGTAGTACAACCGCGTCTCCCTCGTTTTCATGGACGCAATTATCTTCGTTCGTTCCGATGGAGTCAAACCAGGAGCAATCCGCGCTGTAGGCGCGGATTGCGACGCGCCC
>JBBIPO010000062.1:0-18990 GCA_037442805.1 Deltaproteobacteria bacterium
CGCCCCCTGGCGGCCTGGATGCCCTCCAGGACCGCGGAACGACGGAGGTGACGGACCCCGGGGGCGAGGGGACCGCGGATCCCGGAGTTGGCGAGGTGGCGCCGGACGCACCCCCATGCCACGAGGACCAGGACTGCGCGTTCCTCGTGCCGCGCGATGACAGCGGATGCAGGGTGGCTCGTTGCGACCCGGTGAAGGGCTGTGTCCTCGACAACGTTCCAGAGGGCGACCCCTGCGACCCGTTGGGCCAGGTCCCGATCCCGCCCGTGTGCAAGAAGAACCAGTGCGACGGCCAGGGCGCGTGCGTCGCGGTGCCGGTGAACGACGGGACCCTCTGCGACCCGGGCACGCCGCCGGAACCGTGTACGACCTACACTTGCCGCGCGGGGGAGTGTCTGCCGTCGCAGGGTTGTGACGACGACAATCCGTGTACAGATGATTCGTGTGTTCCGGAAACAGGCGCGTGCCAGCACACGCCGCTGACCGGGGGTCCGTGCGACGACGACGACCCCTGCACCACGCAGGAGTCCTGCTTCGGGGGGATGTGTGTGGGCAAGCCCGACCCCTGCGACGACCAGAATCCGTGCACGGACGACCGGTGCGCGAAGGAGACGGGGTGCGTACACCTGCCGCTCGACGGCGCGGCCTGCGACGACGGGGACGCGTGCACCCGGGACGACGCGTGCCAGGGCGGGAAGTGCAAGCCGGGGGCCTACCTGGTCTGCGACGACGGGAACCGATGCACGACGGACCGCTGCAACCCAACGACGGGGGCGTGCGAGTTTACCCCGACGACCTCGGCGTGCGACGACGGGGACCCGTGCACCGAGCCGGACCAGTGCCAGAACGGGCAGTGCCTCGGGACGCCGAAGGACTGCGACGACCAGGACCCCTGCACCGCCGACTCGTGCCAGCCGGGCACGGGGTGCGTCCACCCGGTCATTCCTAAATGCAAGCCATGCAAGACCGACCTGGACTGCAACGACGGTAATCCCTGTACGACCGACACCTGTTCCGCAGGCGAGTGCCTCTACGAGCCGCTGAGCGGCACCGGGTGCAACGACGGAAACCCGTGCACCGTTGGCGACCAGTGCGATGGCGGCGTCTGCGCATCGGGTCCGGCGAAGGAATGTGACGACGGCCACGTCTGCACGGACGATTCGTGCGACCCGTCCACGGGGGAGTGCGCGCACAAGTTCAACACGCTGTCGTGCGACGACGGGAACCCTTGCACCCTCAAGGACCAGTGCTCCCAGGGGTCCTGCATCGGGACGCCCGTGTCGTGCGACGACGGCCACCTCTGTACGGACGACTCGTGCGATCCCGCGACGGGGAAGTGCGTGAACGCCTACAACTCGAAACCCTGCGACGACGGGAAGTTCTGTACCGTCGCCGACCAGTGCTCGCAGGGGGCGTGTTCCGGGACGGTCGTGACATGTAACGACAACAATCCGTGTACGAAAGATTTGTGCGACGAGGCGAACGACCGGTGCGTGAACGAGCCGATCGCGGGTTGCCTGAACTGCACCGCGGACAAGGATTGCAACGACGGCAACGCCTGCACGCAGGACACGTGCGTGAACTCGAAGTGCGAGTTCACGCCCCTCAACGGCACCCCGTGCGAGGACGGCAACAAATGCACGGCGAAAGACTCGTGCCAGAACGGGGTCTGCCAGGCGGGGGGGCCGGTGTTTTGCGCGCCGAGGGTGTGCAACACGGTGACCTGCGACCCCGCCCAGGGGTGCGTCTATACCCCCCAGACCGGGGGTACGTGCGAGGACGGTAACGCCTGCACGGGACCGGACCAGTGCGTCGCCGGGGCCTGCGTCCCTGGCCCGCTCCTGTGCTGCGAGGGAAAGGCGGACGGGACTCCCTGCTCGGACCAGAACGACTCGACCGGTCCGGACTACTGCATCGCCGGACAGTGCCGGGGCTTCGCGGTGGTACCGTTCCAGGCCGGGGATCAGACCGGACTCACCGCGGTGGACGCTGCAGCCTCCCCGGTCGCCGTCGGGTGGTACCAGAACGCGGGCGAGAAGTTCAAGACGGGCTTCGTGGCGGACCTGCCGTTTGGCAAGAAGCCCGTCCTGATCTCCGCGACCAAGGTCTCGGGCCAACTCTATCGTTCCGTGTCGTCGTGGCTCGCGGTCGGGGACGGGGGGCTCGTGGCGTATCGCGCGTCCTGGAGCACGGGCTGGGTTGTGGGGGGCGTCCTGGCCGAGGTCCTCGCCTCCATGACGCCGTATCCAGGGGACCTCGCGGACGTGTTCGGCAGGCTCGGCCCGGAACCAGATGGGTTCTGCCTGTGCTGCCGCGCCGACTCGTATCTGATGGTCGGGCGCGACGCGGGCGGGGCCCAGGCCTGGGCCCGGCAGTGCACGCTGTACCAGGTCCTCGCCCTCCCGGTAGGCTGCACCACCAAGGCCAAGTGCGGGCAGTTCGCCCTGGAGGGCCTCGATCCGGCCACGACGTGGCCCGTGGCCGTGGCCGGCCTCCCCGCCAAGGAATGCCCCGGGATGTGCCTGGAGGAGGCCACGATCGCGAGCCGGGTCCAGACCCCGCTCGGGGTCTTTGAGGCCGGTTTCTCGCACGGCAAGAGCGGGGGCTTGTTCATCGAGACGTTCCGGCCCATGGGTCTTCTGCCGATTCCCGGATATTCGGTGCGCGACATGGTCCGGGTGACCGACCCGAACGCCGGGCCGGTCTATCTCGCCGTCGGGGACGCGGGGACCTTCCTCGTCGTCAATGCGGACAACGGAACGGTGAGTCAGGTCAAGGTCCTGGGTGACCAGGACGCCTACGACTTCACGGGGGTGGCGGTGGGTTCAGAGGCTGGCTATCTGTTCCTCTCCGCGACCCAGCGGAATCTTTCCGAAGACGCCAGGGCCCTCGTGCTGATCGCGCACCCCCTCGCCATGTCGCTCCAGAACCCGGACTCGTACGTCCCAATGACCCTCGGGACGTGCAACCCCCAGGACAACGGGTGCGTGGGGTACTCGCTCGACGACGTGACCGCGGCCGGGACTCAGGTCATCCTGGTGGGGAACGCCCTCGTGAACAAGGCCCCGACGGGACTCATTTTCTATCTCCAGTTGTGACGGGCCTCCGGTGTCGGGGCGTCCGGGGTCCGGGCGGGGCTCCGCGACGGACGTGGATTCGGTCGCGGCCACCGAGGTCGGCCGAGTTCCTCGCTGGAAATCGTCATCCCTTTGCCCCTCGTTTCGGGTAGGATTCGCGCCGGGACCGGAGGGCCGCGGGCGTGCGGGGACCCGACAGCGCGAATTCCTTCGACGACCTCGAGTTCTACGCCGGTCTCGGCCTGCAATGCGGCCTGGAGGTCCACCGGCAACTCGCCACGGAGCGGAAACTTTTCTGCGCCTGCCCGGTGCGTCCGTACAGCCCCCTGTATGACGCCGAGATCCTGCGCCACATGCGGCCCACCCTGTCGGAACTCGGGGAGTACGACCCCACGGCCCTCATGGAGTTCAAGACCCGCAAGCAGATCATCTATCGCCTGAATCGCGAGACTGTCTGCACGTACGAGATGGACGACGCCCCACCATTCGGCCTGAACCGGGACGCCCTGGAACGAGCCCTGGTCGTGGCGATCCTGCTGAACCTGAACCTCGTGGACGAACTGCACGTGGCCCGCAAGCAGTACCTGGACGGCTCGATCCCCACGGGGTTCCAGCGGACCTGCATCCTGGGCGTGGGCGGGCGCATCGCGGTGAACGGCCGGCCCGTCATCGTGCGGCAACTCGGCCTCGAGGAGGAGGCGTGCCGCGAGGTGTCCGACGTCGGGCACACGCGGACCTTCATGACCGACCGCCTGTCCATCCCGCTCATCGAGGTCGTCACGGAATCGCAGGCCCGCACGCCCGCCGAGGCCGCGGAGTTCGCGCGGGTCATCCGGCGGCTCTGCCACCTGAGCGGGGTCGTGCGTACCGGGCTCGGGACCGTGCGCCAGGACGTGAACGTCTCGATTCACGGGGGCGCGCGCGTCGAGATCAAGGGCGTGCCACGGATCCGGCAGATCCCGCCCCTGGTCCACTTCGAGGCCCTGCGGCAGAAGGCGCTGCTCGACCTCCGGGAGGTCGCGAAGGCCCGAGGCCTCGGGCCGGATGCCTTCGAGGCGGAGGTGGACGTGACCCCGGAGGTCCGGCGGCTCGACCATCCGGTCCTCTCGCAGGCCGTGGCCGAGGGGGGGCGGGCGCGGGCCGTGGTGCTGCGGCGCTGCGCGGGGCTGCTCGCGTTCCCCCTGGGTCCGACGCGGACCTTCGCCTCCGAGGTGTCGGACCGGGTGCGGGTCGTGGCCTGCCTGGACCGCCTGCCGAACCTCGTCCACACCGACGACCCCTCCGCGGGCGAGGCGTGCTGGCGGGAGGTGCGGGAGCGGGCCGGGGCGTGCATGGAAGACGCGGTCGTGGTCGTGGCCGGCCCGCGCCAGGACGTGACGACCGCCGTGGAGGAAGTCCGCATCCGGATGCGCGAGGCCCTGGCCGGAGTCCCGCGGGAGACCCGGCGGGCCCTGCCGAGCGGCGAGACCGCGTTCGAGCGGGTCCTGCCGGGTCCGGACCGGATGTACCCCGACACGGACCTGCCCCCGGTCGTCCTGCATGACGAGGACTTCGAGCGCGCGAGGGCACGGGCCCCGGCCCCGCTGGAGGACGTGGAGGCGCGGTGGAGGGGGCTCGGCTTGTCGCGGGCGCAGATGGACGCGCTGCTGTTCACCGACCGGTTCCGGCTGTTCGATCTGGCGCTCCCTCGCGTGCGCCTGAGGCCGACGATCCTCGCCTACCTGGTGACGGACTACCTGACGGGGCTCGGCCGGGCCGGGGTGGAGGTCGGGCGGGCCGACGTGGACCTGTTCGCGCGCCTGTACGGGGGGGAGCGCGCGATCACGATGAGCCAACAGGAGGCCGCCGCGCGATTGCGCGAGGCCCTGACGGAGCGGACGCGATGAGCGGGGACGACCGCCTGAAGGGATACCGGGGCCCCGCCCGCGAGACCCTCGAGCGCTTCGGCGTCGGGGTCTGGGAGGACGTGTGGCTGCGCTCGCGCAAGGGCGAGTTCCGCGGCCTGATCCTGCCCCGCAACGAGACCGCGGACGACCGGCATGTGGTCCTGAAGCTCGAGACCGGATACAACGTGGGCATCGCCGCGGACTCGATCCTCGAGGTGGTGTCCAAGGGGCGGCGCGAGGCCCACTACCACATCCCGGAGCGCGAGTTTCCGACCGACCCCGCGAAGCCCCGGGTGACCCTGTTCGGCACGGGCGGGACCATCGCCTCGCGCCTGGACTACCGGACGGGTGCCGTGATCCCCGCCTTCTCACCCGGGGAGTTGTACGGGTCGGTGCCGGAACTCGCGGACCTCTGCAACCTGCGCACCGAGAAACTGTACGCGGTCTTCAGCGAGAACATGGGCCCGGAGCAATGGATCGGGCTCGCGACCGCCGTGGCCCGGGAGATCGAGTCCGGCGTGGACGGCATCGTGATCGGGCACGGGACGGACACGATGCACCATACGGCGGCGGTCCTGTCCTTCATGGTGCAGGACCCCCCGGTCCCTATCGTCATGGTCGGGAGCCAGCGCTCGTCGGACCGGCCGTCGTCGGACGCGGCCCTGAACCTGATCCACGCGGCCCTGACCGCAGCGCGCTCGGACATCGCCGAGGTCCTGGTCTGCATGTTCGGCCCGACCTCGGACCGCTACGGGCTCCTGCACCGGGGCACGCGGGTGCGCAAGATGCACTCGTCGTCGCGGTCCACCTTCCGCACGATCGGGGACATCCCCGTGGCCCTGGTCTCGCGCGAGGAAGGCGTGCGGCCCCTGCGGCGCGACTATCGGCGGCGGCGGGACGACCGCCGCGTGCGGCTCGACGCGGTCTTCGACGACCGGGTGGGGATCGTCTATTACTACCCGGGGATGAAGCCGGATGTGGTGGACGCGCTCGTGGAGCGCGGTTACCGGGGGATCGTGATCGCAGGGACGGGACTCGGACACGTGAACAAGCCGCTGTACCCGGCCCTGCGCCGCGCCGCGCGGGCCGGGGTCCACGTCTTCATGACCGTGCAGACCTTGTGGGGCTACGTCCAGATGTACGTCTACGACACCGGGCGCGACCTGATGGACCTCGGCGTGGTCCCCGCCGCGAACATGCTTCCCGAGGTCGCCTACATGAAACTCGGGTGGGTCCTCGGGCACACGGAGGACCGCGACGAGGTCCGCCGGCTGATGCTGACGCCCATCGCGCACGAGATCACCCCCCGCGAACCCCCGGACGGCTACCTCGTGCTCCAGGGTGGCCTGCCCGAGGTCGAGCGCTTCCTCAAGAAGCACCGGATGTGACGGGGTCCACGGGGTTGTGGAGCGCCTCCGGTCCCAGATCCACCGCCTGTTTCCAGGACCTCGTTCTCCCGCGGCCGAGGCCTGTTCGTGACCGATCATCGGCCCGGCGCGACCGACGGCCAGGAAGCCCGACGATTTGGATGGATGTGGGCCGGTTGACCACCCCTGCCAGAAGCGTCAAGATCAGAAGACTTGAAAAGGAACCACCGGCTCCACGTGAGGAAGTATGGTTCGTCAACTCACGGGGATCATCGAACGCGAAGGTGACGGATACGTCGCGCTGTGCCCGGAGCTGGACATCGCGAGCCAGGGAGACACGGTCGAGGAGGCCCGCGCCAACCTGATCGAGGCCGTGCAACTCTTCTTCGAGTGCGCGGACCCGGAGGAGGTGAAGGAGCGGCTGCACCCCGAGATCTTCATTCCCCGTCTTGGAGGTCGCGGTCGGGTAGGCTTCGCGTCTTCTCCGGGAGGGAAGTGTGCGCCGTCCTGGCCCGTCACGGCTTCATCGAGGTTCGCCGGCGCGGCAGCCACGTCGTGATGCAGAAGCGGGTCGAGGGCTCGACGGTCACCGTGCCGGTCCCGGACCATGCCGGACTGCGCATCGGCACGCTCTAGGCCATCATCCGGCAATCAGGCCTTCCGCGTGACCTCTTCGAGTAGGCCCGGTTGCCCGTGTCGTCACGAAGCACCGGCCGGGACAAGCCCGGCGTTCGCGAGGGCGTCGCGCAGGGCCTGGCGGGTCGCCTCCGAGGCCGGGACGAGGGGCAGGCGCACCGTGTCGCGGCACAGCCCCAGGACCTCGGCGGCGGCCTTGCAGGGGACCGGATTGGGTTCCACGAAGAGGGCCTTGTAGAGGGGGGCCAGGCCCCGATCGATCCGCGCGGCCTCGTCCGTCCGGCCCGCGGACCAGGCCTCCCACAGTGCGACCATCTGGCGCGGGGCCACGTTGCTCGCGACCGAGATCACGCCCCGCGCCCCGAGCGCGAACGACGCGAGCGCCAGGCCGTCATCCCCGGACAGGACCGCGAAGGACGGCGCGGCCTGGCGCACGACCTCGCGCATGGGGTCCGTGGAGCCGGACGCCTCCTTGATCGCGACGACTCCGGGGATGCGCGACAGGGTGACGATGGTGTCCGGCGCGATGTTCACGCCCGTGCGGCCCGGCACGTTGTAGGCCACGACGGGGAGCCCTCCCTCTCGGGCCACGGCCTGGAAATGGGCCACGATCCCGGCCTGCTGGGGCTTGTTGTAGTAAGGCGCGACCACCAGGGCCGCGTCCGCGCCAAGGTCCTTCGCGACCCGCGTGCGCTCGATGGTCGTGCGGGTGCAGTTCGTCCCCGTGCCCGCGAGCACCGGGACCCGACCCCCTGCCGCCTCCACGACGAGCCGCACGACCCGGGCGTACTCGTCGGGGGACAACGTCGGCGTCTCGCCCGTGGTGCCGCACGCCACGAGCCCGTGGACCCCGGCCTCCAACTGGTAGGCGACGAGTCGCCTCAAGGCCTCCTCGTCCACCCGGTCGCCGTCAAAAGGGGTGATCAGCGCCGTGATCACGCCGTGCAGGTTCATGGTCCTTTCATCTCCTGGAGGGCCTCGTCCATGGCCAGACGGACCTCGAGGACCTCCTCGTGGGCCAGGGCCTCCACGAGCAAGGCCCGCGCCTGCGCGCCCCCGGCGGCGGACAGGGCCCGGGCCGCGCCGATGCGCAGCGCCGGGCTCGCGTGTTTCAGGAACGGTTTCAAGTCGGTGACCGCCTCCGGTCCCGCGAGCCTGGCGTACCCGACCATGGCCGCGGCCCTCACCTCCGCGTCCTCTTCGCGGTCGGAGAGGGTCGCCACCAGGACGGCCCGCGCGCGCGACCCCGGGTATCCGCCGAGGGCCCAGGCCGCGCGCACGCGGACCTCGCGGTCCACGTCGCGACTCACGAGGAGGTCCGTCAGGACCGTGTCCACGCCCGACCCCGCCACCGCGAGGTCCTCCGGCGTGGCCCGCGGGTGCGCCTTGAGGACACGGACCACGTCCTCGACCTTCGTCGGGGTCGGTGTCTCGGCCCACCCAGGACCCGAGGCAAGGACCAGCGCCACGAGAGACGGGATCGCGGGGAGGACGGAGCGGCTCATCGCTTCTTGCGCGCCTTCTTGCGTTGCTGGCGGGCGAGTTTCTCCTTCCGGCGGCGGCGGTCCTTCTCGGCGGCGGACAGGCGCCGCATGGATCCCCATCCTCCGCCGGGTGGCCCCTCGTCCGGAAGGAGGTCGGACACGTCCTCGCCCCGCGACTTCGCGAGCGCGATCGCCTCGCGGAAACCCGGAAGCCGCGCGAGGAGCGAGGGCTGCTTCCCCACGCGGCGCATGACCTCGCGCATCGTGTGGAAACGCGCGAGGAGGTCCTTGACCTCGGCGACCTTGCGTCCGGAGCCCCTTGCGATCCGCCTGGCCCGGCTCTCGTCAATGATTTCAGGCTTCTCGCGCTCCAGGGGCGTCATGGACTGGATCATGGCCTCGATGCGCGAGAGCACACCCTCGTCCACGGTCGCGCCCTCGGGGACCATCTCGTGGAAGAAGGGGAGTTTCTCGAGCGTCTCTCGCAGCGAGCCCATCTTCTGGATGGCCCGGATCTGGTCCAGAAACTGGTAGAGGTTGAACTCCCCCTTCAGGATCTTGACCGCGTCCTCCTCGGCCTTCTCCTTCTCGACGACCTCCTCGAAATCCTTCACGAGACCAAGGACGTCGCCGAAGCCGAGGATGCGGGTCGCGACGCCGTCCGGCCGGAACGGTTCGAGCCGGCCGAGGTCCTCGCCCATCCCGACATACAGGATGGGCTTGCCGGTCACGGCCCGCACGGACAGGGCAGCTCCACCCCGGGCGTCGCCGTCCATCTTCGTGAGGATCACGCCGGTCAGGTCCAGGCGCCGGTCGAACTCGGCCGCCATGCGCACCGCGTCCTGACCGATCATGGCATCCACGACGAGCAGGACGTTTCGCGAGCGCGTGCGCTCCCGGACCGCGGCGAGTTCGTCCATCAGGGGCTGGTCAATGGTCAGGCGCCCGGCGGTGTCGAAGAGGACCACGTCCCGCCGGTCCATGCGGGCCTGGTGCATGGCCGCGGCGCACAGGTCGGGCGGCGACACGCCCTCCTTGAAAAACACCGGGACGCCGATGCGATCGGCCAGGACCTTCAACTGGGCGACCGCGGCGGGACGATGGATATCCGCGGCCACCAAGAGCGGCTTGTGCTTCTCCTTCTGCAACTGCTTCGCCAGTTTCGCCGCGGTCGTGGTCTTCCCGGTGCCGTGAAGGCCGACCAGCATCACGCCCGTCGGCTGCCCCGGGGGTTCGAACGCGAGCCCTCCCTGGCCGTCGCCCATCAGGGCGATCAGTTCGTCGTGGCACAACTTGACGAAGTGGTCCGCGGCCGTGATGCGGAGTTCCTGCCCTTTGACCCGGACGTGGAGCCGGACCTCCTCGCCCAGGGCCTTCTTCTTGACCCGTTCCAGGAAGGCGGTGACCACCGGCAGGGCCACGTCCGCCTCGAGCAGGGACACGCGGACGTCGCGCAGGGCCTCGTCAATCGCCTCCTCGGTGATGATCTCCTTGCCCTGAAGCCGGGCCCTCGCGGACCGGAATCCCCTCGTCAGGACCTCGAACATCGCGTGCCTCGCCTCCGCGAAGAGCGCCCTGGACCCGGCTTATACGGGAGGCGGTCCGATCCGTCAAGCAGGGCTCGGGTCCCCACACCGGCGCCCCACCTTCCGAGGATGACCGGCCGCAACGCAGGCAAGGGACTACGTCCCGGGCCGGCAGGTTCCGTTCGCGCAGCAGGGTGCGAGCGTCTCGCGCAGGACGAGGTCCCGGATCGTGCGGCGCACCAGGTACCCGCACTCGACGTACTCGATTTCCGCGGTGTCCGCGAGGAGTCTTTTCAGCGTCTCCTTGGGAATCGCCGAGCCGAGTCGGAGGAGGGCGCGGGCCGAAAGGGCGCGAACACGGGGGTCCGGCCAGGACAGGAGGTCCAGAAGGGCCGGCGCGAACGCCGCGACGACGTGGGGAAACGTGCGGGCCAGGCGACCGGCGGCCCACAGGACCTCGGTCAGCGGGCTGGTCCCCCCCACCGGTACCAGGGATTCGGCTTCCTCGAGCGCGCTCAGCAGGACCGGCAAGAAACCCGCCGCCTCGTCCGGTCGTCCAAGCGCGATCTCCGCGATGGCGACCGCTGCTCCCGGACAGTGATTCCCCGACTCGTCATTGAGTGCCCACATCAGGCGATCGAGAAGCGGGCGCGCCCGTTCCGGGTGCGCCCGCGTCGCCTGGCCGAGCACGGTGGCCGCCCGGTGGCGAAGCACGGCGTCCTGGTGATACAGGAGGCGAACGACGTCGGGAATCAGGCTCGGGTCCTGCACGACGGCGCGCGAGACCTCCTCCTCGCGTCCGGTCTCCAGCAGTCCCTCGATCAAGGCGCGACGCGCGACTGATTCCGGCATGGGCGGCTCCGCTGTGGACCCGTGGGATCGCAGCGACCCGACGTCTGATTGTACCTGGTTCCGAGCGTCCTACCCTCGCGCTTCCTTGACAAGTCTCCATCCCGTGTTAGGCTTCAAGTGTATCTCCGCGCGGGTGGTGCCATGAGTCCGTACAAGGGTTTCACGTACGTGATTGCGGACGAGGAAGTTCGCGACCTCCTGGAGGGTCTGATCGCGTTCGCGCCCGTGGCGATCATGATCACCGACGCGGAGGGGAACGTCATCGGGGTGAATCATGCGCATACGATGCTGACGGGCCTGACGTTCGACCGGATCGTGCACGAACTCAAGATGAACTTCCGCGAGTACCTGAAGACGGTCAACGCCGAGGCGAGCGACGAACTCGAACGGGCCTACCAGGGCGAGGCCATCGAGTTGACCGACTTCTTCTACCAGGTGAAGCCCCCTCCCGGGGTCGCGCCGCTGACGGAAAAACTGGCCCGGGGGTTCTGGATCAACGCCCGCGCGTTCCCCATCAAGGACGCGGACGGCCGGGTCCGGTACGTGGTCATCATGAACGAGGACATCACCGCTCGGAAGGAACTGGAGATGCTCCTCGCCCAGGCCCAGAAGATGGAGACCATCGGGACCCTGGCGGGTGGCCTGGCGCACGACTTCAACAACATCCTGTCGGGGGTCGTGGGGTACGCCTCGCTGCTCGCGGCGCGGCTGCCCGAGGGGAGCCCCGAGCACGAGGCCGCCCGGACCATCCTCGAGGCCGCGGACCGGGCCACGGTCCTGACGAACCACCTCCTGACCATCGCGCGCAAGTCCGTGCCGACGCTCGTCACGACCCGATTGCAGGAGGTCCTGCCGAAGACGGTGGCCTTCCTGTCCCGGACCATCGGACCCGGCCACCCGATCCGTCTGGAAGTGGCGGAGGATGCGTTCGAGGTGAACGCGGATCGCCCTCAACTGGAGCAGGTGATCACGAACCTGTGCCTGAACGCGCGGGATGCGATGCCGGGCGGAGGCGTCATCACGGTCGCGGTCGGCAACTGTGTGTTCGCCGAGGGGGAGAGTCCACTGCCCACGATGCCCGCGGGGGAGTATGTGGGGATCGCCGTTCGGGACACGGGGGTCGGGATGCCACCCGACGTCCTGGCCCACGTGTTCGAGCCCTTCTTCACCACGAAGGAGATGGGGCGGGGAACGGGACTGGGCCTCGCGGTCGCCTACGGGATCGTGAAGTCCCACCGCGGTTTCATCAAGGTGTCGTCCACGGTGGGACAGGGGACCGAGTTTCTCGTGTACCTGCCGCGCAGCCGGGGTGGCGTCGCGAGAACCTCGGGGAAATCCCTGCGCGCCGTGACCGGTGGGAAGACCTCTGGCCTGTCCGTTCTGGTCGTGGATGACGACCCGATGGTGCGGCGGGTCCTGTGCGACATGCTCTTGCGGCTCGGACACCAGCCGGCTGGCGCGGACGGCGTGCGTTCGGCGCTCGGGGTCCTGATGAAGGACTGGACCCGGTACGACCTTTTGGTGGTGGACGTAGTGATGCCCGAGCGGGACGGGTTCGTCCTGGTCGAGGCCGTCCGGTCCGTGGGCGTGGACATTCCGATCCTCCTCTGCACGGGCTTCTCGACCCCCGAGGTCCACGAGCGGGCGAGGTCTCTTTCCGGCGTCACGATCCTCCCCAAACCGTTTGACATGAAGGCGTTCGGGGACGCGGTGGCCTCCGCGGCGAGGCGTCGCGAGGAACGTGCTCCTCCCCGTTGACATCCGCGTTCGGATGCCGTACCATTGGTTTTGTCAAGGATCTTGGGCGATTCTCGAAGGAGGGCTCCCATGGCAACCAAGGACGTCGGGCCCCGTGAAGAGGTGTCTCCCCGGGCCGGGGCCAAGGGATCGAAGCCGCGGCAGGGCGGTCCGCGCGAGGCCGTCCGCAAGTCGCTCCGGGGCGCGGGAGGATACGAGGCCCAGGCCCGCAGGCTCTCGCCGCGCGGCGAGGGGGCCGACGCGCTCGCGGTGGCCGAATCCGGCGTGGCGGGCGCTGGAGGGCCGCTGCCGCACCTGGACCGTATCCAGGAGTCGTTCGGCGCCCACGACGTGACCGGGGTCCAGGCCCACGTGGGCGGCGCGGCCGCGGAGGCGGCGGCCTCGCTCGGGGCGGAGGCGTACGCCAGCGGGACTCACGTGGCCTTCGGAGAGCAGCCCGACGTGAGAACGGCGGCGCACGAGGCGGCCCACGTGGTCCAGCAGCGCCAGGGGGTGTCGCTGAAGGGTGGGGTCGGTGCCGTCGGCGATGTGTACGAGCGCCACGCGGACGAGGTAGCGGACGCCGTGGTGGCGGGCCGGTCCGCCGAGGGTCTTCTGTCGCGCATGGCCCCCGGCGGCCGGGCGGCCCAGGCCTCCCGCGCGGTGCAGGGAAGGGCCGTACAGTTCATCGGCAAGCGCCTGGACCAGCCGCTCGACGCATCGGACCCGAAGCCCGCGTTTGGCGAGACGCCGGGACAGCAACGGCGCTACAGCCCCGACCAGTACGTCGCCATGTGGGAGAAGGAGCAGAACCGCAAGATGACCCCGGAGGAGCGCGAGACGATCAACCGGGGGTGCATCGGGATCACGGCCACAAACCTCGCGGGCGGGGGCAACCCTCTGGATTACGCGGAGGGGATCTACGGGACGTTCGAGCAAGCCCATCAGAAAATGGTCGAGAAAAACCGCATTTTGGACGAGATGGCGAAGAAGCCGGGCTCCAACGTGGGGACGGCCCGGTACGTCCTGTTCGCGAAGTTGTTCTGGTCGAATCAGTCCGACGACTGGGAGCAGCGGCTCAAACCCGACGAGAAGGCCTTTCTGCCCGACCCGAAGACGGGCGAGGTGGACATGAGCGGCTACAAGTATTACCCGCAGTCGCGCTACACCACCGACCCCGCGACCGGGGAGCGGCGGCGGTCGTCGTACGTCAACTTCGATTACGGCTTCTGGGACGAGGCGAGCCAGTGCTTTTGGCACGCGAACCACATGGAGTACAAGGACCCGGTCAAGCGGGCACAGGACCCGATGAAGGTGCTCCAGAGCACGAAGGAGAAGTTCACGCGGGGATACCTGGACTTCGACCGGATCGTCTTCTGCATTGCGCTGGCGCACAACTACGACCCCGGCCGCGCGGCCCTCGCCCATGTCGGGGGAGGCGGCGGAGGAGGTGCTCGATGATCCTGAACTCCGATCCGACCCGACATCTGGACCAGGTGGTGACGCTCGAGGGGACGGCGCGCGACGCGGCCCTGGGCGCGGTCGTGCTCCTGTCCGACGGGACGCCCGTGTTCATCCAAGGGCTCGACGGCTGGGAGGCCCGGTGGGACCGCAGGCGCGTGCGCGTGACCGGGGTCCTGCGGTCGCGGAAGATGGCGCCGGACCCGGAAGTGAACGACCGGGGCGAGGTCAGCCACGGGATGTTCGGAGAGGCCCTGGTGGTCGAGGGCGCGACCTGGGAGGAGGCCACGTGAGGCCGGTGGCGGTTGCCGGCGTCGCCACCCTGCTCGTGAGCGCGGGCTGCGCGTGCCCGTGCACTGCCTCGCGCGGTGAGGACGCGATGGAAGGGCGGCCCACGGCGGCCAGGCCGCGACTGGTGCGGACCCTCGCGGAGGTGCGCGCCGCACTCGGCCAGAGGGTGCGCGTTCAGGGCACGGCCGCTCGCGAGAAACTGGGAGACTCGGTGGACGTGGGCGGCCTCGTGTTGATCTGCCTCGACCACCGCTTCCCGGATGACCGCATCGGGCGGACCGTCCTGGTCGAAGGCGTGCTCGACGAGACGCGCGATTTCCAGGCCGTGCGCGGCCCGCACGGCGAGGTCAGCCAGGGCACGGAATCGGAGGCCGCGCTCCTCGTGCTCCGGGCCTGCGTGGAACGGGGTGGCTCGGAATGACGGGACGCGGCTTGCGGGCCTGGGGGGGGTCGTTGATGGCGGCGCAACGCCTGGTGGTCGTACTGGCCCTGACCCTGACGTGCGGCGAGGGGGAGGGCCATGGCAAGGAGGGTACCATGACGATCACGTCCACCGCGTTTTCGCACCAGGGGGACATCCCGACCCAGTACACCTGCGAAGGCCGCGACGTGTCGCCGCCCCTGTCGTGGTCCGGCCTTCCGGAAGGCACGAAGTCGCTGGTCCTGATCGTGGACGACCCGGACGCCCCGGACCCGGCCGCGCCTCGGATGACGTGGGTCCACTGGGTCCTGTACAACCTTCCACCGACCGCGACGGGCCTTCCCGAGGCGGTCAAGACGCTCCCGCCCGGGACCCGCGAGGGGCAGAACGACTGGAAGCGGACCGGTTGGGGGGGGCCATGCCCCCCCATCGGGCGTCATCGCTACTTCTTCAAACTGTACGCGCTCGACACGGTCCTGCCAGACCTCGGGTCCGCGACCAAGGCCCGCGTGGAGGACGCGATGAAGGGTCACGTTCTGGCGCGCGCGGAGCTCGTCGGGACCTATCAGAAAAAGGGCCGCTGACGCCCGCCCACTGCGCGGACCCGGCTCCCGGCATCCGGGATCGGGGGGCCGGGGTCCGGCAGTGACTCCGCGGCGCACACGGACTCGGTCACGCCACGGGCACCGTCACGGTCACGGCGGCGGCCACGGTCACCGACACGGTCATGGACAGGAAATGGGAAAGCCGGAAATGGGAAACGGGAAATGGACGATGAAGGAGCCGGGGACTAGCCACGCAGCCGGGGTCGCGCACGAAGCGCGCCTCGGGACTGCTGCGAGCAATCGCAGCCTTGTCATGGCGCGACGGGTGCTTGCGTCCCCACGGGGACCATTTTCGCAAGGATTGCGGACCAGCCACCGTCTTGACACGACAAGGGCGGGACGCGCATCATGCGCCCGTTTGGTCGTGGAGCACGCGGCATGTGGCCCTACGTGATCGAGCACCCCATCCGGATCGGGACGTACGGGGTGATGATGGCCATCGGGTTCCTGACCGCGCTCAAGATCTTGTCCCATGACCACCGTCGTCGAGGAATCGATCCGAAGTTCGCCGAGAACACGATCTTCCTGGGCATGGTCGGTGGCGTGGTAGGCGCGAAACTCGCGTACATGTTCACCGAGGCCCAGACCGTGTCCTGGAAGGACTTCTTCTCTGGCGCGGGCCTGACCTGGCACGGGGGGCTCATCCTGGCCGCCACCCTCATCATCGGGTATTACCGCATCAAACGGCTCCCGGTCCTGGTGATGGTGGACGCGGTCGCGCCCACCCTGGCCAGCGGATACGCCTTCGGCCGCATCGGTTGTCAGCTGGCGGGCGACGGCGACTACGGGCTGCCGTGCGGCGACTTCGTGGACCGGGCGTCGTGCTGGCTCGTCGGGATCTACGAGAAGGGTTTCGACTTCTGCTGGGCGCAGACACGCCCCCTGTTCTGCATGTCGTACCCGGACGGCATCGTCCCCACCGAGGCGCTCGTCCACCCCACGCCCGTGTACGAGGCGATTTCCAACTTCCTTCTGTTCGGGGTGCTCTGGGGGATTCGCAAGCGAATCCGGCACCCCGGGGTCCTGTTCGGGCTGTACCTGGTGGGGGCCGGGGTCCTGCGCTTCCTCATCGAGGTCATCCGACAGCCCGAGGGGCGGCCCGACCGATTCTTCGGACTGCGCGACGCCCAGATCGTGGCGCTTGCCTCCATCGTGGGCGGGCTTGCGCTCGCGGTGGTCGCGCGCCTGCGCCGCGTCCCGGAGGGCCAGGAATACGGGGTGCTGCGCGAACCGGTCCTTGCCTCAGCGCCGCCCCCCGCCCGCAAGAAACGGCGCTGACTCCGCCCAGGCGAGCGGGGTCTTGCGCGGCGGTTCCATGAACGGTCCCAGGGAATCCGGCAGGCGCAGAGGGACCTCGAACGGGCCCTTCGTGGCGTCTTCGAACAGGGCCCGGTACCCGGCGGCGAGGGCGATCACCCGCTTGAGGTAGGCCTGCGTCTGCGCATAGGGGATCGCCTCTACGAACACGTCCGTCGGCAAGGTGGACAGCCGCTGGTAGAATCGTCGGGCAGCCCCCGCCCCGGCGTTGTACCCCGCGAGGACCAGGGGCGGATGCCCCCGGAAGTGCGTGTGGAGCTCGGCGAGGAACCGGGCCCCCAGGCGAACGTTGACCTTCGGGCTCCACAGGCCGCGGGCGAGACGCGCGTCGCCCAGGAGCCTCCTGGCCACGACCCTCGCGGTCGCGGGCATCACCTGCATCAATCCCACGGCCCCCACCGGGGAGCGCGCGGCCGGGTCGAAGCCGCTCTCGGCTCGCATGACCGCGTGCAAGAGCGCCCTGTCCACGTCCATTTCGCGAGAGACCTGGTCCACGATCTCGGCGTACGGCCTTGGATAGGCCGCCTCGAACAGCCCGCGGTCGCCAGGACCCGGCCATCCGCGCAGGTAGCGTTGCGCGGACATGGCCGCGCGCTCGGGTCTCCCCTCCGCGAGCATGGCCGCGAGCACCCGGAGGTCCGCCTCCTGGAGCCGGCCCTGGTGGGCGCGGGCCTTCATCTCGGCCACGGCTGCGGGCCGTTCCCCGAGCCGCCACAGGATCACCGGTCCCCCCGCCCGCTCCGCCG
Organism: Deltaproteobacteria bacterium; assembly: GCA_037442805.1. Taxonomy (GTDB): domain Bacteria; phylum Myxococcota_A; class UBA9042; order DTJE01; family DTJE01; genus DYKK01. The sequence continues at coordinate 17,407 of JBBIPO010000062.1, forward strand.
TCGCCCCGACCTCGGTTCGGGGCCAGTCCTCGCCGACTTCCCGTAGGCGCATCACCGCCAGGACCCCGTAATACGAGTGCGGAAACCCGCGAGCCACCCGACGGAACTCCTGGACGCCCTCGTCGCGGCGGCCCGCCTCCCACAGCGCCACGCCGCGGAAGTACCGCAGACGCTCCGCGAGCCCGAACAGGACCCCGTCTCCCGCGTCCAGGCGCCGGCAGGCCTCGTCCAGCGGAGAAAGTGCGCGCCGCGGGTCGGACCGCATGAGCGCCACGAGGGCCCGCAGCCACAGGACCTGAAGGTCAAACCCGTTTTCAGGGGGCATCTTCCCCAGGTCCCCGAGCACCCGGTCGGCCGCATCCAGGTCCCGCAGGCGGATCAGGGCGCGGGCCTCGGCCAGGGCCGCCCGGGCCGCCACGATCCGCCCCGGGAATTCCGAGCGGATCGCCCGGTACGCCTCGACGGCACCGGGGTCGTCGTCTGCCCGGACCCTCGCCTGCGCGAGCATCATCGTCGCCCACGCCCGGATGTCGGGGTCTCGCGCCACGTCGCGCGCCCGTTCCAGCAATCCGATCGCGCCGGCCGCGTCGCGCGCCACCTTCAGGCGGGCCACCCCGGCCACGAGGTCCGCGAGGCCCGGGTCGAGGGCCCGGAGGGCCTTTCGCGTCCGTGGGCCGCCCAGCGATTTCAGGGACGCGGGTTCCCCGCGGACGACCTCCCTCAAAGACCGCTCGACCGGCCGCACCGGGGATCCGAGGTCCCGCAACACGCGCGCCGCCTCGTTCGCGGACCTGTCCTCGTCCGCGTGCAGATAGGCGTCGAGGGCCTGATCGCGCGCCGCCTCCCGCTGGCCATTCGCCGTCAGCGCCCTCGCCATCGCGAGGCGGACCCGACCCACGTCGCGCGCGACGAGGTCCCCGCGCAGCAATTCACGCAGGGCCTCGACGGCGAGCGCGGCCCGGCCTTCGCCCGCGAGGGCGTCGGACAGGGCCGCCCGCGCCTCGACGAACCGGGCCGAGTCCCGGGACACCCGCCCGAGCGCGGCCCTCGCGGCCTCGACGTCTCCCTGGCGCAAGAGGACCTGGCCTTGCCGGTACAGGGCTTCGTCGGACAACACCCCGGATTCGAGGCGCCGGTACAGGCGGACGGCCTCGCCCGGGCGCCCGGCGCGCTCAAGGAGCGCGGCCGCCTCGAACGTCACGGCCTCGGGCGGAGGCGGTTCCTCGCAGCCCGGTGCGAGGCCCCGGCCGTTCGCGAGCGGCTCGACCAGACGGACCGCGGTCTCGACTCGCCCCGCTGCGGCCTCGCGCCTGGCCACGGACAGGACCTCGCACGTCTCGGAGTAGGGTCGGAGCGACCGGGCAAACAGCGAGCCGCAAGACGCCGGCAGTCCGAACGCCACGAAGACCGCGACTCCCAGCTGTCTCGCCACCTGCCCCTCCTCTTTCGTCCCCAAGGGCCGAGAGAAAGCATTATATCGCATTGTTTTGTGTTTGATTTCAATGGGTTTGACAAGAGCAATCCGCGCTGTAAGCGCGGATTGCGACGCGCCCGCAGCGCGGGCGCCGTGGGGGGTGCGGGGCC
>JBBIPO010000063.1:0-18956 GCA_037442805.1 Deltaproteobacteria bacterium
AAGCGGAGGAGCCTCACGGCATCCGGCACGAGCCGGAACGTGAGGGAGTCCCGGCGCCCCACGAGGTCTCCCCCGGCCTGGAAGGGCATGGGCTCCGAGAAATCCACCCGGACCTTCCGGGCAAAGTAGTCGCGGATCCCCTCGCCCCGGTAGGTACCTCGCCACAACTCCGGCAGGCTCACCAAAGCGCGGGCCAGCCCGATGGTGGCGATCCGGATCGCGAAGTGCCCCGGCTCCCGGTCCGCGAGCGGCAGGACTCGCGCGCCGTATCCGATCAGGGGGATCGTCCCCGCGACCACCGCCGTGGCCGGACCCTCGTAGATCACGTCGCCGGCGCGAAAGGCCCGGACCCGCTGCCCCTCGTCCCCGGCCTCGTACGCCGGCCCCACGAGGTTGGTCACCCGGACTCGAAGCCGTTTCCCGCGCACGAGGTCCACGACCTTCCGGGGACCCGTCCGCGTGAAGAAGGCGAAGAAGTACCCGACCACGTTGCGAAAGACCGGCTTGAGCAGGCCATCCCCCACGCTGGCCTTCAGGTCTTCGTAGTCGGCGAGGATCTCGCCGTCCAGACCCGCGCCGCCGAAAGGAAACAAGTGACGATCGCATTCGACGAGCGGGATGGGCCACACGTCCGACGAGGGGTTGGACAGGTAGGACTTCAGGTCCTGGATGGCGTTGCCGGACGACACGAGGCGCGCCAAGGCATTGCCCGTTCCCAACGCCAGGACCCCGAGCGTGGGCAGGCCCCCGGGCCGACCCGCCCGCTCCGCTTCCCGGCAAAGGGCATTGATGAACTGGCAGACCGTCCCGTCCCCTCCGCCCGTGAAGACCGTGGGATAGCCCTTGGCGATGATCCGGGCCGCGTGCCGACCTGCGTCGTCGAGGCACGTCGAGAAGTAGATGTCATCCGGGTGGACCAGGTCCTCGATTTGGGCCACGACGTCCGGGGACACGCGCCGGGCGTTCGCGTTCAGATAGATGGCGAAGGCCGGTGCGGCCATCTCCGCTACACCCCGCTCCTGACGCCCTGCCGTGTCGGGCGTCGTCCGATCGTTTCCGTCAAGATCCGCCGCGGACACCCGCGCCCCGCGCGGGTCACGAGGCGGCGTCGTCACGCTGCGTTGCACCGCGCTCTTCGCGCGCGCTTGTCATGTCCCGTTGGCCGTCTCCCGTTTCCGGTTTCCCATTTCCACACTTGTCTTGCTCTCTATCACGATCCTCGGGGACGGTCAAAGCCTATCCGGCGGTCCGGGGTCATCCGCGGGTTCCTCGACCCGGTTCGCCAACGCCTGGAGGTCCGGGTCAGTCCCCACGCGGTCGCGGAAGCGGTCCAGGACGCCCCGGGCCACCGCCCGGCCCCGTGCCTCGTCCAGGGCCAGCACCGCCAGGGCCCCTCGCACGTGGGCCTTGACGTTATCGGGCGCGATCCGGAGCAGGTCGTCGTACACCCGGATCGTGTCCTCCACCGAGCCGCTACCGCGCAGCCACTCGTCGAGGCGATCGTAGTCTTCGTCGGTGTCGAGGGGCAGGGAGGTCAGGGACACGACCGGGGTCCGGCCCGGCGGCTCCGGCAGCGAGATCCGGTCCATCCGGTCGCGACCACAAGATGCGACGACCACGGCCGCCCACGTCACGATCCATAGCCAGCGCGCCGGCCTCACGTGGCCTCCTGCGGCGGTCCCTGGTCGTCCGCCTTCCACCATTCGGGACCCGCGACGCGCATCAGGCCCACAGGATGCGCCACACCGGCGGACGCGGCCTCGTCCCGGATGCGCCGGCCGGTCCTCGGGTCCCGCGCGTCCCCGCAGACCTCCAGGAGCGGCGCCAGGACGAAGGGCCTCTCGTACAGTCGGGGATGGGGAACCATCAGGTCGCCGTCGGTCCATGTCGAATCACCGTAGAACAGAATGTCCACGTCGAGGGGTCTGGCCTCCCCTCGGCCCCCGGTGCGCCCGGCCGTGCGCTCCGCGGCCTTGGCTTCCCTCAAGAGGCCCCTCGCGTCGAGGCGCGTCCGCACCACCGCGACCGCGTTCAGGAACGGCCCGCCCGCGCAGGCGACGGGTTCCGATTCGAACAGGGAAGATACCGCGACCAGGGCCACCCGACCGGTGTCGAGCAATCGCCGCAAGCCATCCCGCAGGTGGGCCTGCCGCTTTCCCACGTTCGACCCGAGCGCCAGGAACACGATCGCGCCTTCCACCCCATCGGGAACGTTTGACACGCCCGTCGTCCTCGCGTACCATCCGCCGGCCGCGCGGGATGGTAGTCGCGGCGCGGCGACGGTGTCAATCCGACCCGGGGTCTTCCCGCGAACCCGGCTTCGGAGGACGGTCCGACAACAAAGGAGTCACGCCCGTGTCCATGCGAACACAGAACTTCAAGGTGCGCGACCTCGCTCTGGCCCCGGAAGGCCTGCGAAAGATCGAGTGGGCCGAGCAGCACATGCCGGTCCTGATGGCGCTGCGGCGCAGGGTCGAGACGACGAAGCCCCTCCAGGGGATGCGCATCGCCGGATGCCTGCACGTCACCAAGGAGACCGCGGTCCTGGTGCGGACGCTGCGCGCGGCCGGGGCCGAGGTCGCCTGGAGCGGCTGCAACCCCCTGTCCACCCAGGACGACGTGGCCGCGGCGCTCGCCGCGGAGGGCGTTCCGATCTTCGCGTGGCGGGGACTGTCGGTCGAGGAGTTCTACTGGTGCATTGACCAGACCATCGCGACGGGGCCCACCCTGACCCTGGACGATGGGGCGGACCTGATCTTCTCGCTGCACAACCGCCACCCGGAGCGCTGCCAGGACGTGCTCGGCGGGACCGAGGAGACGACGACCGGGGTGCATCGCCTGCGAGCCATGGCGGCGGCCGGGGCCCTGCGCTACCCGATCATCGCGGTCAACGACGCCGAGACCAAGTGGGACTTCGACAATGTGTACGGAACCGGGCAGTCCTCGATTGACGGCATTCTGAGGTGCACGAATGTCCTGCTCGCGGGGAAGGTCTTCGTGGTGGCGGGGTACGGGCACTGCGGCAAGGGCACCGCCATGCGCGCTCGCGGGATGGGGGCGCGCGTCCTCGTGACGGAGGTGGACCCCATCCCGGCGCTCAAGGCGACCCTGGACGGATTCCAGGTCGTGACGATGGACGAGGCCGCCCCGATGGGTGACATCTTCATCACGGCGACCGGCATGAAGGACGTGATCGTGCGCCGCCACTTCGACGCGATGAAGGACGGGGCCATCGTGTGCAACACCGGTCACTACGACTGCGAGGTCAATCTGCGCGACCTCCGCGAGATCGCGGCGGGACGCCGCGAGATCCGCCCCAACACCGAGGAGTACGTCCTCGCGGACGGGCGGCGCATCTTCGTGCTGGCCCAGGGCCGGCTCGTGAACCTCGCGGGCGCGGAGGGCCATCCCTCGGAGGTGATGGACATGTCCTTCGCGAACCAGTTCCTGAGCATGCTGCGCCTGGCGCGGGAAGGGCGGGCGCTGCCGGTCGGTGTTCACGACATCCCCGTGGCCCAGGACCAGGAGATCGCGGCCCTGAAGCTGGCAACGATGGGTATCCAGATTGACGTGCTGAGCGAGGACCAGATCCGGTATCGGAACGACTACGCGGCGGGAACCTGAGGCGCCCACCGGGTCGAGCGGTCCTTGCCGGAGAATCCGACGATGGCGAAGAACATCACTCCGCGCGAGAAGGACTACTCGCAGTGGTACCTGGACGTGATCGGCGCCGCGGAACTCGCGGACTACGCCCCGGTCAGGGGGTGCATGGTCATCCGTCCCCTCGGGTACGCGCTGTGGGAGGCGGTCCAACGGGAACTGGACCGCGAGTTCAAGGACCTGGGCCACCAGAACGCCTACTTCCCGCTGTTCATCCCGGAATCCTTCCTGCGCAAGGAGGCCGAGCACGTCGAGGGCTTCGCCCCGGAGTGCGCGGTGGTGACGCACGGCGGGGGGGAGGTCCTGGAAGAACCCCTGGTCGTGCGCCCGACCAGCGAGACCGTGATCGGACACATGTACGCCCAGTGGATTCATTCGTGGCGCGACCTGCCGGTCCTGATCAACCAGTGGGCCAACGTCGTGCGATGGGAGAAGCGCACGCGCCTGTTCCTACGCACCAGCGAGTTTTTGTGGCAAGAAGGTCACACGGCTCACGAAACGGACGCCGAAGCCCAGGAAGAGACACTGCGCATCCTGGACGTCTATCGTCGCTTCGCGGAGGAGGTCCTGGCGATCCCGGTGTTCGTCGGTCAGAAGACCGAGTCCGAGCGGTTCCCGGGCGCAGTGCGCACCTACTGCATCGAGGGGATGATGCAGGACGGCAAGGCGCTCCAGATGGGGACCTCGCACCACCTGGGCCAGAACTTCGCGCGGGCGTTCAACATCCGGTTCGAGGGCCGCGATCAGACGTTGCAACATGCCTGGACCACCTCGTGGGGCGTGTCCACGAGGCTCATCGGGGCGCTCGTCATGGCGCACTCCGACGACGAGGGTCTGGTCTTGCCGCCCCGCGTGGCCCCGATCCTGTTGGCCGTGGTCCCGATCTACCGCAACGACGACGAGAAGGCGACGGTTTTCGAGCACGTCCGCAAGGTCCTGGTCGCGCTGGTCGGAGACGCGGAGGTCGCGGCCTCGGAGCGCCGGTTCGGTCACGACCGGGTCCAGCAATGCCTGTACGACCCGGTCACCCGCCAGACGGTCGTGGTGGACCGGCGCGACACGATGCGGCCCGGGGAGAAGTTCTTCCACTGGGAGCAGTGCGGGGTGCCGCTCCAGATCGAGGTCGGCCCGAGGGACTGCGCCGCGGGGACCGTGGTGCTGAAGTCGCGGCTGGACCGGACCAAGGAGACCCTGCCCCTGGCCACGGTCACGCGCGAGGCCCTCGATGCCCGGCTGCGGGCGATCCAGGGCGAGATGTTCCGGCGGGCGCTCGCCTTCCGCGAGGCGCACACGCACCGCGTCGAATCGTACGAGGACCTGCGCCGCTTCTTCGAGCAAGACCGCGGGTTCCTGCGGGCGCACTTTCGGCCGTCCCGCGAGGTGGAGGCGCGCATCAAGGAGGAAACCAAGGCCACGGTGCGCGTCATTCTCGAGGATACCGGACCGGGCCGTTGCCTCGTGACCGGAGAGCCCGCGGACCACGAGGTCGTGTTCGCCATCGCATACTAGGGGACTTGCGATGAGAATCGCCCTGAACGGCGCGCTCGGGCGCATGGGCCGCAGGGTCCAGGAGGCCGCGGCCGAGGCCGGGGACGAGGTCGTGGCGCTCGTGGAGCGGCCGGACCACCCCCAGGCCGGGCGGATGGTCCAGACCCCGTGGGGGGAACGGGAGGTCCTCGCGGACGCGGGCCAGGTCCCGGACGGCGTGGACGTCGCGGTGGACTTCTCGGCGCCCGACGCGGCCGCGGCCTTCGTGGAGGCGTTGGCCGGTCGCGGCGTGCCGGTCGTGAGCGGGACCACGGGCCTGTCGGAGGCGCACCTGGAGCGCCTCCGGGCCGCGGCGGCCCTGGCCCCGGTCCTGTGGACCTCCAACACGAGCCTGGGCGTGTTCTGCCTGCACGAGGTGTGCGCCCTAGCCCGCCGCATCCTGGGTCCCGCCTACGACGTGGAGGTGGTCGAGATCCACCACCGCCACAAGCGCGACGCCCCGTCCGGCACGGCGTTGTCGCTGGTCCGCCGCCTGACCGAGGGCACGGGGGAGCGCCTGGTGGCGGGCCGCCAGGGCGACGTCGGACCCCGCAGCGACCGTGAGGTCGGGGTCCTCGCGGTTCGCGGGGGGGAGGTCGTGGGCGAGCACACGGTCTTGTTCCTCGGGCGCCACGACCGCCTCGAGGTCACGCACCGCGCGGCCTCCCGCCGCCTGTTCGCGGAGGGCGCCCTGGCCCTGGCCCGCCACCTGGTCGGGCGCGCGCCGGGCCTGTACGGGGTGCGCGACGTCTTTCAGATGGACGAGAATCCCGGGTGAGCAGCCGCTCGGTCATCTGTCCTCGGCCCGTCTCGGTCCCCCTCGATGGGATACACGCGAGAGTTCCGTGGGCGCTTTTGGTCCTGATGGTCCTCGTCCTGCGCGCCCCTGGATTCGTGTTCGAGGTCCTCAATATTGATGAAAGCGACTTCTACCTATACGGGCAGGCGCTCGTCGAGGGCGGAGACTCGTATGTCTCGTTCGTGGAGAAGAAACCTCCGTTCGTCTATGGATTCTTCGCCTCGCTGATCGGGTTGGGCGCGACGGACCTTCGCTGGATCCGCGTGTGGACAGCGTTGTGGGTCCTCCTCGGATCCGTGGTCGTTCGGAAGACCTGCCTCGCCGCGGGGCTCGGGCCTCGCGCCTCCTGGGCAGGTGCGTTTGCGTTCGCCGCGTTCTCGTCGAACATCACGGTCGCAACCGACTGCGAAACATTGATGAACCTGCCGATCGCCTGCGCGGCCTTCCTCGCGGTTCGCCATTCGCTCGCCGACTCGCGCCGGACCAGGATTCTCCTCGCTGCCCTGGCCGGGGCGTCGTGCGGCCTGGCCGTGTGTTTCAAGCACCAGGCCGGAATGGCCTTCCTCGCGCTTGTCGGGTTCCTGGTCACGGCCCATCGGGACTCGAGGGTTTCCGCCATCCTGTCCGCCGCTGTTGGTTTCATCACGGTCCTGATGGCGGTTTCTTGTTGGTTCTTCGCCAGGGGTCGCGGTTCTGAATTTCTCGAATGGAACCTGTACCGCAACTTCGCGTACCGCGGGGCGTCATCACCGCTGGACCTCCTGCGGACCATCCAAGCCTTCGCTTTGTACGGCCTCGCGAACGGCGGGGTCTTCTTGGCCCTCGGGACCTGGGCGATCCGTCGTTTGCTTCGAGGGGCTCGGCAGGCACAAGACGATCAGGAACGCGCCTGGCTCCTTCTTGCTTCGTGGTTCTACTGGACCGCGTGGGCTGGCGTCGGCATGGGCGGTCGCTTCTACGGCCACTACTTTCTGCAACTCGTCCCCGGGGCCGCGCTTCTGGTGGCGGGGTTCTTCCAGGACGCAGGGACCCGCGGAAGTCTCTTCCTGCGGCCAATTGCGCTCCTCCTCTGCCTGTCCGCCGCTGGATTCGGGGCCAATACGTGGGCAAGGGGCCTTCTGAAGCGCAACTTCCCATCGCAGGACCCGACGGCCATCGAGGTGGCGCAGTGGCTTCGAGCCAACACGACGCCACAGGAGCGCCTCTTCGTCTGGGGGTACTTCAATCCGGTGTACTATCTCGCGGAACGCAGGCCGGCGAGCCGTTTCATCAACCCTAGCCCGGTAGTGGGCGATTTCGACCCGCTCCACGTCCCGAGAGACTTCGACGCCCGACCCCACGTCCGGGAAGACGACGCGGCGCTCCTTGTCAAGGACCTCGAATCCAACCACTGCGCGGTCGTTGTGGACACTGCCCCCTCCGACCTCCACGGCTGGAGCCGTTTCCCGATGAGCGTGCTGCCAGTACTGGAGAGATATTTACGCGAAAGTTTCTTTCTGGAGGCAACCGTGGCAGGCGCTCGTGTTTACCGCCGCACGATGGCGACGGATAGAGGTCGCGCAACGCCGGGGACAGCCTTTCATGGGGGTGACGGATGAAGACAGTGCTCGTGACCGGTGCGGCGGGTTTCATCGGATCGCATCTGTGCGAACGATTGGTGTCGGATGGATGGAGCGTCGTCGGCCTCGACAACTTCTGCGACTTCTACGACCCGGCCATCAAGAGACGAAACACGCAGGAGCTTTGCTCGAACCAGCTGTTCCATCTGGTGGAAGTTGATATCCGAGATCGGGAGAAGGTCGCCAACCTCTTTCAGCAGCGCCGGCCATCGGTGGTTGTTCACATCGCGGCCATGGCCGGTGTACGACCGAGTATCGAGAGACCAGCGCTTTACACGGCCGTGAACGTGGATGGCACCGTGAACCTTCTCGAGGCAGCGGGACAGCATGGGGTCGAGCGGTTCGTCTTCGCATCGAGTTCCAGTGTTTACGGGAACAACAAGAAGGTACCCTTTTCGGAAGACGACCCTGTGGACCATCCGATCAGCCCGTACGCCGCCACCAAGAAGGCGGGGGAACTTCTGTGTCATTGCTTTTCGCATCTGTATGGTTTCCGCTCAGTCGTCTTGCGCTTCTTCACGGTCTTCGGCCCGCGCCAACGACCGGACCTCGCAATCCAGAAGTTCCTGGAGCGCATCGCCCGAGGCGACGACATCCCCATGTTCGGAGACGGCACGTCGAGTCGTGACTATACCTATATTGACGACATTATCAATGGTATTGTAGCCGCCATGGAAGTGGATGTGCGGTACCGCATTTACAATCTGGGGGGAAGCCACCCCGTGACCTTGAACGAGCTCGTGGCGACGGTCGAGCGCGTCACGGGCCTTCGAGCGCGCTTGAGGAGGCTTGCGCTTCAGCCCGGGGATGTCGAGCACACCTACGCGGACATCGAACGCTCGCGCCGCGAACTGGGGTTCGAGCCCACGGTGGGACTCGAGGCGGGCATCGCAAGGCAGTGGTCCTGGTATCGGAAGGTCGCGGGGCTTTGAAGGCCTGAAGGGAAGAAGATGTGCGGGGTCGCAGGATTGCTGGCGTCCGGCCCGGCCAGCGACGACGACGAGGCGGTCGTCCGCGCCATGATGGGATACGTGGCCCACCGGGGGCCGGATGCGGAAGGGGTCCATCGAGACGGGCCAGTGGTCCTCGGTCACCGCCGCCTGGCCATCGTGGACCTGAGGCCGGAGGCCTCGCAGCCCATGCTCAACGAGGACGGCACCATCGCACTGGTGGTCAATGGCGAGATTTACAACTTCCAGGAGATTCGCAAGCGGTTGGAAGCCAGGGGCCATGCGTTTCGCTCCCGCTCCGATTCGGAGGCGGCACTACATCTCTACGAGGAGGAAGGCCCGGATTTCGTCCTTTCACTGAGGGGGATGTTTGCCCTGGCCCTGTGGGACCGAAAGAAACAGTGGGTCGTCCTGGCCAGGGACCGCTATGGGAAGAAACCGCTGTGCTACCACTTTGGACCGCGCGGGCTTTGTTTCGCCTCCGAGGTCCAGGCCCTGGTCAAGACAGGCCTCTTCCCCCGCGAACCGGACCTGGATGCCCTGGACGCCTACCTCGCGCTTCAGTACGTGCCAGCGCCGATGTCCGCGTTTCGTGGGGTGCGGAAACTGGAACCCGGGCACCTCCTGGTCTGTCGTCCCGGCGAGGAGCCCACCCCGCGGCGGTACTACTCGTGGTCCTTCCGGCCGGTACCCCGTCGAGTGGATGACGCGGCGGAGGAGCTGCGCCACCGAATCGAGGAGGCTGTCCGCGTGCGGCTGGTCGCCGACGTGCCGCTCGGGGCGTTCCTCTCGGGTGGCGTGGACTCCTCCATCGTGGTCGGGTGCATGAGCCGACTCTGCGACCAGCCGGTCAAGACCTTCTCGATCGGCTTTCCTTCTGGCGACACGAGCGAGACAACATACGCCAGATTGGTGGCGAATCATTTCCACACGGACCACCACGAGATGCTGGTGGAACCGGACATGGTCTCGGTCCTTCCGAGGCTCGTCGCCCATTACGGCGAACCGTTCGCGGACACGTCGGCCGTGCCCACGTGGTACCTGAGCCGTTTCACCAGGGGCTACGTGACGGTCGCGTTGTCCGGGGACGCCGGGGACGAGGGATTCGCGGGATACAACCGATACCGCTACGCCCTTCTCGGACGCCTCCTGACGCGCCTGCCAGGGCCGTTTCCTCGACTGGTTTCCGTGGCGTTGTGCCATCTCCCTTTCGCGCGAACCCAACCCGTGCGCGACTTCGGAAGGCGACTCTGTCAGGGCGAGGTGACTCGCTACTTGGGACTCGTCGCCCACTTCCCGCACGACGAGCGCAAGCGGCTGTATCACCCGGACCTGAGGCAGCGCTTCGAACACGACCGCGTTGCGGAACGCTTCGATTCGCTCGTTCAGGCGTCCTCTGCCGAGGACCCGACGGGCCGCCTTCTCGAACTGGATTTCCGCACCTACCTGCCCGACGACATCCTCGTCAAGGTGGACATCGCCTCGATGGCCCACGCGCTTGAGGTCCGGTGCCCCTTCCTGGACCCGGAGGTGGTCGAGTTCGCGTCCTCGCTCCCAACCGCGCTCAAACTGAATCGGTGGGAATCAAAGTACATCCTGAAGCGCGCCTTCCGCGACCTGGTCCCCCCCGCGGTCCTGCGCCGCCCCAAGATGGGGTTTTCGCTCCCCGTGGACCGCTGGGTCCGCGAGGACCTTCGACCGATGGTGCGCGACCTCCTGCTGTCGTCTCGAACGACGCAACGGGGTCTGTTCGACATGGCGGAGGTGGAGCGCCTGATCGCGGCACACGAGCGGGGGGAGTCCCGCGGACTCGCGATCTGGAATCTCCTGGTGATCGAGACGTGGTTTCGCTCGTTCATTGACGAGGCTGGACAAGGGGACAAGAGCGAACGGCCAATCAACGAACCACGAACCGCCCAATGACTAAGGTATTCTATCTCATCAACTCGCTGGCGCTCGGTGGGGCGGAGCGGCAGATGGCCGAGTTGGTTCGACGTCTGCCCAGGGACCGCTTCGACCCGGTCCTGTGCCTCCTCGACGGCACGAACGCCTATCGAGAACTCCTTCCACCGGACCAGCCGAGATACGTGGTCGGGGGTCCTCTCGGACCAGCGCGGGCGCGGCGCCTCCTCGAGATTCTGCGCGCCGAGAAGCCTGACATCGTCCACAGTTTCATGGAGTACGCCAACTTGTGGGCGAGGCTGCTCGGCCCGCTCGCGGGCAGGCCCGTGGTGATCACCTCGGTCCGGAGCCGGATGATGCGACCTGACTATCGGCTCGTCGAGGCCCTCCTCGCGACTCGCTGCGACGCCGTGACCGTCAACAGCGTCGGGACACGCGACGAGTTGGTCCGGTACCAGAGGGTCCCAGCGCACAAGGTTCGACTGATTCGAAACATCCTGGACCTTCAGCGTTTCAAGCCGGCAACCGAGTCGGAGCGGCAAGAGGCCCGGACGCGACTTGGACTGTCCGGCACCGTGATCGTGGTCCCCGGGCGGGTCAGCATCGCGAAGCACCAGTTGGGGCTTTGCGCGGCGGTCGCACTCGCGTTGAGGAAGCGCCTGGTTGAAAAAGGTTCGTTCACGATTGTCCTGGCTGGCCGGGTGTACGATTCCCTCGTGGCCATGGCGTTTTCTGCGGCCGCCAAGGGCCTCGGCCTGGAAAAATGCTTTCGCTACCTGGGGCCGGTCAAGGAGGTCGAGAGCCTTTACGCCGCCGCGGATTTCGTCATGCTGCCCTCCCTGTACGAGGGGCTGCCCAACGCCGCCCTCGAGGCCCACGCGTGCGCTATTCCCTTGCTCACGAGCCACGCGGCCAACCTGGACCGTATCATGGAACCCGAGGTGACCGGTTTCGAGTTCGAGACGGGCTGGATCGCTCCGATGGCGGAGGCCCTGGTCCGGGCCATTCACACGGGGGATGACGTGAGGCGTGAGATGGGCCAGGCCGGCCGCGAGCGGGTCCTGCGACTCTTCGACCCTGAATCGGCCTTGCAAGAGGTTACCGATCTTTACGAGGAGTTGCTGGCGAAGAAGGCCCGCGAAGGATCGGGTGTCGCGTGAGCACGCACGGGAACGGGCCGGCGGGAGTCGCCACTGACCAGGATGCACGAAGAACGCTTCGAGGGACCACGGCCAACTACCTCGCGGCGCTCTTTCAACTCCTGCTGTTCGCCTTCCATGTCCTTGCGGCACGCTTCTTCGGGCGAAGCGCTTACGGCGCGTACATCTACGCGTGGTCGCTCGTCGAGATGGCTTGCAAGGTGGGCGTGCTCGGGATGGACAAGGGAATGCTCCGTGCGGTGGCAGTGGCAAGCGCGAAGGGCGACAGGGATGCGGAGGCCCGTTTCGCAGCCACGGGGCTTGCGGTAGCGGGTCTGTCCTCCCTCGTCGTGGTCGGTGTCTTGTGGGTCATCGCTAGCCGCCAAGAGGTCTCGGAGTATCGTTCGGCTCTCTTCACGCTCGCCCCCGTGGTCTTGACCTGGTCGCTCGGGCTGGTCCTCGTGTGCGCGACGATGGCGACCGGGACCATGCACTACAACCTGCTCGTGCGCGGTCTGTGCGAGCCCGTCGCCATGGTCGTCGCGGTTTTGGTCCTGGGGATTGCGCTCGCGGGGCTCGCGGAACAGGGGATTGCCCTCGCACATCTCGCCTCGTCGTCGTGCGCATTCCTTCTTGCCATCTGGGCCTTTGGCCGGCGCCTCGACCGACCGACGGCCCTTCGCGCGCTGACGTCGGGCTCCTGGAACTGGTCCCTGGTTCGGTTCACGTTTCCCATCATGCTCGCCGAGTTGCTCAACCAGGCGATCTATCGCCTGGATATCGTCTTTCTTGGGCTTCTGATGAAGGATGGACCGACGGCGGTCGCGGGTTACGGCGCCGCTGTCCTGATCGCAGGGGTCTTGAGTTCCGTCCGATACGCCTTCGACCCGGTCCTGAGCCCGGTCGCGGCCGCCTGCGCAGATGAAAAGGACACCGCGCGGCTCGCCTTGAACCTGACCAGGATGACCCGCTGGGTCCTCGGCTTGTCCTGGCCGCTCTTCTCGACTCTCCTGGTCTTTGGGGATTTCTTCCTGGGCCTTTGGGGTCCGGAATACGGGAACGCTCACGCCGTCCTCGTCGTCTTGTGCGTCGCGCACCTCGTCAACGCCGTCCTGGGGCTTCACCAGTGGCCGGTCGTGATGTCCGGCAGGTCCCCGCTCGACCTCCTCAACAACGTGGCGGGATTCCTGGTCATCGTCGTTGCGAACCTGTTGTTGATCCCGGCCCTGGGACCCCTCGGGGCCGCCCTGGCGACCCTCCTGGGGAACGTCGTGTTCCGGGGTCTTCAAGTCCTGGAGGTGCATTCCATCTTTCGCGTCGGACCCTTCAATCGTTCCTTCCTGTGGCTGGGCGTGGCCGGGACCTTCTCGTTGGCGGTGCAACTGGCGATCCGTGCCGTCGTCGCCGAACCGGGATGGACCACGGTGGCCATCTCCGCGATTTGCGGAGTCGCCATAGTCGGAACGCTCTACCTCTGGAAGGCCGCCCCGGAGGACCGTGAACTGGTGTTCGCGGTTCGAAGATGGCTTCGTGGGGAAAGCGGTTCGTCCGACAGTGGGTCTTCCCCGTTCGGTCCGGAGAAACCGATCCCCAGCCGGGGCCTAGACAGGCTCCCAGGCGACTCGCACCGCGTGCGCGAAGCCAAGAACGGCCGGAAGGGCTCAAACCAGGACGAGTAGGCGGGCGGCCCGCCGACGGCTGGGCACGCCGCCCTCCCCGACCACGATGTCCAGATTCTTGCGGCAAACGATGAGCGGCAACACCGGTCACGCCTGGGCCTCTGTTCGCGTACCTTGACCTCCCGCTTCCCCTCCAGGTCACAATCGCCCTGTGGGCGGGAAACCGCGATGGAACGTCTTACACTCTTTCCGGCGCGCGCGTCCCACCTCGATCGTCGGGTCATCGCCGTCGCATTCTCGTCGCCGTGGGCACAGGAGTAAGTGGGGACGATTCGCGTCCCTTTCGCACCGCATCACTCGGTGGGTGACCCGACGCACCGGTTTCACCCACGCCCACGCCCACGAACAGGGTCGAAACACCGCGTGGCACCCGGCGATTTGGGTCCCACCCATCCGCTTGACAAGGCGCGCGCCTCGGGGGATATCCGGCGGGGCTGGCGAGTCTGTCGTCCCGGGGTACCATTCGTGGGCCGTATCCTCCTGTTCCTGGTTGCCTTCGGGGCCGTGGGCGGCACGTGGGCGGCCCTGCACGCGGTCCGCTCCGGGGCGGCCCGGGAAGGAGGCTCGTCGTCCACGGAGCCTGGGATCGACGTGGTCGCAACCACCAGCGTGGTCGCCGACCTGGCGCGCAACGTCGGCGGGGAACGCGTGCGCGTGACCGCGTTGATGGGTCCCGGGGTGGACCCGCACCTGTTCAAGGCGAGCGAGGGAGACGTGACCCGCATGGGCGGGGCCGACCTGATCCTGTACGGGGGGCTCCACCTGGAGGGCCGCATGTCCGAGGTCCTGGAACGCCTGTCGGAGCGCGGCGTCCCCTGCGTGGCGGTCACGAGCGGTCTCCCGCCTGACCGCCTGATCTGGTCGGGACCCGGCGAGACGCCCGACCCGCACGTCTGGCATGATGTCGTGCTCTGGATGGAGGCCGCGCGTTCCGTGCGGGACGCCCTGTCCCGGGTGGACCCGGCCGGGGCCGACGGGTACGCGGCCCGGTGCGACGCGTACCTCGCGGAACTCGCGCGCCTGGACGGGGAGATCCGCGACCGCCTGCGCGCGATCCCGAGGGAGCGGCGGGTCCTGGTGACGGCCCACGACGCCTTCGCGTATTTCGGTCGGGCCTATGACGTAGAGGTCCGCGGGATCCAGGGCATCAGCACCGTGGCCGAGGCCGGGGTCCGGGACATCCGCGAGGTCGCGGACCTGATTGCGCGGCGGCGCATCCCCGCGATCTTCGTGGAGTCGTCGGTGTCTCCCCGGGTCATCGAGGCCCTCCAGGCCGCGGCGGGAGCGCGGGGATTCGAGGTCGCGATCGGGGACGCGCTGTTGTCCGACGCCCTGGGCGACCCCGGGACCCCGGAAGGCACCTATGTCGGGATGATCCGGCACAACGTCGCCGCCATCGTCCGAGGATTGCGGCCGGGAGGAGAAGACCCATGAGCGGCACGGCCATCGAAGTCTCGGACCTGACCGTCGCGTATCGCGAGCGCGCGGTCCTGTGGGACGTGGACCTCGCGGTCCCGGAAGGCGTGCTTTTGGCCGTGGTCGGACCGAACGGCGCGGGCAAGACCACGCTGATCCAGGCGATCCTGGGGCTGGTCCCCCGGGTCGCGGGCCAGGTCCGGATCCTGGGCCGGCCCGTGTCGGAGGTCCGGGCGGCCATCGCGTACGTCCCCCAGAAAAACAGCGTGGACTGGGATTTCCCCGCGACCGTGCTGGACGTGGTGACCATGGGGCGGTACGGACGGCTCGGGTGGTTCCGCCTGCCGGGCCGGGCCGACCGGGAGGCCGCGATGGAGGCCCTGCGTCAGGTCGGGATGGAGGCGTTCGCCTCGCGCCACATCCGCGCCCTGTCCGGCGGGCAGCAGCAGCGCGTGTTCCTCGCCAGGGCCCTGGTCCAGGACGCGGCCGTGTGCCTGATGGACGAGCCGTTCCAGGGCGTGGACGCGCTGACCGAGCGCGTGATCGTGGGCCGCCTTCGCGACTTGCGGGCGCGCGGCCGGACCGTGCTCGTGGTGCACCATGACCTCCAGACGGTTCGTGACTACTTCGACTGGGTCTTGTTGCTGAACGTGCGGCGCATCGCGTGCGGCCCCGTGAACGAGGTGTTCACCGAGGCGAACCTCCGCCTGTGCTACGGCGGACGAAGCCCCGTGCGGGAAGGGGGAGAACCGATCCCGCGGGAAATGGGAAACCAAGAACCGGAAATGGGAGATGGGAAATGAGCCATGGGAAGGCGGCGAGAAACCACACCGCGGGGGATGCGCGCGACGCGCGCCTGGAGCCGCGAAGTCCACTTCGCGGCGGTTGCGCGACCTCCTGGCCGCGCCCCTGTGGCCGGCATCCGGGGTCGGGGGTCCGGTATCCGGGGTCCGGCCGCGCCTCCCTGGCGGTCGCGGACTCTGTTACGGTCACGGACTCCGACACGGTCACGGAATCCGAACACGGCCACGGTTCCCGCCCGGCAGGCGGGGCGAACCTCTGGGCCCTCGGACACATTGAGCCATGATGGATCTCCTGGTCCAGGTCATTCATGATCCCACCGTGCGGACGGTGGCGCTCGCGTCGGCGCTCCTGGGCGGAGTCGCGGGCACGGTGGGTTCCTTCGCCTTTCTCCGGCGGGAAAGCCTGGTGTCGGACGCGGTCTCGCACGCGGCCCTGCCGGGGATCGTGCTCGCGTTCCTGCTGGGCGGGTCCCGGAGCCCGCTGCCGCTCCTCGCGGGAGCCGCCGTGGCCGGCTGGACCGGAGCCCTCCTGGTCGTCGCGGTGGTCCGCTCCACCAGCGTCAAAAAGGACGCGGCCCTGGCCATGATGCTGTCCGTGTTCTTCGGGGCCGGGCTCGTGCTGCTGACGTTCGCGCGCCGCCACGCCGGGGCGGGCCAGGCCGGACTGGACCGCTTCCTGTTCGGGCAGGCCGCGGCCGTCCTGGAGCAGGACCTGTGGGCCATGGCTGCGCTCGGGACCCTCGTCGTCGCGGGCCTGCTCCTGCCGTGGAAGGACTGGAAGGCCCTGAGTTTCGACCCCGTGTTCGCCGCCGCGACGGGCCGCCCCGTGCGGTTCCTCGATGTGCTGATGACCGGGCTCCTGGTCGTGACCATTGTGCTGGGCCTCCAGGCGGTCGGGGTCGTGCTGATGAGCGCGCTGATCGTGGCGCCCGCGGCCGCGGCCCGCCAGTGGACCAACCGCCTGGGCCGCATGGTGGCGCTGTCCGCGTTCTTCGGAGGCGCGAGCGGCACGGCGGGGGCTTTGGTCAGCAGCCGGTCCACGCACCTCCCGACGGGGCCCACGATCGTCCTGATCGCGACGGCGGTGGCGCTCTTGAGTGTCCTGCTCGCGCCGGCCCGGGGGCTCGCGTGGTCCGCGGCCCGGCGATGGCGGGCGCGCAGGCGACTGATGGAGGACCGAGTCCTCGTGGCACTGGCCGGTCTGGCGCGCGGACATGACGACCCGGCGCACGCGCACCACCAGGCCATGCTCGAGCTCACGGGTCTGCCCGGGGCCCATCGGTCCCTGCACGCGTTGGAGCGCCGGGGGCTCGTGCGGGAAGGCCCGCCCGGCCACTGGTCCCTGACACCCGCAGGAGCAACGGAGGCCGCGAGACTCATCCCGGATTCTTGAGAGTTGCCCATGGGATCGCGCACCTGGAGGGATGAAACGGAGGAGTGGAGAGCGTATCGAGGCGTTTGGGGGGTCGCCTACGCCGACGCCCATGTTGCTCGAGAGGACGCCCCATGAGCCCGGACCAGTGGGAGATCCTGGCCATCGCCTGCGTGACCGCCGCGGCCTGCGCCCTCCCCGGCGCCTTCCTGATGCTGCGCGGCATGGCCATGATGAGCGACGCGGTGAGCCACGCGATCCTGCCGGGGATCGTGATCGCATACCTGATCGTCCAGGACCTCGCGTCACCGGTCCTGGTGCTCGGGGCCTCGGCGACCGGGGTCTTGACCGCGGCCCTGATCGAGGCCCTGCGCCGCACCGGCCTCGTCCGCGAGGACTCGGCCGTCGCGCTCGTGTTCCCGGCCCTGTTCTCCGTCGGGGTGATCCTGATCGCCCGCGAGGCGGGCCGCGTGCACCTGGACACGGACTCGGTCCTCCTCGGGGAACTCGCCTTCGCGCCGTTCGAGCGGTTCGCGCCGGGCGGGGTGGACCTGGGACCCCGGGCCCTCGCGACGATGTCCGGCATCTTCCTGCTGGACTTCGGGCTCGTACTCATTTTTTACAAGGAACTTCAGATCACGACTTTCGACCCGGCGCTCGCCGCGTCCTTCGGGCTCCGCCCCGCGGCGATCCAGTACGGCCTCACCGCGATCGTGTCCGTCACCGCGGTCGGGGCCTTCGACGCAGCCGGGTCCGTCCTGGTCGTGGCCCTGATGGTCGCCCCCCCGGCCGCGGCGGCTCTGTGGGTGAACCGGCTGCCGGCGCTTCTCGCCCTGTCCGTGGGGCTCGCGGTCCTGTCGGCCTCGTCCGGGACCCTCCTGGCCCGCGCGCTCGACGCCTCGATCGCCGGGAGCATGGCCGTGGCCGCGGGCGCGGTCTTCGGGATCAGCCACCTCTTCTCGCCCGACCGGGGGATCGTGGCGGCCCGACTGCGCCGGCGCGGGTTGCGCCGCGACCTCGCGCTCCAGACCCTGTGCGTGCACCTCTTGCAGCACCAGGGCCTCCCCGAGGCCGCGACCGAGTGCCGCCTCGACCACCTGGGCGAGCACCTGCGATTCCCCACGCCCGAGGCCCGCGAGGTCGTCGCCCTGGGCGCCCGCCGCGGCCTGCTCTCGCTGCGCGGGGACCGCCTCGAACTGACCCCGGCGGGTGCCGCGCTGGCCCGCGACCGCTCGGGGACGTGATGCGTCTCTCGTCAACGCGACGAATGAAACCCCAAGTCCGCGGGGTTGAGGGATCCGGGGACGTGGCGCAGGACTCCACCCGCGGCCTCGAAGGCCTTGCGCTCGGCGGCCGTCATCTCGATGAGGCGGGCGAGGTCGGGGTAGGCCTCGGCCAGGGCCCGCCGGACGTGCCCGCGCGACCAGTAGTCCAGGGCCAGGCGGCTGTCCCCGCACACGACCTTGAAGCCCAGGCGACGGGCTGCACGGAGGGCAAGCAGACAGGCGAGCAGTTCGCCGTAGTTGTTGGTTCGACCCGAGGACAACTGCACGGTTCCGTAGGGGATGATGCGTTCGCCCGGCGCCACGAGGTGCGCGAGGGGCTTGCGGTCCCAGGTCGTCACATTGACCTCGGTCCCGTTGCCGCGCGGAAGTGGCCGTCCAGGATCTGCTCGATGCGATCCCGCGCCCGCTGCGTCAGCCCGCCCTCGGCCACCTCCTGGATGCGCCAGGCCAGCCGCTTTCGCAGGCAGTCGCGGTTCCGGGACGTGGTCGGCGTCCCGTACAGGACCATCCACCGCTCCCGCAGCTGCTCGACCGTCATGCCGTGCAGCCCGGCGAACTGCGCTGGGACGTCCCCGAGCGCGGCCCGCGCCGCCTCTGCCCTTCCCCGCTGCTTCCTCATGCCGCCCTCCCGGTTTCACGAGTCCCGGCGGGGTCCAGTCGGCCCCGCTCCGTGACCGCACCAGGGCTCGGTTCCGAAGGAAGAGCAAGGGAAGAATCTGCATCACCCAAGCCTCCCCCCCGGGAACCACGGATCGTCCAGCGCGGTGAGCCCTGGCCGGACTGGCGCGTGCCTCGCGGACTCCC
>JBBIPO010000064.1:0-18689 GCA_037442805.1 Deltaproteobacteria bacterium
TCCGCGCGCGCCCGGCCCTCTACGCAATCGTCCCGACCGAGAGGCCCGTGGCGGCGCCGGCTTCCATCCCGGTCGCGCCCCCCGCGGCGACGCCGGCCCCGACCGCCCCGGCGCCCCCGACCTCGACTCCGCCGGCGTCCACGGTGGCCGCGAGGCAGCCATCCGGCGCGTTCGAGGACATTCCTCCGGACTTTCCGATGGAAACGCTGCCGGGTCGCGAGCCGTCGCGACCTTGGTACAAGAAGTGGTGGGTGTGGACCGCGATCGGCGGGGCCGCGGCCGTGGCCCTGGGCGTGGGCCTCGGCGTGGGTCTGGGCCAGGGCGGCGGTGGCGGCGGTCCGAGCACCTTTGGCGCGAACGTCCGCTGGTGACGGGAGGCTTCGGACATGAAACGGAACCTGGGAAGAGCCGTCTTGGCCGCGTTGCTGGCGGTCGCGTCGTGCGGAGGAGGGTCCGGCGGGAGTCCCCATCCCGGGCTCGTCTCCGTGTCCGTGTACCCGCTGAAGGGGACGACCCCGCAGGCCGCGCTCGTGGACCCCTTCGACCCCGCGAAGGCCCGCAACATCAAGGTGACGTTCAGCGGACCGTCCATCCGGGAGCCCATCTCGACCGTGACCGATTTTGCGAGTCCCAACCGGGAGGTGGCCCTGGATGGGATCCCGTTCGGCTATGCCCGCCAGGTCACGATTGAAATCTGCGCGGCGACCTGCGACCCCAAGGTCGCGGGGGACATCCTGGCCCGGGGACGGTCGGTTCCCTTCGACGTGCTCGAGGACTCGGCGTCGAATCCCAGGGAAGTCCCCGTCTTCGTGACCCCGAGAAACTCCTTCTCGACGCCGGCCACCGCCACCATCCCGCCGCAGCCGACGCGGCCCGCGATCCGGGACCGGATCGGCGCCACGGCCACGCTCCTGGACGACGGGCGGGTCCTGTTGCTGGGGGGCGCGAAGGTCAAGGCCGGGGCCGCGACGTGGTTCCGGGCCGAGGACCTCGATGCGGTCATCGCAGACGCCGAGGTGTATGACCCGAACACGGGACAGTTCCTGGCGGTCGGGCCGATGACGAGGCCCCGGGCCTTCCACCAGGCCGTCAAACTGGCGAATGGACAGGTGGTGGTCCTGGGAGGCTACACGCAGGACGCGGGGGCCGCGCCGCGCCTGGACTCGAGCGTCGAGGTCTTCGACCCGTTCACCGGGACGTTTCGGGCGAGTGCGCAAGGGATCGTGCCAGCCGGGGGCCGGGCCCTCTTCGCCGCGGCCCTGCTCGACGCCGCGACGAACACGATCCTGATCACCGGGGGCATCGCGGCCCCCGGGGTGGCTGGCGGATTCGCCGACGCCTACATGCTCGACAACGGAACGATCGGGCACGTGAATCTCGGAAGGGTCCGATACAACCACGCGATGGTCTTCGCGGGGGACTATGGGCGAGGTACGCTGGACCCCGCGGGGGTCCCGGCGTTCATCCTGTTCGGAGGCCAGAACGACACCGGGACGGTCGCGGAGGTCGAGGCCCTGACGGTGGCCGGCTATCAGGTCCAGCGGGACGACACCGCCACTGCGGCGCTGCCGGGTGGGGGTCGGACTCTGCTGGCCGCAGTCTTCGTGCCGCAGCAGCGCATCGCGTACGTGATCGGGGGCTTCGCGGACGCGGCGCTATCGAACCCCTCCAGCCGGGTGGACATCTACCGCACCGACGAGCGCGGTTTCCGGCTGAACGAGCAGGGTCAGCCGAAGGAGGTTCTCAGGATGAAGGAGGCCCGCGGCGCCATGACCGCGACGCTGATGGACTTCAACACGGTCCTGATCGCGGGGGGACGCGGGGCCGGGGGAGCCGTGTCGAACACGATGGAATTGATTGTCGAGAACTTCGTTTGCGAGGACTACGAGAAGCAGACCGGTTGCGTGTTCTCGATCAACCTCGTGTCCGAGGCCACGCCGCTCCTCGACCCGCCGCGCGCGGCGCACCTGGCCCTGTATGACGCCACGCGTCGCTTGTTCCTGGCCGGGGGCTACTCGCAGCCCTATGCGCCGGTCCAGGACGTCGTCTTCTACAATCCGGACTGACGAGATGGCGTTTCACCGATGCATCCTGGTCGCGGCCGTCCTGTGGGCCTGTTCCGGGGACGACGAGGTCCGGCTGGAGGTCCAGGGAGGGTCCCTGGTCTTCGCCGAGGACTCGGAGACCGGGTGCGTGACCCCAATGTCCCTGCGCGGAGGACTCCCCCCGGGCGTGGATCGCCTCGTGGTCCAGGTCGTGCGCGAGTCGGACGGACAGGTCGTGGTCACGCGGACCGTCACGGCGAAAGACCTCACGGGCCGCAGGGAGGTCGTGATCCCCGGGGTCCCGGAGGGGGAGTATCGCGTCGTGGTCACCGGGTGCGGGGCCGGGGCCTCGGCGCTCTGGGGGGGACGGAGCGCCGCGTTCCCGGTGAAGCCGGGGTTCAAGTCGGCGCCGATCGTGTACGTTGCGCGCTCGGGTGCCCTCAACTGCGTGGGTGGCAAGAACCAGAACCCCTTGCAACCGAAGTTCGATGGGGACGGGTTCTACGTGACGGGTCGGGCGGCCTTCCAGGCCGCGGCCGTGACCCCGAGCGGACGCGTCCTGAGCACGGGCGGATTCGCGTCGGACGAGTTCCAGGCCACGGGCGACGTGCTCAAGGCCGGGCGGCGCGTCGGGGAGTGCCCCCCGGAGCCCGGGGTTTTCACGGGGGTCTTCTCGCCGTCGGGAAAGATGCTGGAGCTCCTCGAACCCCGGGCCGCGCATGGGATGGCGGCGATCGGTGGGGGGACCGCCGAGTGGCTGGTCCTCGCGGGGGGCGTGTCGTCCGCGGTGCTCGGCCCAGAGAAGTATCCCGTCCAGGAGGCACCGCTGGACCGTGCGTCGCCCGTCCAGTCTCCGGTCGAGGTCCTGACCTTGCCGCGCGAGGAAACGGAAGCGGAACCGTCGGCGAGGGCGTTGCCCGTGACGCACGGCGCGGCCTTTCCGTCGTGGGCGTTCTCGGCGGACGGCCGCACGGTGGCCCTCGTGGGCGGAAAGGAGTCCGGGGGTGTGTCCGGGGCCGTGACCGTCCTGACCCTGGACGATGCGGCCCTGGCCGGGTCCGTCGAGCCGCCCACGCGCTCCGGAACGCTGGTCCACAAGCGGTTCGGGGCCTCGGTGGCCATTCTGTCCACCGGGGAGGTGGTGGTGCTGGGTGGAACCGACGGAAGCGGCCCCACGGGGATGGAGATGGTGCGACCGTCCGGGGCCGGCGCGCTCGAGTCGGTGGTCCTCGGCGCGGACCTGCCGGCGGGCATTGTGCCGACCGCCTTCGCGTCTTTCGCCGTCGCACGTGACGACGGGACCCGCGCCTCCATCCTGGTGTTCGGGGGGAATCCGGTCGGCGGGGCCACGGCGTTCATGGATGTGACCACGGCGAACGCATTCCTCGTCGAACTGGACGGGAACGGTCAGACCTACGACTCGGCGTCGGCACGCACGCGCGCGGTGTCCGGGGTCGGGGAGTGGGCGGCGCGTTCCTTCGCGGGGGTCGTGCGCATCGGGGGGACCTGGCTCCTGGCCGGAGGACTGCGGTCCTTCAACGTCGAGCAGGACGTGGCCGGATGCGGGGCGGGTGACCCCGTGTGGGGGAGCTACTGCTTCCCGCGAACGATCCAGGCCTTCGAGGTCAACGCGGAGGCCGCCGAGGTCACGGCCCTGGGGTCGTGGGAGGACCGGAAGTCCCGGCTCGGCGTGACCACGGTCGCGTTGCCTGGAGGGGGGTGATGCTTCTCGGGGGTGTCAACGGGTCCGGGCCGCGGCCCACCCCCACGCCGCCAGACTTTGACCCGCTTCAGTCCACCGGCCTCCTTTGGATGCCCGAGGATGCGTTCGATCCGGCGCCGTGCCAGGCCTCGACGGGGTCATGACCCCCGCAGGACCCCGATGCAGGTTCCCCCCGCGCGCAACAGGCAATCCGGCAACGTGACCACCGCGTGACCGAAGCGGGTCTCGACGGTGAGGTCCTGCGCGCTCAGCACGGCTCCGTTCAGGGTCGCGGCGGGGACCTGCGGTGTGGGGGCATCGAACACGAAGGTCAGCGTCAGGTCCGGACCCGACCGGTGGGCGAGCTCCGCGACCAGGTCCCCGTCCACGAGCCGCACCCGAAGTGAACAACGGGTCTCGCCGGTCACGAGCGGCGCGACCATCACCTCAAACCACCCGTTGGGGAGATGAGGCCGCACCCTCGCGCGACCCGCGGGGGCGTCCGGTTCGAAACCCGTCCAATAGAAGAAGGCGGCGTCGAGCACGATCCCGCCCTCCCACGGGCGGAAGCGGGCGGTCACGTCGCCGATGCCGCCCAGGGCGTCATAGACGAACTGCAAGGCCGAATCGTCGTCCGAGACCATGTATTCCGCCACGTTCCCGGAGGGCGACAGGACGCGGCGCAGGTGGTTGAAGGCGGCCTCCGCCTCGGGGTGTCCGGCCTGGGACAGGACGCGCAGGGTGTAGCCCGGCAGCATCCCCGTGTGGACCCGTCGTGGATCGGGAGCCCCGCGAACCCCTCGTAGGTGGGGTCGAGCGGACTGCGGAAGACCCCTGGGGCCGCGCGTATCCGGCGGGCGAGGCACTCGATGGCCTCGTCCGCGGGGGCCGACTGCGACCACGGAGGCCCGGCCCAGGGTCCCATGAGGAGCGCGTCCTCGAAGGGTGGAGACAGGGTTCCGTCTTCGCGATGGATCAAGGCTGCAAGGCAACCATCCTCGAGACGGAAGCGCGTCCCCGCGGTCGCGGCGGCCCCAGCACGGAGGTCGAGGGCCTGCTGCGCCTCGACGGCGTGTCCCGTCGCGGTCTCCAGCGCAAACAGGGCCTCGGCCCCGGCGGCGAGCAGCGCCGACGACACCAGGGACCAAGACTCCGTGTCGTGCGGGTACTCGATCGGGAGGCCAAAGGCGATGTTCATGGCGGCGCGGAACGTCTCGTCGCCCGAAAAGGGTTGCAGATAGTCTTCGTTCCACTGTTGCTTGAAAAGAGAATGTCGTAGGAATGGCAGGCGCGAGGCGACCCAGGCGGTGTCGCCAGTCGCGGCCCATAGCCAGGCGAACATCAGGGGGAGGTGGCTGGGTCCCTCGGCCGCGGTGCGACCCGACATCCGGGGGAGGGAGGCCCAGTCCACGGCGGCTGGGTCGTCCAGGTCCAACGGCAGGTCGGCGTCGTAAGCGTTGTGGATGCCCCCGGCCTGGGAGGCGGCCGCGTAGTAGTAGTCCAGGATGCGCCGCGCGAGGTCGTGCGCCCCGAGGAGGGCCAAGGGCCGGACCACGCCCGACAGGTCGCGCGTCCACGTCAGGGTATCACGGGACATCGGCGACGACGCCCCCTGGGCCGAGACCTGGACGTACAGGGTGCGGGCCAGCACCGTGAAGAAATCGTTGACCACCGGGTCGGGAGTCTCGACGCGGGCCGTGGTGGCCACGAAGGCCACGTACGCGGCCGCGGTCTCGTCGGCCAGGACGACGATGTCCTCGCCGGACAGGCCGGCCCGCGCGTCCGCCGGCGACGTGCCCGGGGGCGCGGTGGCCAGGACCAGGTCCGTCTCGAAGAGGCCGCCCGGGGGTAGCGAGGGGACCGGCAGGACTAGCCGGGTATCGTCGGGAACCAGCGCTCCGGGGGCGCGAAAGAACGCGACACGCATCCCGTCGGACCGGGTCTCGAGCAGGGCGTCGTCCTCGACGCGCTGCTTCAAGGCCGTGGTGACCACCAGCGAGGCCGGGTCGCTCGGGGCGTCTCCCTCGTTGCTCACCGCGACCCGGCGCCACAGGGCCGCGTGCGCCGGGCGCGTCGCAGACCCCGGCGCGGGAATGGGCGCCAGGTCCAGGACCACCAGCAGGAGGTCCCCGGACCGCCCGGCGCTCACCACCGCCGGCAGTTAGCGGGGCATCGCGATCCACTCCTCGTCGAACTCCCTCGCGACCCCGTCCTTGTCCCCGAGGGACAGGGTGAGGTCCCCGTAAAAGCGGTCGCGCCGCGAATAGGTCGGACCCACCATCCCGTGGACGGTGTTCAGGGGGAAGGCGAGGCCTTCCTCGGCGAAGACCCGGCCGTTGCCAAGACCGAAGTCCCCGAGGTGGGAGGCGCCGGGGCACGGCGCTCCCGGCGGCTGGTGGAACCGCATGGCGAGGAAATCGCCCAGGTCCGGCCGGGTCTGGAACAGGGTCCCACGCACGGGCGGGGCCGGGGCGAAGTCGTCCCACAAGACCCGGGGAGGGCCGGGGATGTCCGCGGGGGCGTCGGCCACGTCCCGGGCCGCGTCCGCCGTGTCCTGCGCCTCCGGAAACCCCGGATCGGCCGGGCCATTCCCCGAGCGGCCCCGCGAGGCGCAGGATGACAGAAGGACCAGGACCACGCCCGAGGCGAGAAGGCACCTCATGTCGTCACACCGCGAACCGGAAGTGGATCACGTCTCCGTCGCGGACCACATAGTCGCGCCCCTCCAGGCGATACCGGCCGGCCTTGCGCGCCGCGGCCTCGGACCCGAGGGCCACGAGGTCCTCGTACGCGATGACCTCGGCGCGGATGAAGCCGCGCTCAATGTCGCTGTGGACCGCGCCCGCCGCCTGCGGGGCGTGGACCCCCGCGCGGATGGGCCAGGCGCGGACCTCGTCCTCGCCCACGGTCAGGAACGAGATCAATCCCATCGCCGCGTACAGTTCGCGGGCAACCACCCCGAGCACCGGTTCGCGGATCCCGAGGGCCGCACGGAACTCATCGCGGTCCTCGGGCGGCAGGTCCTCGACTTCCTGCTCCACGCGGGCGCAACAGGCGAAGCAGGGCAATCCCTGGATCGGAAGCCCCAGGCGCGTCAGGACCTCCGCCGGGTCGCGGCCAAGGTCGCGTTCGGCGATGTTCGCGATGACGACGATCGGCCGGGCCGTCAGCAGGGCGTAGGGCTTCAGTTCGGCGCCATCGCGCAATTCCCCGTCGTCCCGGACACGCTGCCCGCTCTCGAGCACCTGCCGCGCGCGTTCGAGGGCCGCGACCTCGGCCGCGGACACGGGCTTTCCCTTCTTCTGGTCGGTCGCGAGCCGGTCGAGGCGGTTCTCGACCACCATCAGGTCCGACAGGATCAGGTCGGCGAGGATGGTCTGGGCGTCCCGGGCGGGGTCGTCCAGGTCGTCGTGGGCGCGGACCACCAGCAAGAAGGCGTCCATGGGTCGCACGAGGTTCAGGAACGCCGCGTCGAGTCCACCTCGGCGGTCGGACTGCCCCATCGTCGGGGCGTGGGCCTCGACCACCTCAAGGGTCGCGTGGACCACGCGCCGCGGGTGATACATCGCGGCCAGACGGTCCACGCGGGGGTCAGGGATTTTCAGGGTCCCGATGGTCAGGGCGCCTCGCTCGCGCGTGGCGCGGGACCCCGCCATGGCCTGGAACAGGGTCGTCTTGCCGCTCTGTGGCAGGCCGATGATCGCTGCCTTCATTCCCCTTCCTTTCAGGGAGGCCCCAGGGTGAACGCTACCCGACCTCGCGGCGCACGGCCTCGGCCCGGGCCAGCATCTCGTCCCGGATCGCGTGCAGGGCCTCGTCGGAATCCGCCTCGAACCGGAAGACCAAAACGGGCTGGGTGTTCGAGGCCCTCACCAGCCCCCATCCCCGCTCGAAGCGAACCCGGGCCCCGTCCACGTCCACCACCGGCAGCCCGGCGCGCTTGTAATGTGCGGTCATGGCCTCGACCACCCGGAACTTCACCTCGTCCGGGCAGTCCACGCGGATCTCGGGGGTCGTGACCGTGCGCGGGATGTCCGCGAACAAGGACGACGCAGGACCGTCGCGCTGCGACAGGACCTCGACGAACCGCAACGACGAGTAGATCGCGTCATCGAAGCCGAACCATCGGTGGCGGAAGAAGAGGTGGCCGCTCATCTCCCCCCCGAGCAGGGCCCCGATCTCGGCCATGCGCGCCTTGATCAGCGAGTGGCCGACCTTCCACATCTCGGCGCGCCCGCCGGCCCGGACGACCTCGTCGAAAAGGACTTGGCTGCACTTGACCTCGGACACGATGGCCGCGCCGGGGTGCTCGCGCAGCAGCGCCCGGGCCAGCACCAGGAGCGTCATGTCCCCATACACGATCTCGCCCCGCTCCGTGACGAGGCCCAGGCGGTCCGCGTCCCCGTCGTAGGCGATCCCGAGGTCCGCGCCCCGCGCGACCACCTCGCGGCGAAGGTCCGACAGGTTCGCGGGGACGGTGGGGTCCGGGTGGTGGTTGGGGAACTCGCCGTCCATGTCGCAGAAGAGGGGCACGGCCTCGACGCCGACGCGGGCAAAGAGCGGCAGGGCCACGACCCCCCCCGTCCCGTTGCCCGCGTCCACCACGACCCTCGGACGGCGCGGCCCGAGGCGGGCGTCGTGGGCCACGCGGTCCAGGTAGGCCGGAACGACGTCGAGGTGGGTCACCTGACCGGAGCCGCTCGCGAACCGGCCGGACGTCGCGATCCGGGCGACCTCGCGGATCTGGTCTCCGAAGAGGGCGGCCCGGTCCGCGCAGAGTTTGAAGCCGTTGAAGTCCTTGGGATTGTGGCTCCCCGTCACCATGACCCCCGAGGGGATGTCCGGCCCGGGGGGCGTGGCCGCCTCGGCGAGGAACATCGAGAAGTAGAGGAGCGGCGTGGGCACCACCCCCAGGTCCACCACGTCCACGCCGCACGAGGTCAGGCCGCGGGCGACGGCCGCCGCGAACTCCGGCGAGGAGGCGCGGCAGTCGCGGCCGAGTGTCGCGACGCGCTGGCCCCGGTCACGCAGGTACGTCCCGAACGCGCGGCCCACGACGAGGACCGTCTCCTCGGTCAGGTCGCGACCCACGACCCCCCGAATGTCGTATTCTCTAAAAATCAATGGATTGACCATCTTGAGGCTCCGAACAAGGTCATAAGAGTTCGTCGAGCCCCCGCTTCTTCAGTTCCGCCACGAGGGCCTTCACGTCCTGGGTCCGCTCCACGGGGCAGACGAGCACGGCGCCCCGGGTCACGACGACGACCGTGTTGTCGAGCCCCAGAACCGCCAGAAACCCGTGCGTGGAATACAGGACGTTCCCACGGGACTCCAGGGCCACGACCCGCCCGTGAACGAAGTTCTCGTGGTCGTCCGTGGGGAACGCCGTCAGGGCGCGCCAGGACCCCACGTCGCTCCAGCCGAAGGCGGCCGGGATCACCACGAGGCCGTCCGCTTTCTCCATGACACCGTAATCAATGGAGATGTCCGGCATCCGCTCCCAAACGGACGCGATCACGTCGGACGCCGCCCCCTCCTCTTCGGCTCGCTGAAGGTCCGCGACGGCCGTGGCGAGGCCCGGAAGGTGACGCCGGATCTTCTCGAGAATCACGTCGGCGCGAAACACGAAGATGCCGCTGTTCCACAGGTAGCGCCCAGCCTTCAGATACGACAGCGCGGTCTCGGCGTCCGGCTTCTCGACGAATGCCTGGATGCGACGCGCCCGGTGTCGGGCCTCGGGAACCGCCCGCGGCGAGCCGCTCGAATCGGCGGGTTCCTCCTCGAACTCGCCGAAGCGGATGTATCCGTAGCCTGTCTCGGGGTGAGTCGGGGTCACGCCAAGGGTCACGACCTCCCCGCGTTCCGCATGGATGATCGCCGCGTGAAGGACCTCGAGGAACGCCGCGCGGTCGGCCACGTAATGGTCGGACGGGAGCACGACGAGGACCGAGTCCGGGTTCCGGCGGAGAATGCGATGGGCGGCCACGGCGATGCAAGGCGCGGTGTTTCGGGGAACGGGCTCCACGATGAAGTTGGCCGCGGGGATATCCGGGAACATCGCCATGAGGCGCGTCGCAAGCACCGTGGACGTGGCGACCAGAACGCGCTCGCTCGGGATGACTGGCAGGATGCGCTGGTAGGTCTCCTCGACCAGGGGGCGGTCCGAGAACAGGCGGAGGAGTTGCTTGGGGTGGTCCTCGCGCGAGAGGGGCCAGAACCGGGTTCCCTTGCCCCCGGCGAGCAACAGCGCGTGGGCATGATCCCAGTGGTCCATCTTCATCCCTCTTCCGCGTTCGTCGGGGGCCTCGCCCCGCCCAGGTCAAGGTTGCCACAAGGCGGCAGCAGGGGCAATGCCTTCACGCCGGGGGCACGCAGCGCGCCTGGAGCCGCAAACTCCAGTCTGCGGTGGCAGCGCGACCTCCGGGCCGGGCCTTCCGGGTTCCGGCATCCGGCGCCCGGGGTCCGGGGTCCGGCACCGACTCCGACACGGTCACCGACACGGTCACCGTCCCTGGTCACGGTGCCGGGCGTCCGGAACTCCGCTATCATGGGGACGGGTGAATGGCGGAGGTCGTCACGACCGGACGCTTCGTGCTATTCACGCCTGTCCCGGACAGGCTCGCGTGGTCGTCGCTTGGATTCCACGCGGCCAAAGCGGGGCTCGCTCCGTGCGAGCACGCGACGCTGCCGTCCGATCCGCGCCAGCCGGCGCGGTCGGTCGAGACGCGCCGGCCCCTGTCCGAGTTCGACTGCGTGTTCGTCAGCATCGCGTGGGAACTGGAGCTGGTGGACCTGGTGCGCACCCTGAAGGCGTCCGGCGTGGAACCGGCCAGGGAGGCCCGGCGGGCATCGCACCCCCTCGTGGTCGCGGGCGGCCCCCTGACGCTCGCGAACCCCGAGGCGCTGTCCGGTATCTGCGACGCGGTATTCGTGGGCGAGGCGGACGGCCTGTTCGGTGTCATCGTGGACGCAGTGGCGGGCGCGGCGGACCGGGCCGACGCCCTCGCGCGCCTGGCACAGGTGCCCGGTGTCCTGGTCCCGGCCGTGCACGGAGACGACGCGGACGCCCCGCCACCGATCCGGGCGCCCGCGGAGTACCTGCCCGTCTCGACGACGCAACCGGACCGGCCCAACGTGTTCGGAGACGCCTTCCTGGTCGAGGTCGGCCGGGGGTGCCCGCGAGCGTGCACGTTCTGCGTGGTGCGCAGGGGGTCGCGGCCCACGGCGTTCGTGGAACCGCGCCGCGTCCTCGCGCGCGTCCCCGCCGGGGTGCGTCGAGTCGGCCTGGTCGGGGCCGCCGCGTCCGACCACCCCAGGCTGCTCGACATCGTGGAGGGGCTGATCTCGCGAGGGGTCCGGGTGACGCTGTCGTCGGTGCGAGCCGACCGGGTGACCCGGGACCTCGGGCGGCTCCTGGCCGCGGGGGGTCTGCGGACCTTGACAGTGGCCGCGGACGGCGCATCCGAGGCGCTGCGGAGGCGTCTGCGCAAGGGGGTTCGCAGCGAGCGGTTCCTTCAATGCGCGACGCTGGCGCGGGACGCCGGGATACGGGACCTGAGGCTCTACCTGATGGTCGGCTTGCCGGACGAATCGGAGGACGACCTGATCGAGGGAGCGGACCTGGTCCGCTCCCTGTCCACGATCCTGCCGGTCACCGTGTCCGTCTCGCCGTTCGTGCCCAAGCGAACGACGCCCCTCGCGAGCGCGCCGTTCGCGGGCGTGGCGGTCCTGAAGAAGCGGCTTCGGACCCTGCGGCGCGAGATCGGGGGCGCGGCCCGGTTCACGGCCGTGTCCGCGCGCACCGCGGAACTCGAGTGGCGCCTCGCCCACGCGCGAGGCCGTCACGCGCTGGAACTCGCTCTGCGGGGTGCCCCCGGGGGGTGACGGTCACGCGAGGTCCACGCGTTCGAGGTCATCCTCCTCGAGGCCGAAGTAGTGGCCCACCTCGTGGAGGAGCGTGACCTCGATCTCCTCGACAAGGTCGTCGTGCGTCGCACACACGCGCTCGATGTTCCTCTGGTACAGGCAGATGCGCGGGGGGAACTGGCTCCACGGGTCCGATTCGCGGCGCTCCGTGATCGAGTACCCCTCGAAGACCCCCATCACGAGCGGCGAGACCTCGCCGACGTTTTCCGGATCAGGCATGTCCTTGACATAGACCTCGACGCCCTCCATCCGCTCCTTGAACTTCCGGGGGAGGCGGGCCATGGCCCTGCGAACCGCGGCGTCGAAGGTCTTCCGGGTCACGCGGATCGGGACCAGGAAGCGGTCCGGCTGGAGGCGGGCCGCGGTCCGATAGGCGTCGTCGGCCTGGGGGAATCGTCCCGCGAACTCGAGCAGGATCGCCCGGGTGTAGTGGGCCTCGGCGCAGCGGCTGTCGAGGCGGAGCGCCCGCTCCACGTCCGACTGGGCCTCGCTCATTCGACCGAGTTCAACCAGGCAACGCGAGCGCGCGGCGATCGCGTCCGCCCACTCGGGGTCCAGTTCCACGGCCCTGTCGTACGATTCGAGGGCCGCCTCCAGGTCCTCCCAGTCGAACTCGGCGTCCCCCAGCAGGAGCATGACGTCCGGTGACTCGGGGTACCGCTCCGCGAGGCCGTTGAGCAGGATCAGGGCCTGCTCGACCTCGCCCTCGGCGAGCATGGCGTCCGCGGCGTCTATCTGGGCCTGAAGGTCGTCCAGGCATTCAGCCATGGTCGTCTACCCTGATGCCTTTGGCACGCGCCTCGAGCGGCCACGTCCACCGTCGCGCAGCGACGCAGCCTTGCAGACCGCCCGGGACACGATGTCCACGATCGATTGTACCGCCTCGGCCGGTCCATAGACTCGCAACACGCGCCTGCGGCGGGCGTGCCGCTGGAACACGTCCGACGATTCCTCCAACGGAACCACCGCGCGTCTGGAACCTGGATGACTCATGCGAACGACCAGGCGCGGCACCCGGACCTGGGAACGATTGGACCCACCCGACCGGACCCGACCGAAGTGCTTCGAGAACTCCACCGCGGAGTCCATCCATTCGGTGGATGGGGGGAGGAGGGGTGCGACCCACCGTTGCAACCGCCGCAGGAAGCGTGCGTCCTCGTCCCAGACCTCGACCGCGCGCTTGAGGGGGCGGGCCTCGACGATGCGGCGCGCCCAGGGGTCATGGGAATCACGCAACCTCTGCCAGAGCCACTCATCGTCGCACCGGGCGAATCCCTCCGGATCCGCGGGGGCGCGGATGGCGCGTCCAGCCCCATCGAGAAAGCGTTCTAGCATTCGATGGTAGATCATCGTTTTATGATGAGAATAAACCATCAAGAACATGTGGAATCGAGAGAGCAAGAAGTCCTCAAAGGTGAAGACCGCGCTCGAATCGAGGGCCAGGAAGGCTTGGCCGTCCGCGCAATGCGCACCGAGGTGGGAGAGGAGCCAGTCGCCGTCGAAGCGGCCGTAGGCCACGCCCGTGAAGTGGGAATCCCTGACTAGGTAGTCCATCCGGTCCACGTCGACTTCGCCGGCGATCAGTTGCCTCAGGAGGGGCAGGAGGTTGACCCCTCCCAGATGGAACTCCCGCTCAAGCGCGGGGTCCGGGTGGCCGAGGACCGCGGCCACGAGGCCCGCGCGAACGCCTACGTCGCGTCCGGCCCGGTCAATCCGGTCCGCGAGGTCCGACCGCAGCACCAGGAAACGCGTCATCTGCTCGTGGGTGACCGGACGCGCAAGGGTACCGAGCCCGAGTTCCAACGACCGGGGGAGGATGCCCTCCCCGCTGTGGGAGAGGGGAGGATGGCCGAGGTCGTGCAACAGGGCCGCCAGTCTGAGTGTGGCCCGCAGCCACTTGAGGTCGGCCGCCGGGACGAACGGGAGGTCGCGGGCCACGGCATCGAAGGCCCGACCGGCCAGATACATGGCCCCGATCGAATGCAAGAAGCGCGTGTGGGTCGCGCCGGGAAACGCCTGCTCCCCGAAGCCGAGTTGCCGCACGCGGCGGAGGCGCTGAACGAGGGGGTGGTCCAGGACCTCGACCTCGAGCGGCGTGACGTGGATGGGACCGTGAACCGGGTCTCGAATTTCCACGGGCGGAACCATAACAGAAAGAACGTGCGCGGACAAATGGCGGGGGGCGGGGGTCCGGCAGGAACTCCGCGGCGGTCACAGACTCCGACACGGACACGGTCACGGCCCACGGTCACGGTCAGCGATCAGGAAGTTAGGAAACAGGAAATAGAAAACGAAAGTGAGAAACTGGGGAGGCGAAGAGGGGCGAAGCGGTGAGAAATGCGCGCGCAGCGCGCCTTGGACTGCTGCGAGCAATCGCAGCCTTGTCATGGCGCCGGCGGAATCCTTATTGACAAGAAACCACGGGATCGTAGGATTCGCGCGACGGTGGTCGTGGGCCCGGCACCGGAGGGGACATGGCGGAACCGGGAAACGTGGTGCTCGCGCGGCTGGACGAGGTCCTGAACTGGTGCCGCAAGAACTCGCTGTGGTACCTGCTGTTCGCCACGGCCTGCTGCGGGATCGAGCTGATGCAGGCCGGGGGGCCGCGGACGGACCTGGACCGGTTCGGGGCGGTGTTCCGGGCGACCCCGCGTCAGGCGGACCTTCTGCTGGTCGCGGGGACCATCACCTACAAGATGGCGAGCCGGGTACGCAGGCTGTGGGAGCAGATGGCCGACCCCAAGTACGTGATCTCGATGGGGTCCTGCGCCAACTGCGGTGGTTTGTTTGAGCCATCGTATTCTGTCCTGAAGGGGATTGACCAGGTCATTCCGGTGGACATCTACATCCCCGGCTGTCCGCCCCGTCCCGAGGCCCTGGCCGAAGGGATCCTCCGGCTGCAAGAGAAGATCGCCCGCGAACGGAGGTTGTCCGGTCGGGCTGCGTGACCTTACCCGGTTTCCTCGAACAAGAAGCGCGCGTCGTGAGGGCCGGGACCCGCCTCGGGATGGAACTGGACCGCTCGCACCCGGAGGTCGGGCAAATCGAAGCCCTCCAGGGTCCCGTCGTTGAGGCTGCGGAACGTGACCGTGGCGCCGGCGGGGAGGGAGGACTCCTCGACCGCGAAGCCGTGATTCTGCGCCGTGATCAGGACCCGTCCGGTGCGTACGTCCCGGACCGGATGGTTCCCGCCGTGGTGGCCGAACCGGAGTTTGTAAGTCCGCGCGCCCAGCGCCAGTCCCAGGACTTGATGGCCCAGGCAGATGGCGAACAGCCGGACGCGTCCCAGGAGTGTCCTCGCGGTCTGCACGCCGTACGTCACCGGCTCCGGGTCGCCGGGGCCGTTGGACAGGACCACGAGGTCCGGCCCGCGGGCCAGGATGTCCGCCGCGGGCGTCGTCGCCGGGACGACCTCCACGTCGTGGCCCGCAGCCCACAGGCAGTCCAGGATGGACCGCTTGACCCCGAAGTCCACGACCACGGCGGTCCCACGGGAAGCGCCGGTCCGCGCGACCCAGGCGTCCGCGGATGGCTCGTAGCGATAGGGTTCGCGACAGGTGACCTCGCGGGCCAGGTCCTGGCCTGACAGCGGAGGACACGCCGCGGCCTCCTCCCGGAGCCTGGGCAGGTCGTCATCCACCACCGGCCATGACACGACCCCCGGGACGGCCCCGCGTTCGCGGATTCGCCGGGTCAGGGCGCGCACGTCCACGCCCGCGATCCCCACGACCCCGACCCGGTCCAGCCACCCGCCGAGGTCCGCCTCGGCGCGCCAGTTCGATGGGGCGGCCGAGGCCGAACGCAGGACGACCCCCGACAGGGCTGGCCGTCCATCCGACCCGTGCCACCGTTCGTCATCCCGGGCATTCACGCCGACGTTGCCGACGTGCGGGCAGGTCATCGCCACGATCTGTCCCCGGTAGGAGGGGTCCGTGAAGACCTCCTGGTACCCGGACATGCTGGTGTTGAAGACAACCTCGCCCGACGCGGTTCCGGACCGGCCGATCCCCTCGCCCCGGAACACGGTCCCATCCGCCAGCACCAGTGCCGCGTGGCTCACCGCGTCACCCCCAGTCGGTCCCACGTGACTCGCCCCGCGCGCACGGTCATCACGGGCCTGCCGGTCAAGGTCCGCCCGTCCAGGGGCGTGTTCTGGCCCCGGGACAGGAGTTCCCGCGAGGCCACAACCCACGAAGATTCGCGGTCGAGGAGGACCAGGTCCGCGGGCTCTCCGGGCGCCACCCGACCACCGGCCAGGCCCGCGGCCAGGCGCGGTCCCAGCGACAGCGAGCGTATCGCCGCCGTCAGCGCCAGTTCCCCGGTCGCCACGAGGGTGTTCAGGATCGAAAAGGTGAGTTCGATGCCCGACGCGCCCGGCTCGGCCCGTTCGAACTCGACCTCCTTCTCCTGGCGGGCTCGCGGGCGATGGTCGGACACGACCACGTCCACCGTGCCGTCGTTCACCGCCGCCACGAGGGCCTTGCGGTGCTCCTCGGACCTCAAAGGCGGCCGCACCTTGGCGCTCGTGTCGTAGTCCGCGATGGCCTCATCGGTCAGGAGGAGGTGCAGCGCGGACACGGATGCCGTGATGGGCAGGCCCCGGGCCTTCGCGTCCCGCACGATCCGCACGCCGGCCGCAGACGACAGCCTCGCCAGGTGCATGGGAACCCCGGTCGCCTCGCACAGCGCCACGTGTCGCGCGACCGCCACCTCCTCGGCGGCGACCGGGACTGCGGGGAGCCCCGCGACCGTGGCCACCAGTCCCTCGTGCGCCATCCCGCCTCGAGCCAGGGCCGGGTCCTCGCAGGTCAGGACCATCCGCAGACCGAAGTTCCCCGCGTATTCGATCACGCGCCTCAAGAAGCCCGCGTCCGCCTCGTACCCTTCCCCTGCGGACAGCGCGACCACGCCGGCCGAGGCCATCTCGCCGATCTCCGCGAGGGACCCACCCTTCAGGTCGCGCGACGTGGCGCCGAGCGGTCGGACCTCCACCAGGCCGGCCTCCCGCCCTCGTTCCACGATGAACCGTGCGGTCTCGGCCCCGTCGCAAACGGGGCGCGTCTCGGGCGTCACGAAGACCGCGGTGTAGCCACCGGCCGCAGCCGCGGCGGAACCGGACGCGATATCCTCGCGGTCTTCGTGGCCAGGCTCGCAGAAGTCGGCGAACAGGTCCACGAAGGACGGGACCAGGAGGTGCCCGCGCCCGTCCAGGACGCGCGTTCCCTCGTCCGCGGGGACCGCAAGACCGGGTCCGGCCCGCCCAACCGCGACGAGGGTGTCCCCTTCCCACTCGACCCATCCCCAGAACCGCTCGCCGCTTCCCGGGTCGAGCACCTCGCAGTGCGTCATTCTGGTCCGCATTTCTCTCCCACCGCCCCGAGGTCTTCACTCCTGTTCCAGGAGGTGGGCGCTCACCAGGTACAGGACCGCCATGCGTACGGCCACGCCGTTTTCCACCTGATCGAGGATTACCGAACGCCCGCTGTCCGCCACGTCCGCGTCGATCTCCACGCCGCGGTTCATGGGCCCGGGATGCATGACGATGGCATCCCGGGCCGCCAGGTCGAGCCTGCGCGCGTTCAGGCCGAACAGGCGGGCGTACTCGCGGTCCGACGGGAAGAGGTCCCGCCCCATCCGCTCCTTCTGGATGCGCAGCATCATCACCACATCCGCGCCCTCGAGCGCCGGCTCGATCCGGTCGTGGACCTCGACACCGAGCCGGTCCAGCATGGCCGGCAGCATGGTGCGGGGGCCGGCCACGCGCACCCGGGCCCCAAGCGCCCGCAACCCGTGGATGTTCGAACGCGCGACCCGACTGTGCGCGATGTCCCCCACGATGGCCACGGTCAGCCGGTCGAGCGGTCCCTTGCGTTCCCGGATCGTGAACAGGTCCAGGAGCCCCTGCGTCGGATGCTCGTGCGAACCGTCCCCGGCATTCACCACGGCGGCGGACACGTTCTTCGCCAGGAAGTGGGGCGCCCCGGCCGCCGAATGCCGCAACACGATCACGTCGGGCTGCATGGCCATCAGGTTCTTCGCAGTGTCGAGCAGGGTCTCGCCCTTGGCGAGCGACGACTGCGAGGCGGTGAACGACAGGATGTCCGCGGACAACCGCTTGGCCGCGACCTCGAAGGACAGGCGCGTACGCGTCGAGGGCTCCACGAAGAACAGGACCACCGTGATGCCGCGCAGCGTGGGGACCTTCTTGATCCGGCGCTTCGAGACCGCCTTGAACTCCGCGGCGAGGTCGAGGATGGACGCGATCTGGTCGCTAGGCATCCCACGGAGACCGAGGAGATGGCGGTGCCTGGGCTGGCCCGTTCCCGCGACCCCGCTGCCGATCCCGCCTGTCATGACCCCTCCGGTTCCGCCGGGTCACGCGGGTCGGGGCCGCCCGTACACGACCACCCGGTCCGCGGGCGCGCCGCCCTCGACCAGTTCCACACGCACCGTCTCGTCCGGCGTCGTGTGGGTCCGGATCCCCACCCAGTCTGCCTGGATCGGGTATTCCCGCAACCCACGGTCCACCAGGATGGCCAGCCGGATCGCCCGGGGGCGTCCGAAGTCCACGAGCGCGTCCAGGGCCGCCCGGATCGTCCTGCCGGTGTAGAGCACGTCGTCCACAAGGACCACATCGGCGCCATGGACCTCGAAGGGGAGGTCGGTCCGCCGCACCAGGGGCTGCTGGAGCCCGAGGAAGATGTCGTCCCGGTAGAGGGTGATGTCGAGGACACCCAGGGGGGCCTGCTCGATCCCGAGTCCCGGAAGGCGGTTCAGGATCCTCCGGGCCAGGTGAACCCCGCCGGTCTGGATGCCCACGAGCCCGATCGTCCGGCCCTTCGCGTACGCCGCAACCTGTCGAGCCAGCCCATCCAGGGTGGCCTCCACTCCAGCGCTGTCCAGCAGGATCCGCCGTTCCTCCAGGCCGGAATTCCCCATCCGCACCTCCCGGGTCGCAGCGAACGCGGTCGCCGCCTTCCCGTCTTCGGGGCGGCAGTCTAGCCGATCCGGGGCCA
>JBBIPO010000065.1:0-18302 GCA_037442805.1 Deltaproteobacteria bacterium
CGGGGCCCCTGCTGCGGCCGGGTCGCAATCCGCGCCTACAGCGCGGATTGCTCCTCTTGACGAATTCTCGCGCGAGATTTGCTACCATGCTGTCGCTCCGCGCGGGAGGTCCCGCAGGCGGTCACCACAGGAGGACCGGACGATGACGACGCGTACGATGTGGGCCATCCCCTTGCTGGCCTTGGTCCTCGCGGCCCAGGCGTGCAGCAGCGGTCGGGTCTCGTCGGACCTGATCCTGTCCGTGAATCCCCCGACGGTCTCGTTCGGGACGGTCAACAAGGGGGACACCGTGCATCGGTCGGTCACCCTGAAGCACGCCGGCACGGAAGGGGTCATCCGGATCGAGAAGGTGGAACGCGACTCCGGGACGAGCGAGGAGTTCACGTTCGACCCGCTCCCGGTCCAGGAACTGAATCCCGGGGAGTCCGTGACCCTCCAGTTGCACTACAGTCCCCAGGATTCCGCGGCCGACCAGGGCGCGATCCTCGTGTACCACAACATCGCGTGGCAGGGTTTCAAGACGCGCATCCCCCTTTACGCCCTCGCCCAGGTCGCGTCACTGACATGCGACCCAAATCCCCTGGACTTCGGCCAGGTGCGCAGTGGCGACGCGAGCCCGCCCCGCGACCTCGTCCTTCGCAATGACGGGTCCGACGACATCGTGGTCGAGCGGCTCCCGTACTTGCGCATGGATTCGAGCCAGGACTTCCATCAAGTGGGCGACCCCGTGATCCAGGGCGGCGGGACCTTCCCGGTGACCCTGAAACCCGGGGAGTTCTTGGGACTCGTGTACGAGTACCGGCCCACGGGCGGGGGACCCGACGACGGCTACCTCGTCGTGGACACCGAGACGAAGGGCGTGAAGAACATCGTCACCTGCAACCTGCGTGGCCAGGAGGTGGGACCGAAGATTGTGGCCTTCCCGGGCGAGGTCCACTTCGGGGACGTCCCGCTGAACGACAAGCGCACCGAGACGGTGACCGTCGAGAACCAGGGCTTCTCGGTCGAGCCCGAGGACTCGATGCTCGTGATCCCGGCCGGCGGGATCACCTTCGCGGCCGGGAGCAACGAGGACCTGGGCCTCGCGGACGCGCAGGGGAACGCCGCGGCCACGCTGCCCCCCGAGGACTGGAAACTGAAGTCCGACGACTATCCGAACCACACGCAGGTCGCGGACCTCCCGACCTCCCGCACCTTCCAGGTCACCTGGACCCCGTCGAAGCCCGTGGCGGACACTGGCGAGCCCATTGGCTGGCTCGTGATCGCGAGCAACGACCCCCTGTACAACCCCGTCCAGGTCGCGATCCGGGGCCGCGTGGCGGCTCCGCTCATCTCCGTGTTCCCGAACCCCGTGGACTTCTCGACCATCGGCCAGATGATCACGGGCGAGCAGACCCTGACGGTCCAGAACCTCGGCAACGGGGACCTCGCGTTCACCGCGGCCTTCGCCATCGAGAACGACGCGCTCGGGGAGTTCGCGATCGTGGCGGACCCGAAGTTCAAGCCGACGATCCCCACCTTCGACCCCGCGACCGACTGCGCGACCCAGGCCGAGGACTGCGTGATCCACGGCAACAACAGCCGCGGCGTCGTCTTGCAGTTCACGAACAAGGGCCCCGCGACCGGGACCGCGACCGCGCGCCTCGTGATCCGTTCGAACGACGCGACGTCCCCCACGGTGTACGTGGACCTCAAGGCCACGCGCGGCGGGACCCCGACCTGCGAGCCCGTCCTGGCGCCGGGGAAACTGGACTACGGGGTGGTCCCGAAGGGGTACTACAAAGAGATGACGATGAAACTCGTCAACAACGGAACGGGGTACTGCTCCTTCCAGACGGCCCGGGTCGAGGACTGCACGGGGATCATGGGTCTGTCCACGACCTGTAGCGAGCCCGGCAAGGGGACCCTGTCGCAGGTCTTCACGATCCTGGGGCTCCCGCCCGCGGTCCAGAACGGGCTCAAGCCGAAAAGTAGTCTGGACTTCAAGATCCGGTTCACTCCGCCCCAGAACGAATCCATCTTCGCCCAGTTGATGAGTTACGTGGCCCTGTTCAGCGTGCAGGTGTACGACTCGCAACTCAAGCAATCGAAGACGGTCCCGGCGTGCACGGGCGGCGGACTCCCGGGGGTGCCCGGGTGCCAGCCGAACCTCCAGGCCCAGAGCGGCGTGGCCAAGATCACCGTCATGCCGGGCGAGATTGACTTCGGTGTCGTCACGATCGGATGTTATTCCAAGACGTACAAGATTTGCATTTACAATGCGGGGACCGCGCCCTTGACCATCTCGAACATCTCCACGGCCGGGTGCTCGCCCGAGTTCAAGAAGAAGAACGTCCCCCCCCTGCCCAAGACCGTGTCGGCCGGGGTGCCCGTCTGCTTCGAGATGGCGTACGCGCCCCAGGACGAGGGCCCGGACAACTGCACGGCCCAGATCGAGAGCACGGACTCGTCCTCGCCCCTGGTCAGCGTCCTCCTCAAGGGCGAGGGGACCTTCGAGACGGAGCACACGGACCTCTTCACGCAGGTCTCGGGCCAGGAGGTGGATGTCCTGTTCCTGATTGACGACTCGGGTTCGATGTGCGGCGAGCAGGACCAGCTAGCCGCGGCCTTCGACTACTTCATCCAGAACGCGAAGGTCTGGAACAACGACTACCACCTCGGGATCACAGGCGTGAACGTGGTGGACGACACGATCATGGGGATGCTGAACTACGGCGATTCCAAGAAGATGCCGCGCTTCCTGACGCCCAGCACCGGAACCAAGGACAAGTTCGCCGAGTTCGCGAAACTCGGGTGCAACGGGGGACCCCACTGCGGGGGATTCAGCGGCCCCTGCACGGACGAGCAGGAATCCGGGCTCCTGGCGTCCCAGATCGCCCTGTCCGCGCCCCTGACCACGGACACGGGCGTGACCTGCAACTCGGACGCGGACTGCAAGAACAACCCGGCCGTGTGCCCGGACGCGGCCTCGTGCCCTTACCGGTGCCTGGACAAGACCTGCGGTGGCTGGAACAAGGGGTTCCTCCGGGACAACGCGCAACTGGAGGTCATCGTCCTGTCGGACGAGGAGGACCAGAGCCCGGGCGCCGTGGCGACCTACATTGACTTCCTGAAGAACATCAAGGGGTTCTACAACGTCAACATGTTCCACTTCCACTCCATCGTGGGGGCGAATCCGCCGACGTGTGAGGAGTCGGATGCCGGCAAGCGTTACATCGAGACCTCGCAGGAGACGAACGGCGTCATCGGCGACATCTGCGACACCAACTACTACCAGACGATGTCCGACATCGGCGAGGTCACATTCGGGCTCAAGGTCCAGTTCTTCCTGACTCGGCTCGCGGAACCAAGCAGCGTGAAGGTGTGGGTCCAGGGTCAGGCGTGCGCGAAGGGCTGGACCTACGACGGACTGTCGAACAGCGTCATCTTCGACGAGAACGGACCGTGCATGCCCCAGCCGGGCGACGAGATTAAGATCTACTACAAGACGCTATGCCTGAAGGAGTGACGGAGCCGCTCATTTCCATCGTGGGCGTGGGCATGGGCGAAAACGGTCCGGTGCGGTCGCCGCTCTTTTGGAAGACCTCGCCACCCCGCGAACCCTCGCCCTTCCTTTTCGAGGTCATGGAGGTCCCGATGCGAAACGCGCTCATCCTGGCGATGCTCCCGCTCGCGGCGCTCCTCGCCTGTTCGCAGGCGTCCGAGACGCGCATTCCGGAAGTCGCGGTCTTCGTGAAGACGCAGGGCCAGGCGACGAAGGAGTTGCTTCCCGACGGAATCATCGAGTTTTCGGGGGTGGCCGAGAGCAAGACCATCGAGGTCCGGAACTCCGGGTACGCGACGCTCCGGGTGGACGAGATCCGCCTGGAAGGCGACAACCCGCAGTTCACCCTGGACCTGCGCGGGGTCACGTTCCCGAAGACCCTCGAGCCGGCCGAGGGGGCCGTGGTCGAGCGGATCGAGTTCGACATCGCCTTCACGCCCGGTGGGGGCTCCGCCGGGGCGACCCGGACCCTCGTGATCGTGTCGAACGACCCGCTTCACAAGGAGTTCCGGGCCATAGTTACCCCGAAGTCCCTCGCCCCGAACATCGTGGTGAACACGGGTCCCGGGCCGGTGGACGCGACGACCCCGATCGGCCAGCCGTGGCCCA
The DNA here is from genome assembly GCA_037442805.1 of Deltaproteobacteria bacterium. Lineage (GTDB taxonomy): Bacteria > Myxococcota_A > UBA9042 > DTJE01 > DTJE01 > DYKK01. The sequence continues at coordinate 4,154 of JBBIPO010000065.1, forward strand.
TGGAGTTCCGCGTGACCAACACGGGCACGGACGCCCTGGTCATCACGGCGCCCCTGGCCCTCCAGGACCCGGACGACGACGAGTTCAGCATCTTCAAGACGCTGGACGTCGGCGTGCCGATCTATCCGGCGGGCTCCGGATTCGGGGCCGAGGAGGCGACGTTTACGATCCGCTATCTGCCAAAGGACGCGGAACCTGACGAGAACCACATCCTCATCACGTCGAACGACCCGGACACGCCCGTCTATTCGATCCACATCCGCGGCTTCGTGACCGGGCAGGCGGACATCCGGGTGTCCTATCCCGACCAGGCTGTGGGATTCGGGTGCGTGGACTTCAGCCAGGTCGTGGAGGAGGGCGAGACCTGCACGAAGGTCGTGACCGTGCAGGTGATCGGCGGCGGCCAGGTGAGCGTGAAGAAACCCACCGTGACCCCGGCCGGAGGACCCTACGCGGTGCAGTGGTACCAGGCGGGCGGGAGCCAGGTGGACGACGGGACCGGGTGCGGGGCGTACCAGGGGACCCCGCTCGGGGACGAGCCCGCGGTCCTGAACGCGATGCGCCCCTCGCTCGACGTGGCCGTGACCTACACCGCCCCCGGCGCCAAGGGGGTCAACGGGACCCTGACGATCGAGTACACGACGGCGTCCTCGGTCCCCGGACAGAAGGAGGTCCAGTTGTGCGGCGGCGTGGCGAAGGGCGAGATCGACGTGGCACCGCCGATGGGGTACTCGCTCATGTTCTTCGCGCCGGAAGGGGAGACGCGCCGCAAGACCGTGGTCGTGGCGAACAAGGGCAACGGGCCCCTGACCATCCGCAAGGTCGAGGTGGCCAAGGATTACCCGGCCACGGACCCGGAGGCCTTCACCGTGACGAATCCCCCGCAGGCCGATTTCCAGATCCCGGCCTGGGGGCTCCTGCCTCTGGTGATCGAGTTCGGGACGGACTACGAGCAGCCGAAGGTCAGCGCGAACCTCGTCATCACGTACCGCGACCCGCTGACGGATTCCGACACGACCGCGTCGGTGCGCATGGAGGGCCGCAAGGACTTCGAGGGCATCACGCTGCCGACCGCGGACCCGGGCGCGCCTGGCGACTACGCGGGCGCGAAGGCCGGGCAACCGCTCACCCTCGATGGCAGCGGGAGCCAGGGGGGAACGTACGCCCTGGCCTCGACCGGAAACAACGGCTACCGCTGGTTCCTGATCGCCAAGCCCGCCGGGAGCCGCCTGTTCCTGAACGTCGCGGACACGGGTCCCAAGGTTCCGGTCACGCCCGACGTCGCGGGAGACTACACGTTCGGCCTGGTCGTCTATGCCGGGGACACCACGACCGGCTACTTTTTCAGCGATGAGGCCACGCTCACGGTGAGCGTGGGGCCGTAAGTTCCGCCCGTTCGTGGCTGCGGCGAGGAAAACCCGCCGAGGAAACGCTTGCCCGCGATCCGCGACTCTGCTAATAAATGCTCCATGACCCCTTCCGTTGGCCGCCCTGCTGGTCGGTGGGTGGGGGCGGCTGGGTGGGACAGCCCGATCGGAGGTGGAACGTGATGGACATCGCCGAGATCCTTGCATCCCTCGAAGCCGACCCGACCGCCACCGAGGTCCTGGAGCGCGGCCTCCAGGAGGCCCTTGCTGGCGGACTCGAGGTCCTGGACCCGTTCCTCGCCGACCTGATCGCGCGAACCCCCCCGGGCCCCGTGGCCGAGGCGGTCCTGGGCGTGCTGGATCGGGCCTTCCGGAAGGCGCGCGAGTCCGAGGCCGGACCCACGCTGGGCTTCCACGCCGGGATGCTCGCGTGGAGGACCCTCCAGGACATGGTGCGCGCGGAGTTCTACCTGCGCGCCCTCGACGCCGGGTCCCCCTACTTCGAGACATGGCGGGAGTTCTACCGGCGGTTCTACGCCTCGCGCGGAAACTGGCTCCGCCTGGAGCAGTTCATGAACGAGACGGGCCAGCGCGCGGGGGCCTCCCAGGTCGAGACGCTGCGCACGCTCGCCCGCACGGCGCGCGAGTTCAGGAACCAGAGCAAGGAGCTGTCCTACTGGCAGGCCGTGGCCTCCGAGGCCCCGGACGACCCCGAGGCAGACGCCGAGCTGGAACGCCTCTACACCGAGCTGGCGCGCTGGCCGTCCCTGGCCAACCTCCTGAAGGCCCGCTTCGACCGGACGCCGCCCGACGACGTCGCGACGAGGGTGGCTATCCTGGAGCGGATGCTTGCGGTGTTCCGCGACCAGATGAAGGCGGAACCCAAGGTCCTGGCGACCTACCAGCAGATCCTGGACGTGGACCCCGGCAACCGCGAGGCCATGGACGCCCTGCTCGAGCGCTACGAGGCCGCGGGACGATGGCCGGACTACGCGAAGGTCCTCGCCCGGAAGATCGAGCACACGCAAGACCGGGCCGAGCGCGCTCGCCTCCGCGAAATCCAGGCCCGGTTGATGGAGACGCGATTTTCGAACGCGCTCGAGGCCATCAAAGCCTACGAGGAGCTGCTAGAACTGGAGCCGACCCGCCAGGATATCCTCGAGAAACTGAAGGAACTGTACGACAAGCGCCGCGACTACGAGAACCTCATCCGCATCCGCCGGCTGGAGGTGGACCGCGAGACGGACCCGGGCCGCCGGGTCGCCTTGCTCGCGGACCTCGCGGTCCTGGCAACCGAACGCCTGCGCAAGGTCCCGGTGGCGATCGGGCTGTGGGAGCAGGTGCTCGAGACGGACCCGGAACACGCGGACGCCCTGCGCCACCTCGAGGCCCTCTACGAGCGCGAGAAGGACGTGCCGCGCCTGTGCGAGGTCCTGGAGCGGCGCATCGCCCTCGCGACCGACCCGGCGGACCAGGTCGTCCTGCTCGAGAAACTGGCCCAGGTCTATGGCGCGCGCCTCGGCGACGCCGCGAAGGCCACCGCGACGTGGCGGAAGATCCTCGAGGTCAAGCCGGACCACGACCGCGCGCGCCGCGAGTTGCGGGCGCGCTACCTCGCGGAGCACCGCTGGGACGACCTGGAATGGTTTCTCCGGACCTTCGGGAGCGTGGACGAACTGGCGCGCACCCTGGAGGCGCAGGTCGGCTCGATCACTGACGCGGCCGAGAAACAGGCGATCCTGTTCCGGCTCGCGGCCCTGTGGCGCGACGAACTCTCCCAGCCAGCCCGCGCAGTCAAGGACCTCGAGGCCGTCCTGGCCCAGGACCCCGACAACCTCCAGGCCGCCACGGACCTGATCGCCCTGTATCACCAGTTGTCGGACTACAAGCGGCTTCCTCCGGTCTACGAGGTGGCCATCGCCCAGACGACCGACCGCGAGCGCCGCCTCGCGCTGATGATCGAGGCGGCCCAGGTCCACGAGCGCCACCTCCGCAACCTGGAGCGCGCCTTCTTCTGGTACGTCGAGGCCTTCAAGGAGGACATGCTGAACCCGGACCTGCGCGAGGAACTGGAGCGCCTCGCCGGGCCGTCGGGGAACTGGGACACCTACGTCGCGGTCCTGGAGCAGGCCGCCGCGGTCATGCCCGAGCGGGACCTCCAGGTCCGGACGTGGCTGCGTGTCGGCGAGATCTACGGGAGCGAGTTGCGCGAGGATTCGCAGGCCCTGCGCGCCTTCAACCAGGCCCTGGACCTCGACCCCCTGAACCGCCAGGCCATCGCCGCACTCGAGGACCTCTACCGCAGGAATCAGGACCACGAGGCCCTGGTCGGTATCCTCAGGCGCCGCCTGGAACTCGAGCGGCGCGCCGAGCAGCGCCGGGCCATCCTCTTCGAGATCGCCGCCATTCTGGTTCGCCACCTGGGTCGCGTGGACGAGGCGATCCAGACCTACCAGGCGATCCTCGATGCGAACCCCGAGGACGCCCAGGCATACGTAGAACTCGGCGAGGTCTACCTGGCGGAGCGCCGGTTCGAGGAGCTCCTCGGGCTCCTGCGCCGGCAGGTCGAGGTCTTTTCCGGCCTCCCCGGGACCCCGCCCGACCTCCTCGCGGACCTCTACTGCCGGGTCGGCATCCTGACGTGCGGGATCTCCGGCCCGGGGATGTCCGCGGTCGTCGCGTGGTCCAAGGCGCTTCGGGTCGCGCCCCACCACCCCGAGACCCTCGCGTGGCTCGAGGAGATGCTCGGGGACGAGGACCTGCGCCTCAGCATCGTGCAACTGCTCAAGGGGCCGTACGAGGACCTGGGCCGCTTCGCGGACCTCGCGGACCTGCTCGAGATCGAGCTGATGGAGCGGGGTGACCAGGACGAGACCCTGCCCCTGCTGTGGACCCTCGCGGACCTGTACGAGGCCCGCGCCCCGGACCCGCGAAAACGATTCCGGACCCTGGGTCGGGTCCTGGCCGTGACGCCCGCGGACCGCAAGGCCTGGGAGGCGGCGGAGTCCGCCGCGGCCGCCATCGAGGCCTGGCGAGAACTCGCGCAGCGATTCGAGGTCGCGGCGGAGGCGATCGCGGACCCGGCGGTCCGGGTGGACCTGATGCTCCGGCTCGCGCGGGTGTACTGGGACCGGGTGCGCAACGTGGACCAGGCTCGGCGTTGCTACCACGATGTCCTGGCGCTCGACGACCGCAACCAGGAGGCCCTGGAAGCGCTCGAGACTCTCTACGAGGCTACCGGGGACCATCCTGCGCTCCTCGGGGTCTATCGCCGGCGCTTTGAGGTTTCGGAGTTCGCGGGCGAGAAGATGGCGTACGCCTTCAAGATGGCCGCCGAACTCGCCGACCACCTGGACGACATCGAGGGGGCGATCCGGGCGGTGCGCCTGGTCCTCGACATGGACCCGGAGTACGCCCCCGCGTATCGGGAACTCGACAACTACTACACGCGCGCCGAGCGCTGGGACGACCTCGCGCGCACGCTCCAGGAGCGGATCCGGCTCGCGGAGTCGGCCGAGGAACGCGCGTACCTTCGCATGCGACTCGCCGAAATCCTGGAGTCGAGATTGTCGGACCTTGAAGGGTCCGTGCTGGTCTATCGGGCGATTCTGGCCGACGACCCCGAGCACGAGGCGGCCTTCCGGGAGCTCGAACGCCTGTTCCCGAAGCCCGAGGTGCGCGTCCTGGTCGCGCCCATCCTCTTGCCCATCTACGAGCGCCGCGGGGATCACGCGCGGCTGGTCGAGGTCTATGAGGTCCTGGCGGAGGCCGAGGCGGACCCGGACAATCGCATCCGCTACTACGAGACCATGGCCGGCCTGTACGAGGAACACCTGCGCGACCTCGACCGGGCCTTCGACGTGCGGGCACGGGCGTTCGCGACCGCCCCGGGACGCCAGGACCTGGTCGAGTCGGTCCTTCAGGCCGGGAGGGCCCGCGGCGCCGTCATCGAGTCCATCCTGGTCCTGTGCGAGCACGTCTTCGCCATCGAGGACGAGCCGCGCCGCAAGGAGACCCACCGCGTCATCGCGACGGAGTCCCGGGAGGCGGGCGAGCGGGACCTCGCGAAGCGTCACTTCAACGAGGTCCTCCTGATGGACCCCGGCGACCTCGCGGCGCTGGACGCGCTCGTCGAGATGCACCGCGAGGACGACGAGGTGGACCCCTTGCAGACCCTGCTCCGCCGGAAGGCGGAACTCGCCCTCGACGCGGGCGAGAAGGCGGAGTACCTCGTGTCGGCCGCGGACCTGCTCGCGAATCGCCTGGGCCGGGACGACGAGGCGATCGCCCTCTACGGGCAGGTCCTGGACCTGGACCCGGGGAACCTGCGCGCGATCGAGGCGCTCGAGGGCCTCTACCGGCGCCTGGAGCGTTTCGAGGACCTGGTCGAGACGCTGCAACGCAAGGCGGACCATGCTCCGGACGCGGATAGTCGCGTCGCGGCCCTGTCCGCGAAGGGACAGGTCCTGCACGAGCGGCTCGGCAACACGTCCGAGGCCATCGAGACGTATCTCCAGGTCCTCGAAATTGCCCCGGAGAGGCTCGACACCTTGCGGACCCTGGACCGCCTGTACGGGACCCAGGAGGACTGGTGGAACCAGTACCAGGTCCTCGAGCGGCTCTTCCCCCTCGCCGAGGGGGACGAGAAACTCGAAATCCACGTGCGCATGGGCCGTCTGCTGGAGCAGAGGCTCGGGGACCCGGCCCGGGCCGTCCAGACGTACGCGGAGGTCCTCGCGTCCCACCCCGGCCACCCGGGGACCCTCGACGCGCTCGAGGGGATGGTGCGCTCGGGGGAGGCCGCGAGCGAGGCGTTCTCGGTGCTGGGGCCAGCGCTCGCGGAGGCCGGCCAGTGGGAGCGGCTCTACGTCGTGCGCGAGGCCCTAGCGGAGCACGAGGAGGACGTCCCCCGCAAGGTGGAGCACCTGATGGAGATGGGGCGGATCGCGGCGGAGAACCTCGACCAGCCCATCCGTGCCTTCGAGTGCTACCGGGCGGCGTTCCTGGCCGACCCCCTGCGGCCCGAGGCCCTGGACAGGGCCGAGCGCCTGGCGGAGGCGCACGACCTGTGGGCGGACGTGCCCCCGATGATCCGCGACGCGGTCTCGAACATCGAGGGGACGCCAGAGGCTTTGGACCTGAGCCTGAGGGCCGCCGCGGTCCTGCGGGACCGGCTCGGGGACCGCGAGGCCGCCGCGGCCGCGTACGAGGCGGTCCTCGCGAACGTTCCCGACCACGCGACCGCCTTGCAGGCCCTGGACGACCTCTACACGGACCTGGGGCGCTTCGAGGACCTCGCCCGCATCCTCCGGGCGCGCGCGGACGCGGCCCGGGACGCGGCGGACAGGGTCCCCTTCCTGCTGCGCCACGCCGAGGTGGTCGAGGGCCGTCTGGGCCTGGCCGATCAAGCATTCGAGGCGCGTCGCGAGGTCCTGGCGCTGTCTCCAGGACACCCAGAGGCCGTGCGGGGACTGCGCGCGACCTTCGACGCCGGGCGGTTGCGGGCCGCGATCCTCGAGACCCTGGACCCCATCTACCGCGAGACCGGAGACTGGGAGGCCCTGGCCTCGTTGTTCGAAGCGGCCCTGCCCGAGATTGACGACCCCGCGGAGCGCAAGACGCTTCTGTTGAAACTGGCGGACGTGTGCCAGGAGCGGCTCGGGAGGCCCGAGGCGGCCCTCCAGTGGCGCGGGCGCGCCCTGATCCAGGACCCCGAGGACGACGGGCTCGCGGCCCAGGTGGAGTCCTTCGCCGGGGAGATCGGGGCCTGGGGCTTGCTGCGCGAGGTGTGGCTGGACGCGGCCGCCGCGGCCGCGAACGACGACCGTCGGGTGGCCCTGTGGCACAAGGCGGCCGAGTGCGCGCGCGACCGGCTCGGAGAACCGGGCAAGGCCGAGGCGGTCTATCGGTGGATTCTGGACGTGAATCCTTCGGACCGCCAGGCGCTGGCCGCGCTCGACGCCCTCTACGTGTCCCAGGAACGGTGGGCCTCGCTGCTCGACGTCCTGGAGCAGGAGTGCCAGGCCGCGGAGTTCGATGACGAGCGTGTCGCGTTCTACCTGAGGATGGGGGCCCTCCACCGCGACCGCCTCGACAACCCGGACGGCGCGGTCAAGGCTTATCGGGCGGCCTTGAAACTGGACGAGACGAACCGGGAGGCCCTGGTCGCGCTCGTGGACCTCCTTCAGGCGCGCTCGGAATGGCGCGACCTCTTCCGGGTCCTGGACACCCTGGCGTCGCTCGCGCCGTCCGCCTCGGAGCGCGCCGGGCTCCTGAGGCGGATGGCGGGGATCGCGGAGCGCGAGCTCGGGGAGGTGGAGACGGCGCTCGGCCTGTGGGACGAGGTCTCGCGCATCGAACCCGAGGACGTCGCCGCCCTGCGGGAACTGGAGCGCATCCACCGCCTCCGCGAGGACTGGACCGCCTACGTCGAGGCCTGCGAGCGGGAGATTCCTCTCGTGGGCGGCGACGCGGAACGGGTCGTGGCCCTGCTGCGCGACGTGGCCGTGGTCAGCGAGGAGAAGCTGGCCGACGCGTACCAGGCCCAACATGCCTGGAAGAGGCTCCTCCAGGTGGCGCCAGACCACGTGGAGGCGATGCAGGCCCTCCGGCGTCTGTACCGGGAGTCCGGGGACCTCGAGGCCCTGTCCGACATCCTCGGTCGCCTGGCTGAGCGCGGCGGCTTCGGGGGCGAGGACCTGCTCGCCTTGACCGTGGAGCACGCGAGGCTCCTGACGGACGAGTTGCCGCGTCCGGACGCGGCCATCGAGCGGTGGAACCGCGTGATGGACCTGGCCACCGAGGCCGGGGCCGACGCGGCGCGCCTCGTGGAGCCCCTCGCGGCCCTCGAGCGCCTGTACGAGGACACCCGCGCCTTTGCCGAGTGCGTCGAGGTCGTGAAGCGCAGGGCCGCCATCGAGGCGGACCCCCTGGCGAGGGCTGGCCTTCTGCTCCGGGCCGCGGACCTTCAGGCGGACCGGCTCGGGGACCTGAAGGCGGCGGCCCGGACGTGCGAGGAGGCCTTGGCCTTGTGGACCCTGTCGCCCGAGAACCCACCCCCGCCCGAGGCGGTCCGCGTCCTGTCCGAAACGTTCGAGCGCCTCCAGGGGTTCTACACGCGCACCGAGGACTGGGAACACCTGGCGGACCTGCTCCTGCGCCGGGATGCGATCCTGGCGGGGCCGGACGAGAGGGTCCAGAACTTCCTCGACCTGGCGCGGTGCTACGAGGAGCGCCTCGCCAACCCGGCCGCGGCCTTCTACACCGTGGTCAAGGCGGCCCAGGTCCACCCCGGGGAGGACATGGTCCTGTCGGAGGCGTGGCGACTCGCTCAGGGACTCGACAACTACGAAGAGTACGTGGCGGCGATGGATGCCATCGTGGACCGGATGAGCCCGGCCGCGCGTCTGGAACACTTGATCCGCTTCGGGGACAGTCTGTGGCGGCGGGCGGCGAGGCCCGAGGAGGCCGTACCGTATTTCGAGCGCGTCCTGCGCGAGTGGCCCGAGAACGAGGAGGCCCTGGCGGCCCTGACGGACCTGTACGCGACCCTGTCGCGTCCGCAGGACCTCGTGCGCGTGCTGGAGACCCGAGCACGCCTGACCCCGGACTACGTCGAGAAGGTCCAGTTGCAGATGCGGGCCGCGCAAGTGCTGGAGCAGGACCTGCGCGACGTGGACGGTGCGCTCGCGGCCTATCGCGCGGTCCTGGAACTGGACGAGGGCCACGTCGAGGCCCTACGCGCCCTGGCCCGCCTGCACGAGGGCCGGCGCGAGTGGCCGGACCTGATCCGCGTGCTCGAGACCCTGGCCCCGCTCGACCCCGGGGAGGAGGTCCAGATCCGGCTGCACGTGGGAGACATTCTGGAGCGGGAGGTCGGGGATGCGGACCGCGCCATCGCGGCCTACGAGGCCGTCCTGTCCCTGGAACCCACGCAGGCGACGGCCCTGGAACGGCTTCAGACCCTGTACGGGCAGCGGAACAACTGGAAGGGACTGGCCCAGGTCTTCGAGCGGCTTCTGGACTACGCCTCCGAGACGCCCGACCGCGTCCTGTTCTGCGAGCGGCTCGGGCTCCTGTACGAGCAGGCCCTCGGGGACAAGGCCGCGGCCCTCGAGTACTACGAGCGCATCCTCGACATGACGCCCGAGGACGACGAGGTGCTCGAGACCTGCGTGCGGCTCATGGGCGAACTCGAAGACTGGAACGGAGTGATCAACTTGCTCGAGTCCCGCGTGGCGAGGGCAGCCGGCGCCCAGGAGAAGGTGGCGTTCCTGGCGCGCATCGCCCGCGTGTACGAGGACAGGCAGGGAGACGTCAACTCGGCAATCTCGACGTGGCAACGGGTGCTGGAGGTGGACGCCTCGGTGGTCGAGGCGTACTCCGAACTCGTGCGGTTGTTCAGCGCGATCGAGTCCTGGGAGGACGTGGTCCAGACCCTGCTGCGGTGGAAGGAGTACGCCGACAACTTCGCGGAGCTGATGCTCAAGGCGGCCACCATCGTCAAGGAGCGGCTCGAGAACCCCGACCGGGCGTTGAAACTCCTCGGGGACGTGCTCCGGGTGGACCCACTGAACGAGGAAGCCGCCGAGAAGATGCGGCTCATCTACGCGGAGTTCGAGGACTGGGAGAAGGTGGCCGAGGTCTATCTGACCCAGGAGGCGCACGCGACCTCGGACGAGGCACGCGCGAGGCTGCGCGCGGCGGCTGGCGAGGTCTTCTTGGCGCGACTCAAGGACCAGAGCCGGGCGGTCCAGCACTTCGAGCGGGCCCTGGAACTGGACCCACGGTTGCAGGGGGTGGCCCTGTCCCTCGCGCGGGCCTACGTGGCGGCGCGGAAGTGGGAAAAGGCCATGCCGCTGCTGGACCTGCAACTCGCCGAGGCGGACGCGGCGGCCGACCCGGAGCGCGCCGCCGAGATCCATTTCCAGAGGGGTCTGTGCGCCGAGAACCTATTCGATTACGAGAAGGCGTTCCGCGAGTATCAGATCGCATCGAAGCAACGGCCGGACCATCCGGGGATCCTGATGGGGCTGGCCCGCCTGTATCAGCGCAAACAGTTGTGGCAACTGGCGAAGGACCATTTCCTGAAGGTCCTGGAAGTCGTCGCCGAGAGGCCGGAGGTGGCGCTCGACGCGGACGACCTGCGAAACGTGTACTTCGCACTCGGGGAGGTGTCGCTGGAACTCGGGGACCTGGCCGGGGCCGTGTCGTACCTCGAACGGGTGCGGGAGGACCGGCCTCAGGACGACCGCGCCCTGGCCATGCTGATCGCGGTGGCGGAGCGGAGCCGGGACTGGCCCGCGGTGGTCCGCTACCGGCAGGCCCTGGCCGAATCGAAGACCGACCCCTTCGAACGGTTCTCCATCTGGCTGGAGGTCGGCGACATCTACCGCGAGAAGATGGGAAACACGTACGGGGCGGCCGCCGCCTACAAGGAGGCGCTCGAGATCAATCCCGGCGCGCGGGTGGCGCTCCTGCGGCTGTTCGAACTGTATTTCCAGAACGGACAGTACGAGGACGCGGTGTACACGCTGGACCGGCTGGCCGCGGCCGAGGAGAGCCCCGAGAAACGGGCCGTTCACTACGTCCGGATCGCGGCCATCTACCGAGAGAAACTGAAGGACGACACGAAGGCGCGCGAGTACCTGAACCTCGCGCTGGACGCGGACCCGGACCGACTCGAGGCCTTCCGCGCCCTGGACGAGATCCTGACCGCGGGCAAGCGCTGGGAAGAGCAGGCCGAAGACTACCGCCGGATGCTGGACCGGGTCAAGGACCGCGGCGTCCCGGACCTCGAGTTCCGCCTGTACTCGGCGTTGGGCGAGATCTACCGGTCGCGCCTGAAGCAACTGGATTACGCCATTCCGGCGTACGCGATGGCGGCGAAACTCAAGCCCGACGACATTCGGACGCACGCGATCCTAGCCCAGTTGTACGAGTTGACCGGGGACCAGTTCGAGAAGGCGGTCGAGGAGCATCGCGCCATCGTCAATTCGAATCCGCTGAGTCCGGACGTGGCGATATCCCTGAAGGCGATGCGCCAGATTTTCCGGGACCGGCAGGAGTTCGACAAGGCGTTCGTGACCGCGTCGGCCCTGGTCGCGTTGCGCCACGCCGACGAGGAGGAGTCCGAGTTCTTCGAACGGAACCTGGAGCCGACCTTGCCCTGGTTCAAGGGCACGATTGACCCGCTGCGATGGGAATCTCACCTGATGTCGAAGGCCGAAAACCCGATCCTCGGGACCATCTTGCAGGTCCTGTATCAGGGGCTCGGCGCGGACCTGGGCGCCAAGGACTTGAAGGACATCGGGCTCAAGAAGAAGAACGAACTGGACCTCGAACAGAAACTCCTGTTCGCGAACGTCTATCGGGCGGTGTCCAAGGCCCTGGGGGCGTTGCCCCACAAGGTCTATCGGGACGATGCCACCCTCGGGATGAAGGTCGAGTTTTTGGTTCCCCCCGCGCTGGTCGTGGGCGCGGACATGCTGACGGGCCGCGAGGAGCGGGAGATCGCCTTCCTCGTGGGGCGACAACTGTCGTACCTGCATCCGCGACACTTCCTGGTCGCGGTGAAGAACCTGACGGAACTGAAGGTCTTCATGGTGGCCGCGTTGAAGTTCGCGAAGCCCGAGACGCAAGTGGCCACGGGGGCAGAGGTCGTGAGCGAGTTGGTGCGCCTGATCGAACGGCGAATGCCGCAGGCGCAGAAGAACCAGCTGTCCCGGCTGATCTCGGACCTCGAGGCTCGGGAACCCGACCTGGATTTCGGGCGGATGTTCGAGGAGTACTTCGCCGCCATCGAGCGCACGGCCATCCGCGCGGGGGTCCTCGTGTGCGGGAACCTGGACGTGGCGCTCGCCATCATCGGCGCCGAGGAGGTGTCGTTCTCGGGATTGCCGAAGAAGGAACGCCTCGCGGAAGTCATCCGCTTCGGCGTGTCGGACGACCACTTCGTGCTGCGGCGCGCGCTCGGGATCGCGGTGGAGGCGGGGCCGAGCACGGTCTGACGCGGCGACCTACCGCGGCAGTTTCCGGATGGGCACGGGGTCGAGGACGACCGCGCCGTTGCGCGTCTTCACCGTGAACCGCACCATCGAGGAACGGTGCTTCTTTTTGAGCCCCTGCTCGAGGTGGACGAGCCTCTCGAGGAACTTCGGGTAGTTGATCCCCTCGGTCGGTAGTCCGAGGGAACGGCGGGCCTCCAGGAACTCCGAGTAGATGCGCTTGTAATAGACGTCTGCGGGTTCCTCGGCGAGGGTCCGGGCCGCCTCGAAATCGAACGCCACCGTCGGACGCGACGTCTCGCCCCATTCGGGTTCCGACTCCGCGGCATCCAGGACTTGCAGCTCGCCCGTCCAGGAGGTCTTGCCCGTTTCCTGCTCCTCGACCTCTTCGGGGAGGGGACGCCCCTGGAGCACGAGGCTCATCAGATTCAGAGACTGGCCGAGGCCGCGGGCCAGGTCCTCCTTGAACTCGAAGGGGAACTGGTACTCGAGGTTCCCGTTGATCACCTCGTGGACGCCCTGGTCCAGGACCTCGAAGGACTGGTAGAACGAGCGCATGAACCATGTGAGCAGTCCCACGGCGAGTAGGGTCACGAGGAGTCCGATCAAGAACACGGTCGTACGCGCCGACCCGAACGCGGCGACCAGCGCGCCCAGGTCCTGGCTGACCACGACGCGCAGGTCCGGCGAACTCTCGTCGTCCAGTGCTCGAAACGAGGCCGTCACGCGCTCGGGCACCAGACGGGGCTCCGAGACGAGCCGGGCGGCCAGGTCCGCGGCCAGTGGGGCCGCGATGACCTTGCCCCCCATCACGTACATCACGTCCGCCCCCACGATGTCGCTGTCCTCGCGGGCCATCCGCTCGTCAATCGGGTCCCCGACGAGGATCGCCCCGACCAGGCGGCCCTCTTGCAGCAAGGGCACCGCGGTGCCGAAATAGTAGCGGTTCTCGACCAGGGCCAGGCCCTGGACCGGACCGCGGGTGCGAAGCGCCTCGAACGGAAGGCGGGTCTTCGAGGCGAAGCCCTCGGCCCGGGACCACTGGGGGTTCCCGGAGTCCGCGAGTCCGACCCCGTCCGGTCCGACGACGAAGACGCGCTGGTCCACGAGGACTCGCCGGGTGCGAGCGATGGCCGACAACACCTTCGGGAGGGTGTTGTACGTGTAGTCCCAAAGACACTGATCCACGCCGCCGAAGGCAGCGCACTTCGCGAATCGGTCCGCCTCGTCGCGCAGGAAGGCATCGAGCCCGCGCGGCTGGAAGGCACCGGGCCCCACGCACCTTCCCAGGTGGTTCGCGAAGCGCGTGGCGAAGGCGTCCGGGAGGCTGACCCCCTCGACACGGACCTCCCGGATGAGCGCCTCGCGGGCCTCGACGGCCCGTGCATCGGTGCCGGGGGCCTTCTGGTATGTCTCGGTCTGCGCCCGCTCGAGGTCCTTGCGGAAGTCGGCCAGGGCCGCGAGGGCCGCGGTGAGTTCACTGTCCGCCAGCATGGTCGCGACCAGGGCCTGGCGCGCCTCGCGGGCCTGGAAGGCCCGGGCGAGCGCAGACCGCGTTCCGGAGACGCGCTTGAGGGCGTGGTCGCGCGCCGCCTCCTCGGCGCGGTTGAGCCCGACAATCCCCGCAAGCGTCAGGAGCGCGCCCAGGATCCCCACCAACCCGATTGCGCGTATCTTGAACATGTCTCCTCCGTCGCTTCGGTTGTCCTGAAGACCCCCGAACTGACCACTCCCGTCAAGGATAATCGAACTGCACGACGAGAGACAAACTGAAAC
>JBBIPO010000066.1:0-10604 GCA_037442805.1 Deltaproteobacteria bacterium
ACGGGTCCGCGCCGCTGCCTCCGCAGTAGTAGCCGGACACGTACTGGCCGCCGGGTACGGACCATCCACACTGGCTCGGCGGGTTGGTCTGGGAGCAGTCTTCGCTGTAGAGCTGTCCGTCCTCGCACCACCAGTTGACGTTTCCATCGCAGCACCCCTCGATGGTGATGCCCTTGCACGGGTCGGACTGCACGCACTGGTTGGCCTGGCAGGTGTACCCGCTCTGGCAGGTCCCGCACGACCCGCCGCACCCGTCGTCCCCGCACTGCTTGCCAGCACAATTCGGGGTGCAGCCCACGCACTGACCCGCCTGGCACGCCTGGCCCGCCGGGCAGGTCCCGCACGACCCGCCGCACCCGTCGTCCCCGCACTGCTTGCCCGCGCAGTTCGGGGTGCAGGACACGCACTGGCCCTCCTGGCACGCCTGGCCCGCCGGGCAGGTCCCGCAGGAGCCTCCGCATCCGTCGTCCCCGCAGACCTTGCCCGTGCAGTCGGGTTCGCAACCACCGCACGCCTTGGGGAACTGCCCGGACGGATCGGCGCCGCCATTCGTCCCGCAGTCGTAGTATTCCCCCGACGCGTTCCAACCGCACTGTGGGTCCCCCGAGCAGTTCAGCGTGACCAGCTGGTTGTCCTCGCAGTACTTTAGGGTCTCGCCGTCGCAGCAGCCTTCCCACGTGATGCCCCCGCAGGTCTGGGGCGTGGACCCGCAGTCGGGAAGCGCGCAGAGCCACTTCGGACCCACGCAATTCGCGTTGCTCGTGCACGACCCGTCGTAGCCGCCCGCGGGGGCCTGGCACGTCCCGCCCGAGCACGTCCCGTCCGCGACCCACTTCGCGTACGTCCCGGCCGGCAGCGCGCGCGAGATACAGTGCATCGCGCCGCCCCACGTGATGATGGTATCCGAGTTGATCCCCACGTGGTTCCAGCCCGGCATGGCCGCCTCCCACACGTCGGCGGCCTGGGCTTCGAGGTCCTTGTTCATGCTGTAGATCGGCCACAGGTTGACCCCGTTCGCGAGCGTCGAGTTCGTGTACGTGCGCCAGACCCCGTCCTTCTGATACGGCATCGGGATCCGATGGATGGTCAGTTTCGTGCCGTCCGCCAGGATCGCCGCGGTCAGGATCGAGTTGTCCTGTTCGAGCGTGTTGATCGTGGTCGTCGTCGCGGTCGAGGACGTGGCCCGTCCCAGCACGAAGACGTTCTTGGAGGCGAGTTTCGAGAACATGTCTATGTGCGTGGTCCCGTCCTGAAGGGGCGCGAGCACGATGACGGTCTTGCACCCCAGGTACCGGGCCAGGATGTCGTTGACCTCGGCCTCGGTCTTGTCCGCGTTCTCCCAGTATGCTCCCTGGGACAGGTAGCAGGTCCCGACCTCGTCCATCTGGAAGTTGCCGCCCTCGTAGTCCATCCCGGCCCGGTAAGTTGTGATGCTCAGCATGTTCCCGACCTTGGTCGGAATCGCGTCGTCATATACCCTTTGATGGTAATATCTGAAGTCAGCGAACGCAACCGACCCATCCGGCGCCACGAGCGTGAACGGACCGTAGTCAATCATCCAGATCGAGTCCAGGTTGAACTGGAGGAAGTGGACCTTGGCGTCAATGGTCGCCTGCGAGAGCCCGTTGCTCTTCAGGAGGTTCACGAAAGTCGTCTGGGCGGAGGCACCCGGGACCACGATGTACCAGTCCACGTAGTCCACGCCCTGGACGACCATTTGGGTCATCGACTTGTTGACCGAGGTCCCCTGGGTCCCCGGAAACCCGAGCAGGACCCCCATCATGTCTTGCCACTCGGTCGCGGTGCGAAAGCCCGCCTTGTCCGGCGGCACCGTCAGGGCGTACCACTCGGGATGGGCCTTGCGGTAGTCGTCGTATGAATCGGCCTTGCCTGGGATCCGGTAGTCCCCCGGCAGTTTCCACTTCGGCAGGATCGTCACCGGGGCCTCGTCTGCGACCACCCCGCCGCCGGGAGCGACCGCGTCGCCCTCGCCCCCGCACGCCACCGTGCCCAACACCAGCCCGATCAGCACCGTCCCAGAACACCCGCGCAGCCATTCCATGGTCCGTTCTCCTCTTTCAGTCCCGAGGCGTCAAAGAAACAGCGAATCCTAGGAAACCGATGGGAGGCATGCAAGGGAAATTCGCGCGGACCTTGCGCGAGGGACCGGTCAGCCAAGGTACCGCCGATAGACCCTCATTCGGCGCTCGGCCTGGTGGCGCAGGAGGGGGACCTCCGAGTCCACGAAGTCCACGACTCGCCCCGCGACCTTGCCCTCGCAGGGGCGCAGGGCCCGCCCGAGGATCTGGGTGGTCTTCGCGGGGTTCGCGTGCGGGACCGTGACGAAGACCGCGTCCAGGGCCGGCAAATCGAAGCCTTCCCCGACCAGGGCCGTCGTCGAGACCATGACCTCGAGGTCGCCCGACGCAAAGCGGCGAAGCACGGCCTCCCGCGCCTCGCCCGGCAGGTCGCCCGTCAGGGCCGCGGCCTTCAACCCCCGACCCAACAGGATCTTCGCGAGCAGGCGGGCGTGCTCCACGCGCTCGGTCAAAACCAGGGAGAGCCGGCCCCGGTGCCGCACAACGGCCTCGACGATCACGGCGTTGCGCCGCCCGTCCCGCACGACCCGGTTCAGCAGGGACGCGTAGTCGCGGCGATAGCGCCCGCGGAAGCCCGTCTCGACCGGGATCACCTCGACCTTCGCGATGGAGCCCGACGCGAGCAGGGTCCGGGGCGTCACCACGTGCAAGATCGGCCCCACGACATCGAAGAGGATCGGGTGCAGGCGGTCCTTGCGCGTCGGGGTCGCGGACAGCCCGACCCGATAGCGCGCCGCGAACTCCTGGACCACCGTCTTGAAGGTCTCGGCCGGGCAGTGGTGGGCCTCGTCCAGGATGACCAGGCCAAAGCGGTCGCGCCAGGCCGAGAGGTCCCGGCGCATCAGGGTCTGGACCATCGCGACCGTCACGTCCCCCGGCTCCTCGCGTCCGCGGCCCACGAGGCCGGGCTCGACCCCGAGGAACCTCCGCGCGGCCTCGGCGGTCTGCTCGAACAGGACCGACGTGTGGACCACGATCAGGGCCGGCGTGTCGAGGCGCGCGACCAGGGCCATGGCCATGACCGTCTTGCCGCTGCCGGTGGGGGCCTGGATCACGCCCTGGCGCTCGCGCAAGACTGCCTGGACCGCGGTCTCCTGGTAGTCGCGCAATACCCCCTGGAAGGGGATCGGGGCCCGTCCGGGGAAGGCGGTGGCGTCTTCGGGCGCCCCGGCCCACCCGCCGACGATGCGCAGGACATCCTTCAGCGCCCCCCGCGGACACGACACGGACGCGCGATCGGAGCCGGCCAGCACGATGCGGCGCGGAAGGTGGCGGCACGGCCTGCGGTTTCGCCGCGCATCCCAGTAAACGGGGTTGTCGAAGGTGAAGCGGTCCACGAGGCGCGCCGCGATGGACTGGTGCTCCAGGTCTTGCGGGTCCAGACCCGACACGAGGATCCGTTCGGCGATCCTCACGGTCACGACGCGACCCCTGCCGTCACGATTCCGCTTGACACCACGCGGGCCGAGGCTACGATATTTGCGCGATGTTTGTCATTGATTTCTTCAGGGACCTGTTCCGGTCGCGCGTGACCGGCGTTCAGTCCTCCGTCAAGGGCAAGGCCTTCGGGGTCCAGGCCCGCGTGAAGGGGAAGGTGGCCGGGTCGTTCAACCGGGCGGTGGACGGGAGCGTCGCGAAGGCCAAGGGGGCCGTGAGGGGCCAGGGCGGGTCTCGCTCGGGTTCCGAGCCCAGCAAGCCAAAGGAAAAGAAAATGGGATTCTCGCTGTTCGGTCGCCGGAAGAAGCAGTCCCAGGAGGACGCGGCGCCTCCCCAGGCCGAGGAGGCGGACGCCAAGACCCAGGCCATCAACCTCGCGGACTTCACGGACACCCGCTTCAAGCCGTGCGTGGGGTGGGTCGTGGTCATGGACGGGCCCCAGCAAGGCCGCGACTTCCGCCTGGTCCCGGGGCGGAACCGGATCGGTACCGACGCGGACATGGAAGTCGTGCTGACCGACCCGTACGTGTCCTCGCACCACGCGAACATTGTGTACACCGACGACGGCATCTTCCAGTTGAGCGACGCGGGTTCCACGAACGGGACCCGCCTGAACGGCAAGAAGGTGATGCAGGCGGAACTGGTGGACAACGACACACTCCAGATGGGGCACACGACCCTCCGATTCAAGGCCCTGTATTGACGACGAGAAGGAGTCCGGATGAGACCCACCGCGGAGAACGAGCGCCGGTCTTGCGGCAGGCGGGTCGCGCTCGTGGTCGTGGCGCTGGCCGCGGCCACGGAAGGCGCCCTGGCCGAACCCCTGACCGTGCGCCATCACGACCAGACCAAGTACCGGGAGGAGGGGATCCTCCGGTTCGTGGTGGAGGCCCAGGAGGACGGCAGTCCCATCGAGGGGTTGGAGCGCGCGACGTGGAGCCTCCTGCGGGGCGACAAGGTCGTGGAGGCGACGGGCCAGGCGTCCCCGTTCGGCAAGACCGGCGAGGCCACGCACGTGCTGGTTGTCCTCGCGGCCAACGCGAACTTCCTGCCGGCGGAGGAGGAAATCGGTCCGGACGGCAATCGCGTCAAGCGGCCGATGGCCTACGCCCTGGATGGGCTCGATTCGTTGCGGAACAACCTCGGGTCCTGCTTGATGTCGGTGGCCT
This sequence comes from Deltaproteobacteria bacterium, assembly GCA_037442805.1. GTDB lineage: Bacteria > Myxococcota_A > UBA9042 > DTJE01 > DTJE01 > DYKK01. The sequence continues at coordinate 4,706 of JBBIPO010000066.1, forward strand.
GCTACAACGAGGTCTCGCGGGAGCCCGAGTTCCTGAAGACCATCGGGGTGGCGTCGAAGATGCCGGCGTTTTCGCTGGAGGACGTGATCTCGGCCTGCCGCCCCCCCGCGGACGACGCGAAAGGGGGGCAGGCCCGATTGCCGACGCTCCTCCAGGCCGCGGCCCAGAAGTGGCTCGCCAAGCGGAAGCCCGAGACCCTGCGCTTCGTGATGGTCGTGATCACCGACGGCCTCAGCGAGGAGGCGGTCCAGGCGGACTGGTTGCGCTCCATTCGGGGGCGGTTCGGCGCGGACATCCCTGGGTGGTTCGAACTGTACGTGGTGGGTCTCGAGGACGGCGGGGATCCGGCGGCCCAGGCGGCCAATCTGAAGGCCATCGCGCGCGACGGGGTCCTGGCCTCCACGGGCAAGCGCGAGGAACTGCCCAAGAAGGTCACCGCCTTGACCCCGCTCATCGCCGGGACGGGCATCTACGACCTCCGGTTCACGGTGACCGAGCGCGTGACCGGGGCGTCGGTCCCGCTGGTCGTCATGGCCCAGGGCGGGGAGGGCCAGAGGCTCGCCTCGGCCCCGTACACCCTCGTACAGCTCGAGCGGAAGACCGGCTGGCTCCGGATCGTGATCATCGTACTCGCGGCCCTGGTCGGCCTGCTGATCCTGTTCGTGGTCACCCGGTTGATCACGGCCGCGGCCGAGGCCCGGCGGCGCCGCCGCGAGGAGGAGGCCGCGCGGGCCGCGGCCCCGTACGAGGGGCCGTCGCGAGGCAGACTGATCGTCCGGGACGGACCGGCGACCGGGATGACGTTCCACCTGGTCGAGGACCGGACCTACATCGGGCGGTCTCCGGACAACCACATCTCCATCCCGGACGGCTCCGTGGGCAAGCGTCACGCCTCCATCCACATCCGGGACCGGACCTACGAGATCGAAGACCTCCAGTCCACGAACGGGGTGTTTGTCAACGGCCAGCGCGTCCTGAAGGCGCACCTGAAGGACGGGGACTCGATCCGGCTCGGTTCGACCGAGATGCAGTTCCGACTGTGAGCCGGGACCCGCGTCAGAACTGGGTGCCGATCTTGAAGGCGTAGGTCGTCTGCCCCGGACCCAGGCCGAACTCCGTGCCCGCCGTGACGTACGTCGCGACCACGTTGAACCCCAGGACCGCCCGGTGCCGGAAGAGGTTCTGGCCGTCAATCACGAACATCTCGACCTTGGCCGGCGCCGGGGGCGTCGCCGTCGGGTCCGCGGGACGGACCCGGCCCGCGGTCAGGTACGTGCCGGCATTGATGTACACCATGTGATAACCCGCGTACGGCGCCACGGTGAACAGGCCGGCCACGTTGAAGGCCTTGGACACGATGGCGGCCAGGCCCACCTGGAGCATGGCCAGGTCCCCAGCCCCGAGGACCGTCCCGACCGAGGTCTGGAGCGAGAAATCCGGGACGTACCGGAACCCCTCCACCACGGCGCCGCCGAACTCGAGCCCGATCCCCCACATGTCGCTGTCGAAGAGGTGCGTCACCAACCCGGAGATCTGAAGGCTGTAGGGCAGCCCCTTGCGCAGCCGGATCTGGTTCGTCACGAGCAGGTTTCCCGGGTCCGATGCCGCGTTCTTCCAGTAGTCGCGCCCGCCGTGGATGGTGGTGAGCCCCACCTCCAGCGAGACCTCGTACCCCATCGCCCCGAGCGTCGTGGCCGGACCCAGGAACTTCGGCGCCATGGCCAGGCCCAGTTCCCCGGCCCAGTCCTTGAACGCCGCGACATCGGTCGTTCCGGGCTGACCGGGGGTCGTGGCGGGTTGGTAGAAGGCCCCGAGATTGGGGTTGTAACTGCGGGCCAGGGCGTCCGCGCCCCCGACCCCGACGATCACCGCGCCCAGCAGGACTTGGACTCGAGTACGCATCGTTCTCACCTCGCTCGAAGCGAACTCTAGGCGGTCTTGGCCCCGCCGTCAATTCGGAAGCGAACCATCATCCCACAGGTCCGCGGTGAAACAGAACTGCCGGTTCTGGTAGTCCGGGGTCGAGACCGTGAAGACCACGTCCTCTCGGTGACCCTGCAGGTCGGACACGTCCACCCGCTGTTCGTACCACTCGGTGTCCTCGTGGCGCAGGACCCGTTCGAACACCGGGCGGTCCCCGACCCGGACCCGGAAGGTCACCGGGGCCCCGAGTCCCGCCTCCACGGCCCGCTGCGTCCAACCGTAGTGGATGACGAGGGTCCTCGCCATCTCGACCGAGGGGTAGCGGATCTCGATCGGACGGTTCCCGTTGAGCGGATGGGCCCAGATGACCTCGCGCACGGCCCCGGCGATGTCCCGATCCTGGCGTCCCACGAACTGCCAGGGGTGCTCCGGGCCGCAGGTCCAGCGGCCGTCCCGGAAGGTGCGGCATTCCTCGCGACGGTCCGGGTGGACGTGGGTCACCCGGGCGTCCCGGATGTGTGCGAGGAAGTCGTAGGTCACCCGGCCATGGTCCGGGACCAGGAAGCGCTGGACCCCCACCCGACCCGGCCGCCAGGACCCGTCCGGGGCGTAGCCCGCCGGGACCACGGGGTCGGTCCGTCCCATGCTCGTCAGGACCCAGATGCGCCGGCGCTTGCCGACCTCGTACCAGTCCACCGTTTCGGAGGTGACCACGTCCATCCCGGCCAGGAACGGCGCGCCCTCCTGGGCCCAGGGGGGGTCGAAGACGACGAGGTCGCCGTCGCGGTACTCGGCGCGGACCACCTCGGCCGCGGCAAGCCAGTCCGCCAGGTCCGGAACCCGGGCCGCGAGCGCGAGGTCCCAGGCCAGATAGGCGCCCGAGAAGGCCAGAACGGCGACGGCCCCGACCGCCCGCGCGAGCGACACGCGCCCCGTCATCGCCGCCCTCCCGCGCGTGGAGGCCGGCGATAGACGTTCAGGAGCGGGACCCCGTCCTGGGCGACCACATGCGCCGGGACCTGGACCCCGAAGTCCCGCTTGACCTCGGCTTCCAGGTCCAAAAACTCCTTGTGCCAATGGAACAGGTAGAAATCGGCCTGTTTGTAGTCCCAGACCGGGACGATGTCGGCCCGCAACCTCCCGGTCCGGCGGTACATCCGCACCGAATCCCACGCGGTGTCGTGGAAGTCCACGCGCGCGCCGGGCGGGGCCTCGCGATTCACGAAATCCAGCGCGGAAAACGCCGTGTTCCCCCAGAACTCGCGCTGCATCCGGTGCTCCCCCATGGCCCCGAACCCGCCGGCGAACGCCTGGTAGTAGGTGCTTCCGTTCGTGTGTCCACGCAGGGTGTCGAGCGCGAGCGGTGCGACCAGGATCGCGCACCCGACGGCCACCGCGAGCCCCGCGGCCCGCCGCCCGGCCCGCAGGCGCGAGGCCAGACCCCAGACCTCGCGGAGCACCCAGTCAGCGCCGACCCCGGCGAGGAGCGCAAGGAACGGCACCCCGTGCATCCAGTGCTTGGTTCCGCCGAAGATCGGGACCCGCGGATGGGCGATGATCGCGAATGGAACGAAGAAGTTGAGGAAGACGAACCAGAGGACCCCGGGCCGCGCGGCCTCGCCGTGCGGACCGGATGGGACGCTCGAGATCCGCGCCTCGCCGCAGCCTCGCAGTCGGCCCACCACGAGCCGCCCCAGCCCCACCGCGGCCAGGAGGGTCGTCGGCGCCGGGATCGTCACGAGCGACATCACGAATGGGAAGGCGACCGGGAACGGGGGCTTCGTGTAGAGGGTTCCAAAATAATATGCCCAATAATATTCGTGTTCAGCGTGTCTGGCGATGTACCACTTCAGGTGCCCGATGGGGTCGAACCAGAGTTTGGGCCACAGGGCATAGAAGACCACGGGTGACAGGACCAGCATGGCGATCCAGGCCGCCGGGATGGAGGGCAGCCGGACCCCGACGCGCCCGTCGGGTCCGCGGGTGATCCCGACCTCGCGGACCCGGGTCCCCAGGAAGTGCAGGAAGAAGACCGCGGGCAGGAACCAGGCGTTGTGCTTGGTCGAGAGGGCGAGCCCCCACGCGAGCCCGGTCCAGACGGCCCAGCGCCACCCGCCCGTCTCGGCGCGCAGATAGCAGTAGGCGGTCCAGAACCACATCGCGGTCACCGGGACATCGAAGCACGCGAGGTGCGAATGCCAGAAGGCATGGGGCATCAGGGCCCAGGCGGCGGCCGCGGCCAGGCCCGCGAGCGGATTGAAAAAGACCGCGCCGAACCGATAGACGAGATAGACGAGAAAGGACGCCAACAGCAGGGCCGGAAGGCGCATGGCCGTGGACTCGTCCAGCCAGCCGAGGATGGGCTCGGGGGGGCGTCCGCCGTCGTACCAGAAACGATTCGCGGGGTCCTGGTCCATGCGCCCGAAGAAGCGCCACGACAGCCCGAACAGGAACTTCGGAAGGGCGGGGTGCTCGGGGTTGGCGGCGAACCGGCGGTCAATCGTCTCGCGGCGGAAGGCGTTCGCGGGGTCCTCGACGAGGTCGTCCACCCAGCGCGAGTACTGCTCCGCCGCGCTGAAGTAGAACCCCTCGTCGCGGGGAAACCCGATGTCGAGAGTCGCGGCCAGTAGCCCAAAATGGATCACGGCCAGGGCCACTCCCGCCGCGTCCCAGGCGCGGGAGCGCGGGGTCCCTGGGGAGGGGCGGGGGACCTCGGACGTCATCGAGTCCGCTCACTCCGAGAATCGGAAGAGTTCGGCGACGAAGGCCTCGACCGGCACGGAGATTCGGCACAGGAACGACTCGCCCGCCGGGTTCCGCTCGGCCCCGAACCGGACCCACCCGGCCCGCGCATACGTGAACATCTTTGCGAACAGCCGGTCGAGGTCCTGTTCGGATGGGGCGCGAATCTTCAGGTCCTCGCGCACCAGGGCCACGACCTCCGCGAGGCGCTCGCGCAACGGCAGGCAGGCCCGGGCGCGGACCATCGCCGGAAAGGCGTCGGAGGCCGGGTCGAAGGTCGGGTCCTCTCGCCGCGTCGGGACGCGGAAGTCGTGGCGCAGGACGATGCGCCGCTGCTTGCCGTCCAGGAAGCCCTTCTCCGCGAGGGTCTGGGCCCGCTGCGTGCGAATCGCCTCGGCGCCCTGCCTGGCGAACTCGTCTCGGAGGAACGTCGTGGCCTCGCGGGCCGCCGCGGCCTTCTTGTCGGGCGCGAGGTAGAGCCCCTGGATGGCCCGGGCCGCCGCGAGCGCCTCGTCGCGACGCCCCGCCGCCACCTGCTTGCGAAAATCCGCGAGCAGCCGGTCGTACAGGTGATTGTTGGCCCAGGGGCGTGCTGCGCCGAACCTGGCCTCGAGCGGGGCCGCCTTGCGGGCGATGACCTCCCGAGTCCCCGCGTCGTTCGAGGCCGTGAAGACCTGTTCGTACAGCCACAGGAGGCGGTCCGCGACGGGCTCGGGACGCCGGCCCGCCTCGTCGAGCGCCAGGGCGCGCTCGTAGGCGTCCACCGCCCCCGGGAGGTCCCCACCCTTCTCGCGCGCGAGGCCCAGGAACAGCAGGCAATCGAAACAGTCGGGGCGCTCCCGGGCGGCCTGCTCCAAGAGGGTCGCGGCCCGGGCAGGCTCCTCCTCGAGCACCCGCCTCGCGGACAGGACCGGGTCCCGGTTGCACGCTGCCGCACCCCAGAGGGCCGTCACCACGATGAACCCGCGCCGGATCATTCGCTCCTCCCGACCTAGACACCCCGACTCTCGGCCAGGGTCTGGCTCAACCGTTCCAGAATCTTCCGGTACGCGTTCAGTCGGTCCGGGTCGTTGGCCAGCCCGAACTCGACCTCGAATTGTCCCTCGCCTTCCCCCGCCCCCCGGCGGACCGTGGTGACGGTGCTCGTCAGTTCCAGAGAGGTCGGCCTGTCCTTGTGCCGCATGGGGATTCGAATCGCGATACGACGATACACCTCGGGGAGCGGCCCGTTGGT
>JBBIPO010000066.1:10704-18280 GCA_037442805.1 Deltaproteobacteria bacterium
CGCAGGAACTCCCGAACGGGTTCGATGTCGCCGTGACTGGACACGGTGAGCCAGCGACCCGCGTACCCCACCACCTCGCCGCCGCGCCCCCTCGTGACCCGGACGACCTTGACCTCGGCGTCCACCGGATAGACCCACTCCTTGCCCTCGCGGGGGATCACGAGTTCGAGCCGCAACCACAGCCGTTCCCCCTCGGCCACCCGCGGGTCGCCAAGCAGATAGACCCCCCCCGCCGAGATGTCCTCGGACTCGAACGAGACCTCGCGGCCGCCGTCCAGCGCGTAGCAACGCATCCTGAACGGAAACCGTGGTGAGGCGCGCTTGTCCATGGCCACCTCGCGGACAACGATCATACACCGTCCCGCGCGCAAGGGGTCCGACATGCGGCGTTCAGTTCCGAAGGCCCGTTAGCGGGGCGGGGATGCGGCCCCCCAGTCCCACAAAGCGCGAGACGTCGTGAGGCTTGACCTCCATCACGATAAGTTCGCCAAGGAGGCCGCCCAGGTTCACGGTATCGCCGGGCCTCGTGCCCGGGACCGGGAGGATGCGGACCGCAGTGGTCTTGTGGTTCGCGACGCCGATCGCCATCTCGTCCGCGATGATCGCCGCAAGGGTCTCGGGCGGCGTGTCTCCCGGGACCGCGACCATGTCAAGCCCGACCGAGCAGATGGAGGTCATGGCCTCCAGTTTGTCGAGCGTCATGGCCCCCACGCGGACCGCGTCCACCATCCCCGAGTCCTCGCTGACCGGGATGAAGGCCCCGCTCAGGCCCCCGACCGACGACGACGCCATGACCCCGCCCTTCTTGACCGCGTCCGTGAGCAGGTAGAGGGCCGCCGTGGTGCCGTGGGCCCCAGCCCTCTCGATCCCCATCGCCTCGAGGATGTCCGCCACGGAATCGCCCCGGGCCGGGGTCGGGGCCAGCGAGAGGTCCACCACGCCGAACTGGACGGGGGGACCGAGCCTCGCCACGACCTCGCGCCCGATCAGTTCCCCCGCGCGGGTGATCTTGAAGGCGGTGCGCTTGACCGTCTCGGCCAGGGATGCGAAGTCCATCCGGCGGTCCATCCGGCGGTGGCGCTCGATGGCGGCCAGGACCACGCCGGGGCCCGACACGCCCACGTTCAGGACCACCTCGGGCTCGCCCACGCCGTGCATGGCCCCGGCGATGAAGGGGTTGTCCTCGGGGGCGTTGGCGAAGACCACGAGCCTCGCGCATCCCGAGGCGTTCGGCGTCCGCCGCCCGACCTCCGAGAAGACGTGGCCCATCACCGCGACAGCCTCCATGTTGATGCCGGCGCGCGAGGAGGCCAGGTTCACCGACCCGCACACGCGGGACGTCGCCGCGAGGACCTCGGGGTAGGAACGCATCAGGATGGCGTCGCCCGGGGTCGCCCCCTTGTGGACCAGGGCCGAGTAGCCCGCGATGTAGTCCACGCCGATCTCCGCCGCGGCCCGGTCCATGGCGTCCGCGACCCGTGGGTAGGCCTCGGGAGGCGCGCCTTCCAGGACCAGGGACATCGGGGTCAAGGCCACGCGCCGGTTCACGATCGGGACGCCGAACATGTCCTCGACCTCGGCCGTGGCTAGACTCAAGTTGCGAGCCAGCGAGGTGACCCGGTCGAAGACGTAGGCCTCGAGGCTGGACGGGTCCTTGGAGGGACACCCGAGCATCGAGATCCCGAGCGTCACCGTGCGGATGTCGAGGTGCTCGGCCTCGACCATCCGCAGGGTCTCGGTCACCTCGTCCGGACGGTAGAGCATGCGTCCGCGCCTCGATGCGGTCGGAACCCCCGATCATACCCGGTGCATGGCGCGCAGGATCGCCTCGTGGAAGACGACCGTCTCCGCACCGATCTCCCGTCCTGCCGACTCCACGCGGTCCTTGAAGGTGCGGAACGACCACCCCGGCCCGAGCGTGTCCAGGTTGACCACCAGGATCATGGTGAAAAAGTCGCTGACGATGGTCTGGCTGATGTCCTGGATGTCCGCCCCACAGTCGGAGATGGCGGCCGTGAGGGTCGCCGCCACGCCCGGGCGGTTCATCCCCGCGGCCACCACGACTGCGCGTTCCCGCGCCTCCCGAGGGGCCGGGACCTGATCACCTGGGGGCAGGGGGGGGCGGTCCGGGTCCTGTGGGGCCTCGGGGGTTGTCCGTGCGTCACGGTCGGAGACGCCGGACAGCGCCCGCGCGACCTCCTCCGTCACCCGCGCCACGAGGTCCGGCGTCACGGGACCCTTGGCGCCGCTCACCGGGTCCCGCGGGATGTCCTCGGACGAGGGGACGCTCCCCCCGCCGTAGACCAGGCGAATTCCCCGGCGGGAGGCGTGCTCGCGGGCCAGGGGGGTCACGATCATGCCGCGGACCACCTCGATCACGCCGTCGCGCGCAAGGGCCTCGATGTCGGCCTCGGTGATGACCTTCTTGCTCATGGGACCCCGGAAAATGCCTGGCCATCGCGTCCGGCGACCGCTGCGGGGACGACCTGGAAGCGGTCCACGATGGCGACGACCGCCGCGTCCACGGGGAAATGCGGGGCCTCCCCCTCCCGGAGGGTCGGCTCGACCCCCACGCGGGCCGCGTGCCCGTAGGCGACCACCACGTCCTCGCCTGGACCCGCGCCCAGGATGTCCGCGGCCACGACGCCGTCGTGCAACCCGCGCGGTTCCTCGGCCTCGTCCGAGACCGCCCCCCCCGAGCGGACCAGGTCATCGAGGTGATAGGGTCGCACCAGGAGGAGACGAAGCCCCTGGAGCCCGTCCCACTTGACCGAGGCCCACACGGTCCCCACGACCCGCGCCATGAACATCGCCCCGCCCCCGGGTCACCGCGCACGCACTGTCCCACAAGGCCGGCGCGACTGTCAATCCTGTCCCGCGTCGTTCTCGATCTCGCAGCGGACCAGGTCCGCGTATGTCTCGCGGCGGCGGACCAGGGTCGCCTCGGACCCGGACACGAGGACCTCGGCGGGCCGGGGTCTCCCTCACGAACAGGACCCCCGCCAGCAGGGCCCCCGCGTTCACCACGATGAACCGGCCTGGCCCCAGGACGAGCGTGAGGTTCAAGTCGCGGGCCAGTCCGGCGGTCCTGTCATGGAACTCGCGCGCGGTCAGGGTGTGCCCGTACCACAAGGATGCCGAACTTGTTCTCGGCCAGGCCCGTTCAAGTGATTGTGGGCATAGGCTCTACGCCAGGATTGACTCGCCAGGCGCAGGTTGGACGTGGCCCAGGCGCATCAGACGGTTCGTCGCGTCCCCCATGGCCGACACGACCACCAGGACCTCGTGCCCCTGTCCCGCGAAGCGCGCGAGGTGGTCCGCGGCCTTGCGGACGAGCGCCGCCGTCTTCAGCGACGTCCCCCCGAACTTCACGACCAGTCGCATCTTCCGCCTCCCCCGGGTCCCAGCCGCCACGCGGGGACCACGCAGGAGACGGATGATAAGGTGCGCCCGACTTGCGGGCAACCACCGCGACTCCCGGACCATCGGGGGGCTTGAGACCTACCAGGTCTCGATGTCCTGGACACCGACCTCCGCGAGGCGCGAACGGAAGACCAGGCGAAGCAGGGCCTCCCGCTCGCTCTGACCCAGGGACGCGAAGGTCCCCGCGACCTCGGGGCCCCAGGGGCCGGTCGAGCGCCGCAGGACCACGCCCGGCAGGACGAGGGCCTCCGGGGGTCCCAGGACGAGCCACACGGGGGCGCCCTCCCGGGCGTCGCACGCCGCGAACCATCGAAACCCGGAGGCGCTCAGCTCGACCGGGACCGGCTCGGTGGGAGCCGGGGAGCCCTCCTGGACCGGGGACGAGCGCAGGACTGCGGGCAACCGGAGCACGGCCCGGATGTGTTCACGCTTCTCCATGGGGCGCGGGTCGTGGTCCGGCAAGATGTAGAAGCGGGTCTTCGTGAGGACCTCGGACAGGGTTGCGCGGAAGTGGAAGACACCGTCCGGGGTCGCGTACACCGCGAGAACCGGCTTGCCGCGCTCCAGTCGGCGCCCGGACGCGGACCGCGGGCCTTTCGGGTCGCTCAATTCGAGGACGATCCCACGTCCCCGGTCGAACAAGACCCGGGCCGTCAGGACGACGATCTCGGGACCACCCAGGAGGACCACGTTGACCTCCTGACCGCACGCCGGCCTTGCGGGGATCGCCGCGCGATTCACTTTCTGCCCCCTCTCAGAAGGTTGCGCGCGTGCACGGCCTCCTTCTTCATCGCCTGAATCGCGGTGGCCAGGTCCTCGGCCGAGGTCCGAATCTGTTCCACCAGTTCCCCGACCTCGGGCGTCCCCGCGACCCGCTCCGCGAGTTCCGGAACCAGCCCGACGACGACTTCCAGGCTCGTACGCCCCTCGGAGACGAGGTCGTTGACCCGCTCGATCACCGCGACCACGCCCGCGAGGTCCGGTCCGGCCTGCGCCTCGGAAACCCGCGTCGGGGGGGCGGCCTCGAAGGCCGACACGCGCTCGGTCAGCCGGGCCACCTGGTCCCGGGCGGCCGCGAGGTCCGCCTGGAGTTTCGACACCTCGCCCGCGAGCCTGCGATTCTCGTCCTTCAGGGCCTCGGTCTCGCCCGATGGTGCTGCGCCCGCGTGAGCTCGCGCCTCCTCCGCTTCCGCGAGGAGCCGCGAAATCTTCTTCAGATACGACCGGTTGGCCAGTTTGACCTCGGACAACTCCTCAGTCGCCGCCTTCAGCTGCTCTTCGAGGGCCGCCACCCGTTGCGCGGCCCCGGAGGCGTCCGCGAGTCGCGCGGTCAGTTCCGACACCTGGCGGCGCAGGCCCTCGTTCTCGACGCGGGACTCCGTCCGCTCCTCTTCAAACTGGCGCTTGAGGGCCTCCCAGCGCTGGATTTCCTCCTCGAGCGCCGCCTTCTCGGTCTCGAGGCGCTTGAGGGCCTCCGCCAAGGTCGCGGTCTGGGCCCGCGCGGACTCCGCCTCGCGCTCCAGGGCCGAGATGCGCTCCGTGGCCTGAAGGGCGTCCCGCCGGGACGCCGCCTCGCGTTCCGCGGCCTGGCGCGCCTCCTCGGCCTCGCGGGTCAGGTCCTCCACCTTCAGGGTCAGTTCCGCGACCCGGGCCTCCAGCGCCTCGACCTGTCTGGCCAGGCCGTCGCGTTCCGCGCGGACCGCCTCGACCTCCGCCGCGAGGGTCGCGGCCCGTTCGGCTTCGCCGCAGGCCCGCTCCCGCGCCTCGTCCACGAGCGACTTCTGGGCCTCCAGGGCCTCCTCCAGATTCGCTCGCTCCGCCTCGGTCGCCTGGAGGACACGCTCCAGGTCCGCGACGCGCAGGTCCGCGTCCCGGTCCGCCTGCGCGGACTCGTACCGCGCCACGACCTTTCCCAGTTCCTCGACCTGGACCTTCAGGAGCCGGATCGCGCCGTCCCGATCGCGGATCTCGGCTTGCAGCCGTTCGTTCTCGGCCCTCAGCGCCTCCTCCCGTGCCTGGCGTTCCCGGTCGGCCTTCAAAATGCGATCGAGGTCAGCCCGCGGGGCCTCCTCGCGGAACTTCACGACTTCCGTGGCGTCGGCGCGCGCCTCCAGCGGGACCGTGCCGCCCTGTGGGATCGGCGGCGGCTCGACCTCTTCTTCCACGGCGAACGTGACATCCTCGACCTCGTCGGCGGGCGAAGATGGCGCGGGTGCGTGACGGGCCACGTCCGACGCATCGTATCCGATGGTTGGGCCCATCGTCTCGGGAGCGCTGCGGGGCGAGGGAGGCGGCACGACCGTGGGCTTGCGGGCGGCCGCCAGGGCCCCCGAGCCCCCGGCCCCGGCGGGCATGGGTGCGATCCGTTCCTCGGGCAACGGAGGTGGCCCCGACTCCTCCACCGTCGCCTCCGGGACCGGTGAACTCCACCCGGCCGACGCGGGCCGGCCGTCCGCGGGCATCCGGTCGCGGTCGTCGAGGCGGAACTCGATCGGAAACGTCCCGCAAAAGAACGTCTCGCCGTGGTCCAGCGCCACCTCGGTCACCCGCTGGCGCCGGTAGAAGGTTCCGTTCGCGCTGTGGAGGTCCTCCAGGACGTAGCGACCGTCCCTCCAGTGCACGGCCGCGTGCTGGCGCGACACCGTGTTGTTCTTGGTCTTGAGGTCGCACTCCTTGCTGCGCCCGACCAGGACCTTCGGGCGGTCCGGCCCGACGTGGACCAGGTCTTCCTCGCCGGCCTCGTTCACGTATTTCAAGATCGCCACGACCGCCTCCTGCGCGTCACCGCCCCCGAATCGCGCGGAACACGCCGACCTCGCGACCGGTCCAGTCCAGGACGCGGCCGGTCATCACGTCCCGGCCAAAGTCCCCGACGAAACGCAGCGGGGATTTCATGGCCTCGCACGTCTGCGCGCGGGAGTCGGGGTCCATCTTGAACTCGACGTGCCCGTCCTTCTCGGTCAGGCCACACACGGCCACGCGGACCCGGTCCCCCCCCTCGAACGCGAGGTCGGCGACCGGGCTCGACGCCTCGGTGGTGTCGAGCGCGAACGAGAAGAACCGGCCTTCGTCCACCTCACCGCTCGCGTTCCAGGTTCCCTTCAGACCCGCGCCGCAGCCCACCCACAGCAGCCCGACCCAAAGGCCGGTTTGCCACAGACGCCCTTTCATCGCCACCTCCCGCCGTGCCGAGTCCATTCCCGCCCCATACTACTTCGAGGGGAAGGAGATGACAAGAACGAGACCCCCAGCCGGGTCCGTCCGGACGTGGCGATGAAGCTTGGCCCCGACGCTCAATACAGGTCCACGACGCGCACGTCCAGGACGCAGCGGGCGTATTCGCTTTCGAACGCAATGACCGCGTCGTGCAGGGGCACGTCGCCGTGGAAGGAGGCGAGCGCCTGGTCCGTATCGAAGGCCCACTCCTGGATGTGGAAGCGCGGGTACCAGTCCACCTCGAGCACGGTCAAGTCAAGGCGCACGGAATCCATGTCGTCGAGCACCGGACCCTCGAACACCGTCACGTTCGGGGCGAGGGTGGTCCCCTGTTCCTGAAGAAGGATGTCCGGGGTGCGATGGTCCAGGCGGGATTCGTGGACCAGGACCGCGTGGCCCAGCACGTCCTGGACGCGCGAGGCGTAGCGGACGGCCACGTCGAGGGCGACCTCGGCCGGGGGTTGCCCGTGCTCGCCATCGAAGAGGCCGTGGGATTCCCGGTCCTTCGTCAACTGGATTTCCGCCAGCCGGATGACGACCTTCCGCCGGTGGAACAGGCCGGCCGTCGCGAGCACGCCCATGGCCTCGGTGTCGGCCACGTCCTCGTGGTAGGCGTGGACATACGTGTGCGTCGCGGGCAGGGGAACGCCGTCCGGCGGGAGGAGCACGCCCGGGGGCCTCTGGTCGTGGAAGAACTCGTCCAGGGTGAACATGATGCCGTCGTTGGGCTCCTGGTCCGGGTTCAGGAGGTCCAGGAGTTTCAGATTCAGAGCGGGCTTGACCTCCGGGTTCGTCCCGGCCACGTGGTGAATCAGCATCCCCGCGAGAAACGGGCTGTTCCCTTGGTGGTTCCGGTGGTCCCAGGCCGCGACCTCGTCCATCACGAAATCGGGGTTCATCACCACGAAGTCGTACATCCGGATCCCGATCAGGTCGG
>JBBIPO010000067.1:0-17542 GCA_037442805.1 Deltaproteobacteria bacterium
ACGGGACGCGATCTTCAAGTGGAACTTCAAGGCGCATTGCGACCTCGCGCCCGCGTCCCCACGCTTGCGCGCGCGACGCGCCTGGAGCCGCAAACTCCAGTTCGCGGCGGCTGCGCGGCCTCCTGGCCGCGCCATCCGGAGTTCGGCATCCGGGGTCCGGGATCCGGGGTCCGGGGCCGGGCTCCGGGGTCCGGCAGGAACTCCGTGGCGGTCACGGACACGGACACGGTCACCGACACCGTCAGCGTCCACCGTCACGGTCCCGCGCGCGCAGCGCGCCTTCGGACTGCCGCGTGGTACCCGACGATTTGGGCCGGGAGACAGGTCTTGACCATCCTGCGCGAGCCGGGCAGACTTGCCTCGATCCACAGCGAGGCCGGGCCGGTCGTCCCGGGTCTGGATCGTGGCCCGCGACCCGGCGGGAGGAACGCATGGCGAACAGGAAGTCATTCTGGCAACGGCTGTTCTCTCGGCGGGAACCGGCCGAATCGCGAGAGGACCCGCTCGCGAAGTTCGAGAGAGTCCCGGAGCCTTGGTCGCCGGCCTCCTCTGCTCGCGAGGTCCGACGCTCGACGAGCATCCTGATCCGGTCCGCGGTCGAGCAACGGCGATTCGAGACCGCGGCGTTCAGCCTCCAGGCGGTCGGCAAGGCCGCCGAGGCCGAGCGGCTCGGCGACGAGGCCCTCCGCGCGGGGAAGTATGGCCAGGCCATTCGGATCTTCACGCACATCCGCCGCCACGAGAAGATCGCCATCGCCAACGAAATGGCGGCGCGTGACTGTCTGAAGCGCAAGGCGCCTCGGAAGGTCACTGCGGGTCACCTGTACGCCGCCATCCAGGCCTATGGTCAACTGCTGACCCCGACGAGGAGCGACCGCCTGGCCATCATGCGGAAGATGCTCGACCTCGCGGGCCACCTCGTCCCGGTCCTCGAGGAGGCCCGGGAACATCTGGGGGCCGCGGACACCTGTCTCTACTGCGCGCAAATGTGCGTCCATCTGGACGCGGCCGCCCAGGACCAGCAGGTCTATGTCCAGGACCCGGAGTTCTACGAGGGCGTCCGCCAGAGAGCGGTGGAATACGCGGTCCGGGCCCGCGAGGGCTACCGACAGTACGTGGAGGCGTCGAACCTCTCGCCCGATGAGCCCGAGGGCCGGAAGGTGGTCGAGAAACTGAAGGCGGTCCAGCGAATCCTGGATGCCGCCGCATCCGTGGTTGCGCGCCCCGCGTAACGTGGGCACCCGGTATCTCGGAGTCTCGCGAAACTCATGCCGTTCGAGCAGCCGCCAAGATCGCCGCGATCCGCTCCGCCGCGTGACCGTCGCCGTACAGCCCGGACACGTCGGGGGGCCGCGAGCCATCCGCGCGCAGGAAACGGTCCACCGCCGCGACGATCCGGTCCTCGTCCGTGCCCGCGAGCACGTTCCAGCCTGCCTCGACCGTCTCGACCCATTCCGTCTCCTCGCGGAGGGTGACGCAGGGCACGCGGGCGTACAGGGCCTCCTTCTGCACGCCCCCGGAATCGGTCAGGATGACCGCCGCCGCCCGCTCGAGCGCCAGCATCTCGAGGTATCCGACCGGCGAGGTCACTCGCACCCCCTCCCCGACCCGCAGGCCCTCCATCGCGGCCCGCACGCGGGGATGGGCCGGAAAGAGGACCGGGAGTCGCGTCGCGACCCTCGACACCGCCCGGAGGATCCGCTCCAGGGCCTCGCGGTCGTCCGTGTTCTCGGCGCGGTGGCAGGTCATCAGCGCGAACCGCCCCCGCGAGACGCCGAATTGCCCGGCCACGTCCACCCTCGCGTCCGCCACCTCCCCGAACACCCGCGCACAGTCCGCCATGATGTCCCCGACCAGGTGCACCCCCACGGTCACCCCCTCCGCCGCGAGGTTGCGGACCGCGGTGGCCGACGCGCAGAAGTGCAGGTCCGCCACGTGGTCGGTCACCACCCGGTTGATTTCTTCGGGCATGCGCCGGTTGAACGACCGCATCCCGGCCTCGACGTGGGCCAGCGGCAGGTGCAGTTTCACCGCGGCCAGGGCCCCCGCCAGCGTCGTGTTGGTGTCCCCGAAGACCACGACCCGGTCCGGCCTCTCCGCCATCAGGACCTCCTCGATGCCGATGAGCGCGGCCGCGGTCTGCCGGGCGTGCGTGCCGGACCCGACCTCGAGCCGGTGGTCGGGTCGCGGGATCCCCATCTGCTCGAAGAAGATGTCCGACATCTCGGGGTCGTAGTGCTGGCCCGTGTGCAGAAGGCGCTCCTGAACGCCCGGGATCGCCCGCAGGGCCAGGCTGAGGGGCGCGGCCTTGATGAACTGCGGCCTCGCCCCGACCACGGTGACGACCTTCACGGGGTCCCCCACGCGCGTCAGAACAGGGACAACTGGGCCTCGCGATAGAGGGCCGCGGCCTCGACCCCCTGGCCCCTAAGCGCCGCCGCAAAGTCCTCGGCCCACGTCCCGACCGTGAACACCCGGCGGGGCCGCGTGACCTCCACGAAGTGCATCAGTCCCACGAAGTCGAGGTGGCCGGCCAGCGGGATCCCTTCCTCCACGCGCATGCGCGCCAACGCCTCCGGGGCCCGGGCCAGTCCCGAGACCCAGAACAGCCTCGCGCGCTTCAGCCGCCGGATCGTCGGCGAGGACCGCAGGTGCTCGGGAAAGACCAACGCCGAATCGCGCCGGGGGCTCCCCTTGAAGACCCGCGCGGGTCCCGGGTCGAATCCGAACGAGCGGTACACCCGGTCCACGCGTGCCACGGACGGGTGCACCACGACCGGCAATCCGGCATCCGTCAAACACCGCACGACCTCCTGGGACTTGCCGACCGGCGAGGCCAGGAACACCGGAACCGCCCCCTCCGCGATGGTCCTGGACGCGGCCTCCACGATCCGGGCCCGCGCCTCGGCTCTCGGCGGAAAGGCGAAGGCTGGCGTCCCATAGGCGGTCTTCAGGACCAGGGTCTCCGCGTGCGCGAACTGGAGGGGCTCCGCGAGGGGATGGGCCTCCAGGCACAGGTTGCTCGCGTACAGGAGGGTCCCCCGGTCGCTCTCGACCAAGACCTGAGCGGACCCGGGGATGAAGCCGGCGGGTAGAAGGGTCAGATGGAGCGGCCCCACGCTGATGCGTCGCCCGTACGGGACCACCAGGGCCTGGAACCCGGGCCGCGAGACCCGCAACAGCGCCCTCGTGCGGTCCGTGCACAGGGCGCGCGTGTGTCTCCACGCCTCCCGGACCCGCGCCGAGGACACGAAGGACAGGACGTCGTGCCGCATCGCGTCGAACCAGAGGACCGACCCGACCAGGTGCACGCCCTGGTCCCACTCGAACGCGATGGAGGCGCCGGTCACGTTTCTCCCCCTCGACGCCGGGGACGCGAACGAATTATAGACACCTACGAGGTCGCAGTTGAATATTCCGGCAATCGGATGCTGAAGCGCGTGCCGACGGTGGGGTCCGACCAGACCTCGACGCGACCACCGTGTTCCTCGACGACGCGCGCCACCACCGCGAGCCCGAGCCCCGTCCCGCCCGCCTTCGTCGTGAAAAAGGCATCGAAGACCTTGTCCAGGTCCTCGCGAGGGATGCCGTGCCCGTTGTCCGTGACCGTGACGACGACGGTCCTGATCCCGGGGACCTCCCCGGGCTCGCGCCAGGCGGCCATCCGGAGCCGTCCCCCCTCGGGCATGGCCTCCACGGCGTTGCGAGCCAGGTTCAGGAAAACCCGGTACAGCCTCTGCGAATCCCCGAACACCGTCGCGTCCGGTTCCAGGTCCAGGTCCACCTCGATCCGGGCCGCGGCCGGGTCCGCCCGGACCACCTCGACGACCTGGGACAGCAGTTCGGCCACGCGCACCGGCCCCTTCTCTCCCACCTTGGGCCTCGCGTACTCCAGCAGGTCTGACACCCACAGGTTCAGGCGCTCCGCCTCGCGGATCACGATGCCGACGGCCTGCTTCTCGTCGGCCGCGAGACCTCCCGACAGACCGATCATCTGGGCCGAGGCGGAGATCGCGGCCAGGGGGTTGCGGATCTCGTGGGCCACGACCGCCGCCAGTTTCCCGATGGTGGCCAGACGTTCCTCGGCCTTCAGGCGCGCCTCCATCTGCTTGATCAACGACACGTCCTCGACCGCGAGGATGCGCCCGATCATCTGGCCGGCCGCGGACATCAGGGGCGTCACGGTCACGAGGAGCGACCGCGACCGTCCCCCCTCCGTGCGGCGTTCCACCTCGAAGACGGTCCGGTCCGCGGCCACGGCGTCCGCGGCCTCCGGAAAGACCTCCCGCAGCGGCCGTCCCTTCGTCCGCCGATCCGTCACCCCGAGGAAGGCCTCCGCGGCCCGGTTCAGGTGGAGCACCCGGTCGTCCATCCGACACGTCACGATCCCGCTCGCGACCGACGCCAGGATGCTCTGGTGCAGTTGCCGCAGGTCCTCGAGGCTGACGCGATACCGGTCGCGCTGGATCTCGGAGCGACGCACCTGCTCCGCGAGGTAGTTCGACAGGAACCCGACCGCCCCGAATCCCACGACGTTGATCCCGATGGAGGAGAGGACCGAATACACCGACCCCTGCGTCAAGAAGTCCCCGAAGAAAGTCGGCGCGGTCAGGACCCGCGTCTCGTACAGCCCCATCACCCCGAGGAAGCCACTGGATATGAGCGCCGCGAACAGGGTCCCGTTCCTCCCCACGGTCACGCTTGCAATGATGATCGTCAGTGAAAAGAAAAACGTGAACGCGGACTGCGTCCCGCCCGTGACGCCGACCATCACCGTCGCGAACAGGCAGTCCTGAAGGATCATCAGAAAGGCCAGGACCCGGAGGCCCCGCAAGGTCTCGAGCGAATACAGGGCCGGAAAATACAGAGTCGAGGGAATCAGGCCCATGATCCCGACCCAGATCAGGACGGTCCGGATCCCCCGCAGGTAGGTGAGCCTCACATCCCCGGTGAGGAGGGCCGTGGCCGCGACCAGGATGAGCATCGTGGCGATGCGTGTGAACGCGAGCCACAGGAGTTTGCGCCTCAGCACCGCCACGCCGGCCGATTCCCGAAACTCCGGGGGCATCACCTCCGAGATGATGGCCGGGGTGCGGTCGGTGATGGGTCCGCGCGTATTCTGGGCCGGATCCAAACGATGGCCTCCGTGCTTCCGAGCGCGCCTCCTGTCGGAAATCCCCGAACGTGGGGGAGAGACTACCGCCCCTCCGCCCCCAGCATCTCGGCCCGGTCACCGCCGGGCCAGGTTCTCGGCCATGCCGAAGATGGGCAGGTACATCGCGATCAACACGAACCCCACCATCCCGCCGATGACGATCATGACCATCGGCTCGATGAGCGACGTGAGTCCGTCCACCGAGGCGTCTACCTCGTCGTCGTAGAAGTCCGCGATCTTCCCGAGCATCACGTCCATCGCGCCCGTGGATTCGCCGACCGCGATCATCTGGACCACCATCTTGGGGAAGACGCGGGCCTCCTCGAGCGGCCCCGCGATGTTCTTGCCCTCGGCCACGCGCGCCCGCGTGTACAGGATGCCCTGCTCGATGACGCGGTTCCCGGACGACCGGGCCGAGATCTCGAGCGCGTCCAGGATGGGGACGCCACTCGCGATCAGGGTCCCGAGCGTGCGGGTCAGGCGCGCGATGCCGGACTTGCGGATCAGCGGTCCGATGACCGGGATGCGCAGGAGCCCGGTGTCAATCAGGTACCGCCCGCGCGGGTTGCGCCGGGTCATCACGAACGCCACGGTGCCACCCACGATCACGAGCAGGATGAAGGGCAGGTAGTGCAGGAAGTTCTCGGACAAATTGACCACGAACTGGGTCAGCGCAGGGAGTTCCCGGTTCCCGACGCTCTTGAAGATCGCCGCGAACGATGGGATGACTTTCCACAACAAGACGAACATGATCCCGCACGCCGCGGTGAGCACGAAGGTCGGGTAGCGCAGGGCCGCCTTGACCTTGGCCTTCAGTTTCATGGACTTCTCGAGGTATTGCGCGAGCCGCTGGAGGATGGTGTCCAGCACGCCGCCGACCTCGCCGGCCGCCACCATGCTGACGAAGAGGTCATCGAAGACCTTGGGGTACTTCTTGAGGGCGTCCGCCAGGGTGCTGCCGGCCTCGACGTGGGCCTTGACGCCATACACGACCTTCTGGAAGGCGCGGTCCGGTTCCTGCGCGGCGAGGATGTCCAGGCACTGGACCAGCGGCAGCCCCGCGTCAATCATCGTGGACAACTGCCGCGTGAAGACCACGAGGCTCTTGGTCTTCACCCCGCCGAGCCCCGGGAGGTGAATCTCGATCTGCCCGAACGACTTCTTGACCCGGGTCGGGGTGATCTGCATCCCGCGCAGGCGCGCCTGGACCTCCTCGAGGGTCCGCGCGTCCAGGACCCCGGACCTCACCTGGCCCTCGACGGTTGTTCCTTCCCACACGAACTTGGCCATCCGCTCCTCCGACGGCTGCGAAGCCCTTACTTTCCGGGCGCTCCCCCAGCCTCCGACATCATCGCCACCAACTCGTCGAGGTCCCCTGCCCGGACCAAGGCCTCCTCGCGGCTAATGACCCGATTCTGCCACAGTTTCAGCAAGGACTGGTTCATCGTCTGCATCCCGTACTTCGCCTGTCCCATCTGCATCTGCGAGTAGACCTGATGGATCTTTCCTTCGCGAATGAGGTTGCGAATCGCCGCGTTCAGGACCAGGCACTCCACGGCGAGGACCCGGCCCCGTCCGTCCATCCGGGGCAGCAACTGCTGGCAAAGAATGCCCTCCAGCACGAAGGACATCTGCGTGCGAACCCGTTCCTGCTGATCGCCCGGGAAGAGGTCCATCACGCGGTGGATCGTCTGGGCCGCGCTGTTCGTGTGGAGCGTCGAGAGGACGAGGTGACCGGTCTCGGACAGACGGAGCGCGGTTTCCATGGTTTCGAGGTCCCGGATCTCCCCCACCAGCACCACGTCCGGGTCCTGGCGCATCACGTAGCGAAGCGCGTCGTGGAAGGACTCGGTGTCCGAACCGACCTCCCGCTGGTTCACGATGCAGTTCTTGTGCGTGTGCAGGTACTCGATGGGGTCCTCGATGGTGATGATGTGCCCGCGCCGACGCTGGTTGATGACGTCCACCATCGCGGCGAGGGTCGTGGACTTCCCGGACCCGGTCGGCCCCGTGACCAGGATCAGGCCGCGCGGCTTGTCCACCATCTGGTGCACCACGGACGGAAGCCCGAGTTCCTCGAACGTCATGATGCGCGTGGGAATCTGGCGGATCGCCCCCGCCACCGAGCCCCGCTGCCGGAAGAAGTTGGCCCGAAACCGACTGACCCCCTTCCACTGGAAGGACAGGTCAATCTCGTTGCGTTCCTCGAAGCGCTTCTTCTGGCCCTCGGTCAGCACGGAGTAGCACAGGCGCTGCACGTCCGCGGGCTTCAGGGGCGGGATCTTCAGCGGGTACAGCGACCCATCCACCCTCAGTTGCGGCGGCGTCCCCGCGGTCAGGTGAAGGTCCGACGCCCCCTTCTCGACCATCACCTTCAAGAGTTGATGGATGTCGAGCGCCGCAGTGGCGGTGGTGGTCGTGACCCCTGGGGCACCTTCGTCCATCATCAGTCTGCCGTCCCCACCGACCCCCCGCCTGCACGTTCCCTTCCGAAGGGCGTCAATCCGCGCGGGTCACGCGCAGGACCTCCTCGATGGTCGTGACCCCGTTCTTGACCTTGGCGAGGCCCGACTGGCGCAAGGTCCGCATCCCTTGCCGCATCGCCTCCCGCTTCAGTTCGATGGAAGAATACCCTTGCAGGATGGCCTCTTTCAGTTCGTCGGTCAGGGGCATGACCTCGTAGCACGAGATGCGCCCCTTGTACCCCGTGTTGTTGCAGTTGCGGCAGCCCTTGCCCTTGACGGGCTTGACCTGGTGGGCCTCCTCCTCCGAGAACCCGATGTCCATCAAGGCCTGAGGGCTCACCTCGACCGGCTCCGCGCACTCCTTGCACACGCGCCGCACCAGGCGCTGGGCGCAGATCAGGATCAGCGAGGCCGTGACCAGGAAGGGCTCCACGCCCATGTTCAGCAGGCGGTTGATGGTCGAGGGCGCGTCGTTCGTGTGGATGGTCGAGAGGACCATGTGCCCGGTCAGGGCCGCCTTGACCGCGGTCTCGGCCGTCTCGAAGTCGCGGATCTCCCCGACCATGATGATGTCCGGGTCCTGCCGCAGGAAGGCACGCAGGGCCGTGGCGAAGTTCAGCCCGATCTCGTCCTTCATCTGGACCTGGTTGATCCCCGGCATGTTGATCTCGACCGGGTCCTCGGCGGTCGAGATATTGTCCGACGTGCGGTTCAGTTCGGTCAAGGCCGAATAAAGCGTCGTCGTCTTGCCGGACCCGGTCGGCCCCGTGACGAGCACCATCCCCCACGGCTGGTGGATGGCCTCGCGGAAGTGCCTCAACTGCTCCTCGTCGAAGCCAAGGCCCGCGAGGTCCAGCTGCAGGGCGGACTTGTCCAGGACGCGCAGGACGACCTTCTCGCCGAAGAGGGTGGGCAGGACCGAGACGCGGAAGTCCACCTCCTTTTCCTTGCCCAGCACCAGCCGGATACGGCCGTCCTGAGGCAGGCGGCGTTCCGCGATGTCCAGTTCGCTCATGATCTTCAGGCGGCTCGTGATGGCGTTCTTGAGCCGGTTCGGCGGGCGCATGATCTCGTAGAGGACTCCGTCCAGGCGGTAGCGGACGCGGAAGTCCTTCTCGTACGGCTCGATGTGGATGTCGGACGCCCCGCGCTTGACCGCGTCCACGAGGATCATGTTGACGAGGCGGACGACCGGGGCCTCCTCCGTCTCGCGCTGCAACTCCGCGACGTCCACGCCCTTCTCGTCGCGCAACAGTGCGATCTCGGCCTCCTCCTGAATGTCCTGGATCACAGCGGCGTAGTCCGTGGCGCCGTAGTAGCGCTCCAGGGCCTTGTGAATCGCCGTCTCGGACGCCACCACGGCCTCGACGTTCAGTCCGGTCAGGAACTTCACGTCGTCCATCGCGTAGATGTTGCCGGGGTCGGCCATGGCCACGATCAGCGTGGACCCCTGCCTCGCGATGGGAATGAGGTTGTGGCGCTCCGCGACCTCGCGGGGCACCATCTTGATGACGTCGTCCGGGATCTCGCACTCGTCCAGGTTGATGGACGGGACCCCGTACTGGCGGGACAGGAAGTTGATGAGGTGGCTTTCCTCGACGTAGCCGAGTTTCGCCAGGGTGTAGCCGAGGCCCTCGCCCTCCTTCTGGGCCTGCCGGGCCTGGTGCAACTGCTCGACGTTGACGAGTTTCTCGCGCAGGAGGAGTTCGCCAAGCCCCTTGCCCCGCTCGATGGCCGCGGGGAGGTGTTCGTCGGGCCTGTGTCCGCCGGTGTTGGGATTGCCGGGCTGCTGGGAATCGTTCGGCATCGTCGGATCCCTCGCGGCTGAAAGAGCCCCTCGTGACACGACGATTATAGGAGCGCCTCCCCTCGCTGTCAAAAAGCGTCCTGGACTGCGGTGCGGTCCGGAGAACGCACTTCAGCCTGGGGCGACTCCTCCTGGACGGCCTCCGCCAGGGTCCGCCATCCGAACGCGTTCACCACGGCGTGATGCGCCAAGGGCACAGGACCCCGGCCTGTCATTCTTCCTGGAGCCGCTCTTCTTCCCGCTCCAGTTCGTGGAACGATTTGTCCGAACGGCGCTCGATCTGCTCGCGGTCCGGCCGGACCTGGGGGCTCCCGCACCCCATCGCCCCCGCGGCCAGCAAGGCCGTCACGATCCCGAGTCCCAGCAACACGATGCGTTTCATGGTCCTCTCCCGTCTTGCAGTTCGGTCTCGATCCCCGCGCCGAACAGGCGCTCGAACAGGTCCGACAGGAACTTCGAGAGGTGGCGCTCCCGGACCAGGAAGACTGCCCGCTCCACGGCCTGGTCCGCTGTGCGGCCCGAGGCGTCGTCCGACACCGGCCCCACCGACGCCCACACCGTCCCCGTGCGCGTGTCCACGGCCTCGAGCGTCACCTCGTACCGCACGAACCGGTATTCCCGCGGGGGTCGGTCGGTGGGACGAATCGTGCAGCGGCCGCGGATCAGGATGCGTTCCGGCCGGTCCGGGGCCGCGAGCAAGACGCCTCGTTCGCTCAGCCCCCCTTCCACGGCGGCGCGGATGCGCTCGGCGTCGTCCCCGGTGACCCGCACCGCGACCGGCAGTTGGTCGCGCACCACACCCCGGAACGCCTGGAACGCCTCGCCGGGACCCATCGGACCCTCGACCGGCTTGCGGACCGCCACGACCGCGAGGTCCGCGTTCAGGGTCTCGACGAGCCCCAGCAACCGCGCGGCCTGATAGTACGACCGGGCCGCCTCCAGCGGGTCGCCCGCCTCCCGAGCCTTCGCGATCAGGGCCTCCGCACGTCGCGCCATCTCCTTCGCCCGGCGCCACAGGCGTTCGGAGGCGTCGTGCCGGGACAGAACCGCCAGGGCCGCGTGCCCGTCCGGGCCCTCGAACCGCTCGACGATCTCCACCCCCGACAATACCTTCTCGGTTTCCGTCGCGGTCGCCTGCGACACATCGATCGCCCGCGACCACCCTTCCTTTCCTGCCGAGGTCGAGCCCTCGGAGTACGTCTCCGTCTCCCGGGTCATCTGCTCCACCCGCGCCTCGAAGACCTTGGCGATCTCGGCACGGGCGTTGTCCTCGGCCGCCTGGGGCGACCGCCCGCGCCCCACGCCCAGCAGGTACTCCTCGCGCGGGTATTCCCGGCTGCGCCCGGTGCGCACCCAGTCCGGCTCTCCTCCCCCGGCCCCGCGCACGCGGACCCCGGCGCACGCAAGAGCAGCCCCGCTGATGATCAGCAACGATATGGTTACACGACGTTGCATCCCGTCACCTCGTCCGCACGAGCCGCCACACGGTGTGCCCCGCCTCGACCAGAACCCTCTCCGGCGCCACTCGCGACCCGCGCACGCGGACCTCGTGTTCCCCAGGGGGAACCTCGATCACCGCGAGCCTCACCTCCGCCGGCAGGGTCCCCCAGGACCGGGTGTCCGCGTGCTCGGACGCCTGGAGCAGCGCGCTCGTCGTGGCCCCGGCCAGGGCCCCCGTGAGCCATCCGTACTTCTGGCCACCCGCGGCCTCTCCCGCCTTCTGGGCCGCGTACGCCAGCAGGAACTTCACCACCGCGCGGGCCACGGTGCGGGCCCAGATGCGCCCCATCCGCTCCTCCAGACAGACCGGGGCGATGGCCGTCAAGTTGTGGGCCAGTTCCGCGCTGCCCTGCACCGCCCCTTGCGGGGTGACGACCGTCACCTCGACCGGGGACGACGCCGGAGGCCGCCCGACCATCACCGGATACGCGATGGCCACGTTCGCGGTCCCCGCGATGGACTTGGCCGCGCTGATCGCAGACGACACCTGCTGCTCCTCGCGCGAGGTCACGTCCAAGGTTTGGAGGAACACCATCCCCTGGCCCACCGTCACCTCGATGCGGCGCTCGGCCTTGGCCGGCACCTCCCCCGCGAACTCCACGACCACCACCCGGCCGAGCCCCCTCCACGCCAGCGGATCCTCGGGGACCGCGTCCGGGAACGACTCGCGCAGGGACGCGACCTCGTCGTGGAACCCGAGGGACGCGGCCACAATGGCCGCCCGCCGCACCAGGGCGCGCGGCACCGGGACCCCGAAGCGCCGCTCCTGTCTCTGGTAGGTCTGGATGGCCCGAGCGTACGAGACCCACGCGTCGTTCCTCTCGCCCGCGTCCTCGTACATCAGCCCCATCAGGAAGCGCACGAAGGCGTCCTCGCCATAGGCCGTGTCCTGACCGCGCGTCCGCGCCATCTCCGTCAACTGGACGTCGGCCTTGCGCGCCTCGACCGCGGCCTCGTCCGGCTCGCCCATCCGCGCATGATTGAGGGCCGCGAGCACGTTCAGGAAGACCTTCTCGAAGTCCTCGCCCTCGTACGGGAGCGAGGCGTCGCTGGTCAAGAACGAGGCCGCCTCGCGCGTCAGGCTCTTCGTGTAGAGGGATTCGATCAGGTCCTCGGCGGCCTGGATGTGGGCGTTCGCGTCCGCGGGGCGACCGGCCAGGGTCTCGATCATGGCCATGTCCATCAGGTACAGGACCGACGATTTCTCGCTGTACAGGGCGCGCGACTTGTGCAGTCTCGCCAGCGCCGCCTCGTGGTCCCCGGCCTCGATCGCGCGGTTGAGGTCCGCGTAATGGCGGACGCTCAGGCCCGGGGCCCCGCAGGCGGCCGCAAGCAGCAAGAGGCAAAGCGCACCCCGGGACGCGGGCGTTCCTACCCATCGTGTGCACGTCACGCCTCCGCCCCCCTCGCGACGCGAGTGCCGCCCGCATCCGGAGCGCGTTTCCGAGGGCTACCGAGGACGCCCGCGGAACATCACGGGCCCCAGGACCCGCGCTCCACGACCTTCTTGATCTTCTTCTCGCCGATCCAGACCTTCTCGTTCGTTTCGAGGTCCACGAGGGTCAGGTTGACCTGGTAGTACACCGCCGCGAGCCCGCCCGCGCGGTCCAGGGTCGAGTTGATCTCCCCCTGGAGCATGAAGTCCGCGCCGTGTTCGCGCCCCGGCTCCTTGCGCGTCTCCTCCGAGGCGTGCTCGGCCTGGTCCAGACGTTCGTCGCGAATCTCCTCGCGCTCGGTGCGCGAAGCCACGAACTTCGCCCGGCCCGAGTTCGTGATCGCGCGCTCCAGGTCCGCGACAAAGGTCCGCACGTTGATGTGTTCGAGGCTGCGGTTGCGCACGGTGCCCACAATGATGCGCGGCTTCTGGCCCTCGTGGGCCCGCTTGAAGTCCAGGAGCCACCTGCCTTCGAGGCAGTCGTCAATCATCGCCTCGGACACGAGCCGCGAGTCCGTGTCGTTCCATCGCCCCGAGATGTCGGTCTGGGTGTTCGGGTCCACCCGGCGCACCTCGGGCATCGAGGAACCGCAGCCGGCCAGCACGAGGCCCGCGAGCAGGAACGCTCCCGAACGGAAAGGGAGAGGACGAGGCCACCCGGTCATTGCACGTCCCTCCTCTCTTCCTCCTCGCGCAGTTCCTCGTGGACGCGCGCGGCGTTGTTGCGGATGATCTGCTTCGTCCGCTGGCTCAGGTTGCCCATCTTGTCGAGCGCCGCGGTGAAGTCGTCAATCGCCAGGAACGCGAGCGCATAACCAGTGTCCTTCTCGTCCTCCCAGTAGTCGCGGATCTCGACCCCGGACAGGTGGCCCGCCGCGAAGGTCTTCATGGCCTGCTCGAGGTGCTGCTCCTCGGCCGCGTCCCGGAAGTCGGTCGTGGCGCCCTGGTAGGACTTGAACAGGCTCGCCGAGTACGTGTCGAACAGGCGCTGGAGCCCCACGCGGGCGCGCTCCGCGGCCGAGGTCCGGCGCATCGCCGCGTCCCCGCGGATGCCGCTGACCATCCCCATCGAGCACATCCCCGCCTTGCCGTCCAGGGTGCACATCCACCCGCCGGGCGCGCGGTTGGCCCACGAGGGGGCGGTCCCCCCGCGCAGGGCGTGACCCGACGAGCCGCACGCCGCGAGCACCAACAGCGAACCGATGGCCATCCATTTCATCGTCCCACCTCCAGACAAGAAGACTCAAACATCCGGACAGACGTTCGGCGGAGTCTATCTATTCTTCCCGCGGGTTTCAACTGGAACTGCCGTCGCGTCACCGCGCCAGTCGGACCTCGAATTCGTCCTCCGAGCGTTCCCCCACGCTCAGCCACAACTGCCCCAGGAACACCACGACCCGCATGTAATCGAAACGCGGGGGCAGGCGGCGCACCCGCAGCACGACCTCCATGTGATGCAGGAAGCCCCCGGGCGGGACCGTGGCCTTCCGCGGCGGGGCAACGAGGTCCTGGGCCGCGAAGGTCTCGGGCAGCGGCATCTTCAGGACGTGCCTCGCGATGAGGGACGCGGATTCCGGGTCCAGGTTCGCGCGGACCAGCCCCTCGACCAGACGGTCCAGGAGGCCGGTCGGCGCGGGCCGCCCCTTCAAGGGGTCGCGCGGGTCGTACGGGCCGATCTCCGCGTGGAGCAGGTCCCGGGCGCGCTGCACCTCCTGGCCGATCACGCTCTGGACCTGGAGAGTGCGCGAGCCGACCTCCCCGCCCACGCGCTCGCACTCCAGGCGATAGACCGACTCGAACAGGGCCACGAGGCTCGGGTCGAGTTCGCGGCCAGCCATGCCCTTCATCAACTCGAGCGCCTCGGCCGGGGAGTACGAGGGCCGCTCCGGGCGGTAGGGACGCTCGGAGGTCAGGGCGTCGAAGACGTCCGCGACCGCGATCAGGCGGGCCTCCAGCGGGAGGTCAATCCCGCTGACGACGCCGTCGGGGTAGCCGGACCCGTCGTAGTGCTTGTGGTGCCAGCGAACCGCCTCTGGGAGCACGTAGTCCCCGGCCACGGGCAGGTGGTCCGCCCCGAGCACCGGGTGCTGCCTCATCAGGGCCATCTCGGCCTCGTCGAGCGTCGTCGTCTTGCGCAGGAGCGCGGGGTCCAGGAAGGTCTTGCCGTAGTCGTGGAGCAGGGCCGTGACCTCGAGGCGGCGAAGCCGCTCCTGCGAGAAGCCCGGGACGTGACCCGCGATCATCACGGCCCAGTGGGCCACGCGCACGCTGTGGTGGTGCGTGGTGGGGTCGTGGTCCTCGTACCGGCGGCGAGCCTCCTCGGCCGCGCGCCGCACTGCTTCGAAACGGGACATGAGGGAAGTGTATCACGTCGTGGGGGCGCTTCGCTCCACCCACACCGCGAGGAGGTTCAGGACGCACTCGACCGCGGCGGCCATCCATTCGAGGGACACCCATTCCTGCACGGAATGGAAGTTCTGTCCGCCCGCGAACAGGTTGGGCGTGGGCAGGCCCATGAAGGACAGGCGCGCCCCGTCCGTCCCTCCCCGGATCGCCTTGCGCTGCGGGGTCGCCCCGGCGCGCCGTACGGCCTCGAAGGCGTATTCGAGCACGCGGGGGTCCTCCTCGAGTTTCTCGCGCATGTTCCGGTACGATTCCTGGACCTCGAGGGTCGCGGCCAGGCCGGGAAACGCGGACTCGACCCGGCGCACCGCCTCGCGCAGACTCTCCTCCCGTTCGCGCAGTTCGCCGACTGAAAAGGCCCTGACCAGGAGCTTGAGCGTCGCCCGAGAGACATCCCCTTGGACCGCGTACGGATGCAAGTACGGTTCGCGGCCCTCCGTCGTCTCGGGCAGGAACTCGCTCGGCAGGACCTCCACCAGGTGGGCCGCGGCGCGGACTGCGTTCACCATCTTCCCCTTGGCGTACCCCGGGTGCACGTCGTGCCCGGTCAGGGTCACGGTCGCGGCGTCCGCGCAGAAGGTCTCGTCCTCGATCTCGCCCAGGTCCGCCCCGTCCAGCGTGTACGCGACCTGGGCCCCAAATGCTTTGACATCAAAATGTTCCGTCCCACGCCCGACCTCCTCGTCCGTGGTGAAACCGATGCGAATCGGACCGTGCGGAAACTCCGGGTGCCGCTGCAGCCAGTCCACCACGGTCATGATCTCCGCGACGCCCGCCTTGTCATCGGCCCCGAGGAGCGTAGTCCCGTCGGAGGTGATCAGCGTGTGACCCACGCACCGCGCCAGATTCGGGTTGTCCGCCGCGCGGATCACCTGGGACGGGTCTCCCGGCAAGACGATGTCCGACCCGTCGTATCGCTCGATGACCCGAGGTTTCACGCCGGCGCCGGGGGTGCCGAAGTACGTGTCCAGATGGGCGAGAAGTCCTAGGGTGGGGACCCGGTCCCGGGCCGGGTGGTCCGCAGGCAGGTTCGCGGGGACCGTGGCGAACACGTATCCCCATTCCGTCATCTCGACGTCCGCGCACCCGATCTCCCCGAGCTCGCGGGCCAGGAGCCGCGCGAGGTCCAGTTGCCCCGGCGTGGACGGGGACGCCGTCGAGTTCTCGTCCGACCGCGTGTCCACGACCACGTACCGCAGGAACCTGCCGAGCAGTGCTGTTCGGTCCGCCGGGTCCATCTTCGTCGTTGTCATCGCCTCCTCCGACAACGCGGGCGCGCGCAAGATAGCGCCGTCCATCGCCGACTTCAAATCCAAGAATGCGATATCTTTCTGCGTCGGCTGGTCGGAGGCCATCGCGGAGACGACCGGATGGAACGACGATACCCTGTGAATCGGGGCACGGTGCGGTCCGCCGACGGTACGCTCCTCGCCTCGTATCGGGCCGGGAACGGTCCCGGGCGACTCGTCCTGGCCCCGGGCCTCGGCACGCCATTCCTAACGTGGCACTACCTGATCGAGGACCTGGGCGAACGATACACCTTGCTGACATGGGACCCGCGAGGGACCTACGGCTCGGAGGTCCCCGCGGACCGGTCGCGGCTCGGCCTGGAGGACCACGTGTCCGACATGGTCGCGGTGTGCCGCGAGGCCGGGTTCAACCGCTTCGTCCTGGGCGGCTGGAGCATGGGCGTTCAGATCGCGCTCGAATACGCCCACCGCTTCCCCGCGTCGGTCGAGGCCCTCGTCCTGATCGCCGGGACCTACGAACACATCCTCGACACGGCCCTGAACCTGCCCGGAGGCGGCGTGGTGGCCCGGGGGCTCTTGCGCATGGCCCGCCTGCTGGTGCCGTGGGTCGGTCCCGCGGTCGTCCTGGCCCTGGGGTCGAACGCGACCTTGCGCCTGCTCGGACGCGCCGGGATGTTGATGAACAACGCCGAGTTCTTCGCCGGGATGGTCCGCGAGTTCCGACACCTGGACTTCCGGGTCTATCTGCAAATGGTCGAGCGGCTCAACGAGCATAGCGCCGCGCCCTATCTCGGGGACATCGAGGTCCCCACCCTGATGGTGGCCGGGAGCGAGGACCGCGTGACCCCCTGGACCAAGATGGACGCGCTGCACAGGGCCATCCGCGGGTCGGAGTTCTTCCTCGTCCCCAACGGGACCCACTATGTCCTGGTCGAGTACCCCGAGGTCGTGAACCTGAGGATTTCGTCGTTCCTGGACACGGTCGAGGCACGGAAGTGCCACCGCGCCTGACCGGCGTCAGTCACACCCCGTCTGCTCCCCCGAGACCCCGGGCTCGCCCGCGGAACCCTGGCCCTCCCCACCGCTGCCACCCGAACCAATGGAGAACACGGGGCTCTCTAGAACAGGAACCACGCCACCACCGCACAGGACCCCGATGCTGGCACCTCCGGGTCCGCCGCCGCCGTGACCCCCGCGGCCGCCCTTGCCCCCGTTGCCGCCCTTGCCGCCAGGCCCCGAGCCCTCGTGCCCACCGCCCCCGTTGCCCCCGGTCCCACCGGACCCTCCGGTTCCCCCGGTCCCGCCGGCCCCGCCGGCCCCACCGTTCGCGGTCTGGAACTGGCACTGGACCAACGTGGCGGTGCTCTGCCACGAGACCACCGCGATCGAGGACCCGCCGGCCCCACCGCCGAGGCCAGGCCCCCCTCCGCAGCCTCCCCCGCCTCCGCCGCCGCCGGCCCCGCCGTAATCGGGGCAGATTCCGCCGTGTCCGCCTCCGCCCCCGCCGCCTCCGCCACCCTGGCCGTC
>JBBIPO010000068.1:0-17512 GCA_037442805.1 Deltaproteobacteria bacterium
ATCCACACCCGCGCGCGGGCGGGACGGGCGCCCCGGTGGGCCTGGCCGGTGGTGCTCTTGTTCGTCCTGGGGGCCGCGCGGCATGAAGTCGCGACCCTCGAGCCTCCCGGTCGGGACTGGCCGGTCGAGGTCCTCCGCGTGGACCCCGGCGAGCACGGAAGAGTTTCGGTCGAGGTCCAGGTCGAGCGCGTGCGGCGGCGCGACCGCCAGGCCACGACGGCCGAGGTCCGCGTGGCGTCCTTCCTCGTGGATGGCCGCCGGGTGGAGGCCGCCCCGGATACTCGGGCTCTCCTGTCAGGACCGGGGGTCCTGCCGGTCCTCCGGGGAGGAACGTACGTAATCCGTGCCCGCCTGAGCGCGCCCCGGCCGCCTCCGGACCTACTGAACCTCCGGTGGCCGCGGCCCCGGCCGCGGCCGGTGCTCGCGGTGTCGGGGGTTGGGGACGTGGTCACGGTGTCCGGACCGGGCCTCGCGCGACCCTCCCGGCTCGATGCGTGGCGATGCCTCTGGACCACCCGGATCCTCGGTGCCCTCGACGGGGACGCGGGGGACTTCGTGGCGGCGGTCGTCCTCGGGCAAGGCCAGGGGGTGGACCCAGGACTTCGCCTGGCCCTGTCGCGCCTCGGGACCGCGCACATCCTCGCGGTCTCGGGCCTGCACGTGGCCATCGCCGCGGCCCTGGCCGGGCTGGTCCTCGTGCGGCTCGCTGCGCTCGTCTTGGTCCGGCTCGCCCCCACGGTCAACCTCGTGCTCGCGGGGCTTGTCGTGGCGTCGGTCACGGCGGTGGGGGTCGCGGCCCTGGCCGGGGCCACGCCGTCCGCCACGCGGGCCGCGGCCATGTGCGGTCTGGCCACGGTATCCCCCCTGGTTCATCGCGGCCCGAGGCTCGAGGCCATCGCGGCCCTCGCGGGCCTGTGCGGTCTGGTCCTGGCTCCGGAAGACGCCTTTTCCCTGTCCTTCTTGTTGTCGTACGCCGCGGTGTTGGGGATCGCGGCCATGCATCGTCCGCTGGTCCAAGCCTGGACCCGCGGGTCCTGGCAAGGGTCCCGGGTCGCGAGGGCGATCATCCAGGGGCTGAGCGTGTCGGTGGCGGCCTCGCTGGCCACCGCGCCCATCACGCTGGTCGCGTTCGGGACGGTCGGCATCGCTGCACCCCTGGCCAACCTCGTGGTCGTTCCGGTGCTGACGTTTGTGGTCATGCCGCTCGCGGTTGTCGTGCTCGCCGCCGCGGCCGTGTCGCCCGCCTTTCTGGAGGTCGTTGCTTGCGTTGCGTGCCCGGCGTTCCAGGGGTTCCTCGATGGACAGCGGATGCTGGCGACCGTCCTACCTGAGATCGATGGCCCCCTCGCGCCGCTGGTGCTTCCGGCGTCGTGCGGGGTGCTCGCCGTGACGCTCGCCTGGGCCATCGGGTCCCGGCGCCGGGTCTGCCTCGGCGTCGGGACAGTCGCGTGCGCGCTTGGGATGGGCGGCCGGCCGGCGTTCTCGCGGGACGCCCTGACCGTGACGTTTCTGGACGTAGGCAAGGGGGACGCCATTCTTGTCGAATGTCCGACCGGCAGGCGGTACCTCGTGGATACAGGGGAGGCGCGGGCCTTGCCCCGCTTGCTGCGCGCCCTGGCCACCCGTGGCGTCTCGACCCTAAACGGCGTGGTCTTGACCCACGGCGACGAGGACCACGCGGGCGCGGTCGTGGCCCTGGCGCGAACGGTGCGTGTCCCCTCCGTGGTGGCCCCCTGTCCGGAGGCCACGCGCGAACCGCTCGCCGGGATGTTCGCGTCCCTGGCCCGGGAGGGCACGCGGGTCGGATGCCTCGGGCTCGGCCAACAGGCCTTCCCCGAGTGCGGCGCGGACGCGCCCGTTCTGTGGCCGCCAGCGCTGGCGCCGGTGACGGGAAACGCGGCGTCCCTGGTGGTCCGACTCGAATGGGCCGGGCGGTCGATCCTGCTGACCGGCGACCTGGAAGCCCCTCAAGAAGACTTCCTGGTCACCTGGGGCCGCCCATTGGAAGCAAACGTCCTGAAACTGGGTCACCACGGGTCGGCGGGGTCCTCCTCCCCGGAGTTTCTCGCGGCGGTGCGCCCCATGCTCGCGGTGGTGTCGGGCCACGCCAGCCGGGCGAGGCGGGCCGTCCCGAGGGTGGTTCTCGATCGGGTGGCCGAGGTCGGGGCCTGGCTTCGGGCCACCGAGGACGAGGGGGACCTGACGGTGCTCCTGGCTCCTGACGCGATTCGCGTCCTGTCCAGGGAGAGTCCTTCGCTCATTCTCTCCCCCCGCTGACCGCGTTCTGAAGCCGAATCTTCGTGTTGCAAGAAAGACCTGCTCCACAGAACTCGCCGTAGCAGAAGGAATTTCGGAATGCCACGCGCGTGGCAGAAAGGTGGATTCTCCGGCAGGGCTGCATTAATGTCAACTAAATGCACAAGCGGCCGGAAGGTAAGCACAAAACCGGCACTGCTTTTTTTTTCATTTGCACAAGTGGGGTGCAATAGTAG
Source organism: Deltaproteobacteria bacterium (assembly GCA_037442805.1). GTDB lineage: Bacteria > Myxococcota_A > UBA9042 > DTJE01 > DTJE01 > DYKK01. Next base: position 2,493 of record JBBIPO010000068.1, read on the forward strand.
AAAAGCAGGTACCCTTAAGACGGAGATAAGGGGTAAAGATGGATCAGGCCCTTCGGGAAGGCCTCTTCGGCTTCGCCGAGGTGACGCTCGACAAGGCCGGGCGGTTCGTGATCCCGGTGGAGTTCTTCGAGCGCCTCAAGGGTCGCGAGCCCATGCGCATCCTGATGGACCCGCAGGACCGGTGCCTGGAACTCCGCACCGAGGCCCGATTTCAGGACCTGGTGGCGCGTCTGACCCGCCTGGCCCCGTCCCTTCCGCCCGAGACGGTCTCCGTGATGATGACCGAGTACCTGGGGTACTCGTTGCAGGTCCAGATCGACAACGCCTACCGTCTGACGATCCCCAAGCGATTCCGCGAATTCCTGGCTGAGGACGAGCTCGTTTTGATCGGGACCGGGGAGGCGCTTCAGATCTGGTCCCGGTCGGCTTTCCGCGCCGGCCAGAAGGAACGCAGGGCCTTGCTGGCGCGGGAGGCCCCGAGGCTCGCGCACGCCATCCTGGGCGTGCCGTGGCCCGGCGAGGACGTCGCGCAGGCCACGTTCCAGCTGGGGGACGGATGATGAAGACGCCCGAAGGAGACGGAGGCGCGGTCGCGGCAGGTCGGCAGGGTGGGGGTCCGGGCTATCCCGATCACCGCGGGAGGGAGCGCGTGGGGGGTGACCCTGGTGCGCACACGAGCGTCATGCTGGTCGAGGTGGTCGAGGCGCTGGCGGACCTGAAGGCAGGGGTCATCGTGGACGGTACGGTGGGAGTGGGCGGCCACTCGGAAGCCCTGTTGAGGCCCACCGGGGCAGGGGTGCGGCTCCTGGCCCTGGACCGGGACCCGACCGCGATCCAGGCCGCGCGCGAGCGCCTCGCGCCGTTCGGCGACCGCGTGCGCTTCTTCCACCGCGGGTACGAGGAGATCGCGGATGTTCTGGGCGAGGTGGGCGAGGCGTTCGCGCATCGCATCCTCCTCGACCTCGGACTATCGTCCGCCCAGCTGGAGTCGGACCGGGGCTTCTCGGTGCGCGCGGACGCGTTGCTCGACATGCGGTTCGACCCCGGGAAGGGCACCGAGACCGCGGCGGACATCCTGCGACGGCTCCCGGAAGGGGAACTCGCCGCGCGCCTGGCCGAGATCGGCCAGGTCCCGGCGGCGAGAAGGCTCGCCCGGACCCTGCGGTCCCGTGCCCGCGAGGGCCGGATGCGCACGATGGACGAGTTCCGCCGGGCCTGTCACGACGTGCTCGGGCCCCGCCTCCGACGCATGGACAGCGCGATCCTCCCCGCGATGGTCCTGCGCATCCTCGTCAATCGGGAACTCGACCGCCTGAGCGCGTTCCTCCGGGCGCTGCCGCGGGTGCTCGCCCCCGGGGGCAAGGCCGCGATCCTGTGCTTCCACAGCGGAGAGGACCGGCTCGTGAAGCGGGCCTTCCGGTCCCTGGGGGCGGACAGTGGATGGTTCGTGCCGTTTCCGAAAGGGGTCCGGCCCGGCGCTGCCGAGGTGCGGGCGAATCCCCGGGCCCGAGCGGCCCGGATGCGGTTGATCGAGCGCCGTCCGACGGGGGGGCACACGCCATGAGGATCCGGGCCACGAACGGCTGGAAGGCGGTCGTGATCGCGGTCCTGGCGGCCACGTTTGCGGCTGCGGGGGGCTACCACGTCCTCGCGAACCGGCGGCCGCTCCTCGTGAGGCAGCAGGTGTTCATGGAGTTGTCGGCCCGTCGCCAGTTGCTCCGGGAGCGTAGGGAAATCGAGAAACGCCTCCTGGAACGGAAGGCCCTGCCGCGCATCACCCTGCGGGCCCGCGAGTTGCTCGGGATGCGGCCCCCGACCGCCGACGAGACGATCCGCCTCGAGGAGGAAGGACCATGACAGTATGGGCCGACGGAAGGAGGGGACTTCGGGACCGGGGGTCCGACCGGATCGGTTTTTCACCCGGGATTCGCCGGACACATCTGGGAGGTCCGGTGCCCATCGTTGCGTGGCTTGCCCTCGTCGTGTTCCAAGCGTGCTCCGGTTCTGGACCGTCCCAGGACGATGCGGCCAGGGCTGATTATCATTACCGTCTTGCAAGAAATTATTATAACGATAGAAATATTGCGATGACGCAGCGTGAACTGCACACTGCGCTGACGCTGGACCCTGGTCACGCGGAGGCCCACCACCTGAAGGGCTTCGTGCTGATGGGGCTCCAGAACTACGACGGGGCGGCCGCGGAGTTCCGCGAGACCCTCCGCCTGAAGCCGGACCACTACGAGGCGCGCAACAACCTCGGCGCGACCCTCATCGCGCAGGAGCGCTTCGACGAGGCGATCCAGGTTCTGACCCCCCTCATCGAGGAGCCCCTGTACCCGACCCCGGCCCTCGCGCACTACAACCTGGGTTACGCCTATCACCGCATCGGAGACCAGTTCGCGGCGCGGCGCCACCTCGAGATGGCCCTGTTCCTGGCACCGGGGATGTGCAAGGCGGCGAACGCCCTCGGGCTGGTCTTGCGGGCGATCGGGGACGCGAGGGGCGCCCGGGAAGCGTTCGAGAAGGCCGTGAAGCAGTGCCCGAAGTTCGCCGAGCCGTACTACCACCTGGGCGTGATGCTCCAGAAGGCCGACGACCCCGCGTCGGCGGAGGCCATGTTCGCGCGGTGCGCGGAGATCGCGCCGGAGACGACGATCGGACGGCGGTGCCAGGCGAGGCAGTGAGGGCGCGGGAGCGAGGAAGGGCGTGGCCCTTCTGGATTTCGGGGAACCGGGAATGATGGGACTCTCCTCGTGGTGGATTCGACTGAAGCGGCGGGCCGGAGAGGGTGCCCCGGGCGAGTCCTCGGCCGTCCGCATGACGGTCGTCGTGGGCGTGATCGGGGTCGCCTTCGGTTGGGTTCTCGCCCAGGCCGCGGTGTACCAGGTGCTGGACCACGACGTGATCCGGCGCGACGGCGACGAGCGCATCCAGGACCTCGTGACCGTGCAAGGCGAGCGCGGGCGCATCCTGGACCGGACCGGGCGCGGGGTCCTGGCGGTGACCACGTCCTCCAGGTCCGCGGTGTTCTATGGGGCTCCGCTGTACGTCAACCGGAGCGAGATCGCATACTCGGTCGCCACGGCCCTGGGGCTGCGAGGGGAAGAGGTCCTCGCGCGGCTGCTCACGTCGGGGCCGTACGCGCTGATCAAGAGGAACCTGACGGACGCGGAGGTGGCGACCCTCGAGCGCCTGGACCTCCGTTTCGTCCACCTGGTGTCGCAGTCATCGCGGCTGTATCCGTTCGGATCGGTGGCGGGTCCGGTCGTGGGTACGGTCCTGGACGGCCGGGGCAATCGCGGACTGGAGGCCTTCTACGAACGGGACCTGGCCGGGGACTCGAACGAGATCAGGGTGTTGAGGGACGCCCGGCGGCGGGGCCTGATCGAGTCGGGCCTGGAGCGGCCCGAGTCCCTGGACGGCGCAGACCTCGTGGTGAACATTCACCCGCAGATTCAGTTTCATCTGGAATCGGAACTGGAGCTCAAGGTCGAGGAAGAGGAGGCCCTCGGCGCGATGGGGGTGGTGCTGGACCCCGCGACGTTCGAGGTCCTCGCCATGGCGAGCGTGCCCTCGATGGACCCCAACGAGGCGGGCCGGGCCTGCGGGGAGCACGAGGCGAGCGATCCCGAGGCCGCCGCGTCCTCGGACAACGGCACCAACCCATGTCGGAACAAGGTCATATCATTTGTATTCGAACCAGGTAGCGTGGCCAAGGTCTTCGCATTGGCCGCGGGCATCGAATCGGGTCGGATCCGGCTCGACACCCCCGTGGACGGACACCTGGGGTCCTGCATGGTGGGGGGCTTCCCGGTCACGGACGTCAAGAAGGTTGGGGTGGTCCCGGTGCGGGATGCCATCAAGTACTCGTCGAACTGCGCCATGTCGGAGGTGGGGCGGCTTGTCGGCGCTCAGGCGATGTGGGAGACACTCGCGAGGCTCGGGTTCGGAAGGCCGACCGGCGTGGACCTCCCGGGCGAGGCGGCCGGGGTGTTGAGGCCTGCGGCTCGGTGGCGCGGGACGGACGTCATGGTCGCGGCGTACGGGTACTCGTACTCGGCGACGCTGATGCAGATCGCGACCGCCATCGCGGCCATCGCCAATGACGGCGTGCTCAGGACCCCGAGACTGGGCCGGGAACTGAAGGACCCCGAGGGGAGGACGGTCCGGACCATTCCGCCCGGCGACCCCGTGAGGGTCCTGAGCCCGCGGACGGCCGCGGCGGTGAAAGACGCCATGACCGCGGTGGTCATGGAGGAGGGCGGGACGGGGGTGCGTGCGCGACCGGTCGGATACACGGCCGCGGGCAAGACAGGCACCGCGCGCCTGAACGGGGCGATCTTCGCGAGGCCCGGGTCGGCCACGAAACCCCACATCATGACGTTCGCGGGGTTCGCGCCCATCGAAAACCCGCGTCTGGTCGTCGTGGTGAGCGTGATCGCGCCGCGGGTACACCCGTACGCGGGCCAGGTCGCGGCCCCGGTCTTTCGCGCGGTCGTGGAGCGGTCCCTGCCTTTGCTCGGCGTTGCACCGACCCCGGCAGGCACGGTGCTGCGCCTGACGGGCGTCGAGGGGGGACGATGAGGCTCAATGCCCGCATCCTCGCGGAGATCGGAACCACCGCCACGTCCGGGCCGGTCGAGGCCATCGAGTTCGGGTTCATCGAGTCGGATTCCCGCAAGGCGGGGCCCGGAACGCTGTTCGTCGCCGTCCGGGGAACGACCGTGGACGGTCATCGCTTCGTCCCGGACGCGGTTCGCGCGGGGGCGGTGCTGGTCGTGTGCGAGGACCCGGGTCCCGAATGCGCCGCCCCGTGGGTCCGCGTCCGGGATTCCCGGGTCGCGCTCGCGCGGCTCGAGTCGTGGGTCCGGGGCGACCCGACGCGCAAGATGCTGCTAGTCGGGGTGACAGGCACGGACGGCAAGACGTCCACCACGATGCTCGTCGAGGCGGGGTTTTTGGCGAGCGGGCTGCCGCCCGGGCTGGTCGGGACCGTGGTCTATCGGATGCCGGGCCTGGAGGAGCGGGCGTCCATGACCACCCCGGACCCGGGGCGGTTGCAGGACCTGTTCGCGCGCATGGTGGAGGCCGGGGTGCGAGCCGCGGCCATGGAGGTGTCGTCCCACGCCCTGGACCAGCGTCGAGTCGAGTGGTGCGACTTTTCCGTCGGGGTCTTCACGAACCTGACGCGCGACCACCTGGACTATCACGGGACGCCGGAGGCGTACGCCGCCGCGAAGATGAGGTTCTTCGAGGAGCTCCTGCCGGCCTCTTCCATGGCGCGGGGCGCGGTCGTCAACGCGGACGACCCCCTGGCCGCGGAGATCCGGCGGCGTTGCCCGCTGCCCGTGATCGGGTTTTCGATGCGACCCGGGGCAACCGACATCTTCCCGGTCGCTCCGCGGTTCACGCTGGACGGGATCGAGGCGGAGGTGCGCACCCCTTGGGGGACCTTCCCGATCCGCAGCCGGCTGATCGGGGCCCACAACCTGATGAACCTGATGGCCGCTCTCGGCGTCGGCGGCCTCGCGGGCGTTCCCCTGTCGCGGTTCGTGGAGGGGCTGTGCGCCGTGGAAGGCATCCCGGGGAGGCTCGAGCGCGTGAGCGGCCGGCGACCCGTGCGGGTCTTTGTGGACTACGCCCACACGCCCAAGGCCATCGAGAACCTGCTTCGGGCGTTGCGGCCGCTCGTGGGGCCGGCGCGCCTGACCATCGTGTTCGGGGCTGGTGGCGACCGGGACCGTGGCAAGCGTCCGCTGATGGGAAGGGCCGCGGTGACGCTCGCGGACCATGTCATTATTACAAGCGATAATCCGAGAACGGAAGACCCGATGGAGATCATCTCGGCCATCGTCCGGGGCGCGGAGGAAGCGGCTCGGGAAGGGCCCGTCGCGTCCTGGGCCGTGGTGCCGGACCGGCGCGAGGCCATCGGGACCGCCATCCGCGGGAGCCGGGAGGGCGAGGTCGTCGTGATCGCGGGCAAGGGCCACGAGGCGGAGCAGGTGGTGGGGACCGTGCGGCTGCCGTTCCTGGACGCCGACGTGGCGCGTGGGTTTCTGGACGAGTGACGGGGTGGAGGCAACCGGCGAGATGGTGCGGACATCCTCCTATCGCCTGACCGGGGAGTTCGTGGCCGAGTCGTGCGGCGGGAAACTCCTCCAAGGACGCGCCGTGGTGGCGCCCGGCGGCGTCTCGATTGATTCGCGCACTCTGGTCGCCGGGCAGGTGTTCGTCGCGATCCGGGGACCGAAGCACGATGGGCACGACCACCTGGCGGAGGCGGTCGAGAGGGGCGCGGCGGGGCTCGTGGTCCGGTGGTCGCGGGCCGAGGCGGCGCTTCAGGCCGCCGCGGCCGCGGGGGACCGCGTCTTCGTGGTGGCGGTCCCGGACACCGAGAAGGCCCTGCGAGACATGGCGATGGCCTGGGTGGAGGTCCTGGCCCCGACGGTGGTGGCCATCACCGGGAGCGTGGGCAAGTCCACGACCAAGGACCTGTGCGCGGCCGTGGCGCGCTGCCGGTACCAGACGCACGCCACGGGCGGCAACCTGAACAATCTCTATGGGGTGTCGCTGACCTGCCTCGGCCTGGTGCCGGCTGACGAGGTCCTCGTGGCCGAGATGGGCACGAGCGCGCCGGGCGAGATCGCCGCCCTCTGCCGGATCGCCCGCCCCGGGATCGGGGTCGTCACGGCGGTGGCCCCGGCGCACGTGGAGGGGTTCGGGTCGCTGGAGGGCGTGGCCCTGGCCAAGGCCGAGATGGTCGAGGCCGTACGGCCGGACGGGTTTGCGGTCCTGAACGGGGACGACCCGCGGGTACGGGCGATGCGTTCGAGGACCACGGCGCGCTGCCTCCTGTTCGGGTGGGACGAGGCCTGCGACGTGCGCATCGTCGGCGCGGAGGTCTTGCCGGACGGACGGACGCGCTGTCGCATGGTCGCCGCGGGCCGGCCCGTCGAGGTGACGCTTCTGCTGCTCGGACGCCACCAGGCGTCCAACGCGGCCGCGGCGATGGCCGTGGCCCTGGCCCTGGAGGTCAACCCCGAGGAGGCGGCCCAGGCCATGGCGGCGGTCGAGCCGGGCAAACACCGCATGACCCTCAAGAACGCGGGAGCGGTGCGGTGTCTGGATGACTGCTACAACGCCTCGCCGCGGGCGATGAGCGTCGCGCTCGAGACGCTCGAGGGACTCCCCGCGGGGAGCGGGCGGAAGGTGGCGGTGCTCGGGGACATGCTGGAACTCGGTCCCCTGACCGAGTCCGCGCACCGCGACGTAGGGGCGGAGGCGGCCCGGCGTGGGGTCCAGTGCCTCGTGGCTGTCGGGCGGCACGCTGGCCTCGTGCGGGAGGGGGCGGTCGCGGCCGGACTCCCCCCGAGGGCGGTCTATGAAGTCCCGGACGCGCTCGCGGCGCTGGAGGTGGTCGCGACCCTGCTGGAGGCCGCGGACACCGTGCTCGTGAAGGGCTCGCGCGGGGTCGGTCTCGAACTCGTGGTGGACTGGATCCTCGCGACGTGGGGACGGTCGGGGCAAACGGGGAACTAGGGATGACGTTCGCCGCCCTCTTCTACCTAGCGGAATCCCTGAGGGACGAGCTCTCATCCCTCAACATTGTCCGGTACGTCAGTTTCCGGACGATGGCCGCGTTCGTGACGTCGCTGCTGATCTGCCTGGTCCTGTACCCCTGGTTCATCCGGACGCTCCAGAGGCGCTCCGTGGGTCAGCCGATCCGCGAGGACGGTCCGAAGTCCCACCAGGCGAAGGCCGGCACCCCCACGATGGGCGGCGCGCTCATCATGCTTTCGATCTTCATGAGCGGGCTGATGTGGACCCGGCTGTCGAACCCCCTGGTCGTGACGACCCTGATCATGGGGTTCGTGTTCTCGGTCGTGGGCTTCGTGGACGACTTCCGGAAACTGCGCAGCCGGTCGTCGCGCGGACTGTCGGGCAAGGGACGGCTCGTCGTGGAGTTCGCCGCGGTCCTTTCCGCCTTCGCGGTCTTCCTGAAGGTCTTCGGACCGGCGGCGAAGTACGACCTCCGGCTGTTCATCCCGTTCGTGAGCGCCGAGCGGTTCTGGATCGAACTGCCGATGGCCGCGTACCTGTGCCTCGGGGGACTGGTCGTGGTAGGGACCGCCAACGCGGTGAACCTCACGGACGGGCTCGACGGCCTCGCGGCGGGGCCGATCCTGACGGCCTCAGGGGTCCTCCTGGTCCTGACGTACATCACCGGCGCCAAACTCGGGTCGTTCGACATCCCGCGCTACCTGTTGATCCCGAAGGTCGTGGGGGCCGAGGAACTCGCCGTGATCTGCGCGGCCGTGATGGGAGCGACCATCGGTTTCCTGTATTACAACGCCTACCCTGCCGAGATCTTCATGGGGGACACGGGCAGCCTAGGGCTCGGAGGGACACTGGGGACGATGGCCCTTCTGACGAAAAATGAATTGCTGTCTATTATCGTTTTTGGTATTTTCGTGTTCGAAGCCATCTCAGTCATCGTCCAGACGACATACTTCAAACTGACCGGACGAAGGGTCTTTCCGATGTCGCCCATCCACCATTCGTTCGAACTGATGGGCTGGCCGGAGCCGAAGATCGTCGTGCGCTTCTGGATCATCAGTCTGCTGCTGGCCATGGTGGCCCTGGCGTCCGTCAAGGTGAGGTGAACGCGGTCATGTTCCGGCGCCTGAAAATCGCGCTCGGCCTCGGTCACGCGGACGAACCGCGCGAGGGCGAGCTGGACCTGCTGCTCTTCGGGGCCGCGATGGCCCTGATGGCGCTTGGGGCGTTGTTCGTGACGTCCGCGTCACTGCGCAGCGGGGTGGACCCGAACGCGCCCGTGGGGCCGGTCTGGACGCACGCGGTCCACGTGGCGTGTGGACTCGCGGCGCTGGTGGTCGCCCTGCGCGTCCCGTCCGCGACGCTGCGCAAGGGGTATCCGGTCCTGGTGGCGCTGACCTTCCTCCTGATGCTGCTGGTCCTGGCGCTGGGCGAGGAGAGGGGCGGCGCGAAGAGGTGGCTCGCGCTGGGACCGGTGACCCTCCAGCCGTCGGAGTTCCTGAAGATCGTCTTGGGACTGTACCTCGCGGGCTACCTGTCCAGGCGGTACACGCTCCTGAATGACCTCCAGACCGGGATCGTCCCCCTCGGCGTCTTCTATGCGGTCTTCGCCGCGTTGCTGGCCTTGCAACCGGACATCGGGTCCGTCGTGCTGCTCGGGTGCCTGGTCGGCCTGATGCTGCTGGTCGGGGGGACCCGCCTCACCCTGCTCGGGTTGATCGTCGGGGTGATGCTGGCGGCGTTCTTGGCCCTGATCATCTTCTCGCCCAAGAAACTGGCGCGCCTGGTCGGCTGGTGGCTCCCCGAGGAGACCCAGGCCGGCGACGGGTACCAGGTCTTCAACGCGCGGATCGTGATCGGGTCGGGGGGCCTGTTCGGCGCGGGTCTCGGGCAGGGGATCCACCATGCCCTCGGTTACCTGCCGCAGTCTGACACGGACTTCCTGTTCGCGGTCGCCGCGGAGGAGATCGGGTGGGTCGGGGTGGCGGCCATCGTGCTCCTGTATGTGGCCATCGCCGTGAGGGGCCTCGCCCTGGCGATGCGGTGTCGGGACGAGTTCAGCCGCTACGCCGCGTTCGCGATGACGTTGCTCCTGACCCTGCCGGCCCTGGTGCACATGGCCGTTTGCCTCGGGCTCATGCCCACGAAGGGTCTGGTGCTCCCGTTCATGTCGTATGGGGGGTCGGCGATGGTGGCGTCCTTCGCCACGCTGGGGATTCTCGAGCGGTTGCATCTCGAGGCCACCGCGCGTCCGGTGGGACGCGCAACGATGGAGGGCGCGTGACCGGCGCGAGGCCAGAGGTGTGCCGGCGGGTCGTCCTGACCGGGGCCCAGACCGGGGGGCACTTGGTGCCGGCCCTGACCGTGGGCCGCAGGCTCCAGGCCCTGGGATTCGCGGTCACGCTGGTCGCGAGCGGGCAAGGGGTCGAGGCCCTGGTCCTCGCGGACGCCGGGGTCCCGGTGGAGGTGTTGGAGGTTCCGAAGTGGAAGGGGATGGGCCTGGCGCGCCGGGTGAAGGGGCTGGCCTCGATGCCGGCCTCGCTTGCGCGCGCCGTGGTCCTCGTTCGCCGGCTGCGGCCCGACGTGGTGGTGGGATTCGGGGGATACACGAGCGGTCCGGTGGGGATGGCCGCGGCCCTGTGCCGCGTCCCCCTCGCGATCTGCGAGCAGAACGCGATCCCCGGTGTCACGAACCGGTGGCTCGGGCGCCTTGCCGACCGCGTTTTCGTCGCGTTCGAGGAGGCCGAGCGGCGGTTCGCGGGCCGGCCGGTGACACGGACCGGCACCCCCGTGCGGCCCGAGATCCTGGAGGTCCCGGAAAAGACGTTCGAGGGCGAGGCGCGGCGGGTCCTGGTGCTCGGGGGGTCGCAGGGGTCGGCCTTCCTGAACGAGCGAATCCCGGGCGTGCTGTCCCGGGTGGCGAGGGCCGGTCTCGAGATCGAGGTCCTGCACCAGACGGGACAGGGGCGCGACGCCCCGGTGCGCGCGGCCTACGAGGCCGCTGGCGTGGCCGCGGACGTGCGGCCGTACCTGCGCGACATGGCCGCGGCCTGGCGGTTCGCGGACCTGGTGGTGTGCCGGGCCGGGGCCGGGACGGTGTCGGAGGTGACGGCCGTCGGGGTGCCCGCCTTGTTCGTGCCGTTCGCGGCGGCCGCGGACAACCACCAGGTGTTCAACGCGCGACCGGTGGTCGAGGCCGGGGGGGCCTGGATGGTCGAGGAGCGGGACTTCGACTCCGGGCGGGTCGCCGGATGGCTCGCGCAGGTCCTCGCCGACCGGGAGCGGCTGTCCGCCATGGCGCGGGCCAGCCGGGCACTCGGTCAGCGGGACGCCCTGGACCGCGTCGTGGCGGGCATCCTGGAGGTCGTTTCGCGATGAACCGGTGGGCTCGCATGGTCCCCGACCTTCAGGCCATCGGCGATGTCCGGGCCTCGCCCGACGAGCCGATGTCGCGTCACACCTCGCTCGAGGTGGGCGGGCCCGCGGACGTGTTCGTTCGCGTGGGGACGCTCGGGGCACTCGAAGCGGTCGTGGCCCTCCTGGAGCGCGAGGGCTGCCCCTGGTTCGCGCTCGGGGCCGGGACGAACCTCCTGGTCCTGGACGAGGGGATCGAGGGGGCGGTGGTGGCCCTCGACGGCGCGTTCAAGGAGGTCCGGTTCGAGGAAGGCGGCCCCGCGGTCGTCGCCGGGGCCGCGGCGCGCCTGCCTCGCCTGCTCTTGGAGGTCGAGCGGGCGGGCTTCGGGGGTCTGGAATACGCGACCGGGGTCCCGGGGAGCGTGGGCGGCGCGGTCGTCATGAACGCGGGGACGTCGTACGGGATGATCGAGCGGTCCCTCGAGTCGGTCCGGTGGGTTTTGCCGGCCGGGGTCGAGGAGGTCCCGGCCTCGAGGCTGCGCCTGGGCTACCGCCGCAGCGACCTCCCGGCCGGGGCGGTCATCGCGTCGGCCCGGTTCCGGCTGACGCGCGGGTGCTCCGAGGACCAGGCCCGGGTGGCGGAGGCGCTCCGGCGTCACCGGCGCGAGCGGCAGCCCGCGATGCGGGGCACGGCGGGGTCGTTCTTCCAGAATCCGGACCGGGAGCGCGGCGTGTTCGCGGGCCGGCTGATCGAGGAGGCCGGGCTCAAGGGGACGCGGGTCGGCGGGGCGTTCGTGTCGCCGGTGCACGCGAACTTCCTGACGAACGGCGGGGAGGCCACGGCGCGGGACCTGCTAGCGCTTGCGGTCCGGGTGCGGGACGAGGTGCTCCGGCGGTGGGGCGTGGCGCTCGAGCCCGAGGTCCGGGTCGTGGGGCGCGGCGCGGAGGAGTGGGTGCGCCGGCTCAGACAGGGGTCGCCATGAGGATCACGAGGGGCAACCGGCGCGTGCGCACCGTCCGGGAGAAATGGACGGAGGTGGCAAAGGGGATTCGTCGGTTCGCCGCGCGCCGCGGGAAGGCCGTCGGGGTCGTCGTGGCGGTCCTGGCGGCGGCGTGGGGCGGCGTCGCCGCGTTCCGCGCCCTGCGAGAGTCCGGTCACTTCCGGCTGCGACAGGTCGTGGTCGAAGGGAACCGGCAGACGAGCCCGGACGACGTGGTGCGGACGTGCGAGTTGCGGCTCGGCGAGGACAACCTCCTGTTCACGAGGGCGAGCGAGATCGAGGAACGATGCGAGAGCGACCCGCGCTGGAGGCACGTGGAGGTCACGATCGAGATGCCGGACCGGGTCGTGGTGCGTGTCGAGGAGCAGGACACCCTCCTGTACGCGACGACCCCGAGCGGCCTGTGGAAGGTGAACCGCTACGGGGAGGCCTGGGGGCCCGCGGACCTGGAAGACGTCCTCGCCGCGCCCCTCCTCGTCGGTGCCGAGGCGGCGATGACGGACCCGGAGCGGTCGCGCGCGATCCTGCGCGACGCCCTGTCGCTGATCCGGACCGTGAGCAGGGGCGAGGCGGGTGGGCCCTTCGATGGTCGTGGGTTGATCCTCGCCTGGGACGAGGTCCTCGGGTTCACGGTCCACGACACGTCCTCGGGGTTCAGCGTGCGGTTCGGGCATGCCCCGTTCGGGGTCAAGTTCTCGCGCCTGGTGCGGGCGCTCGAAGTCGCGAAGCGGCGCGGGCTGGTTGTGGAGCAGGCCCTGGTGGACAACGAGGGCGCGCCCGAGGCCGTCACGTTGCGGCTCGCAACCGGGGGCGGGCCAGGGGGCGCGGCCGCCGGGGTCGCGAAGGAGTCGCGGGAGGTCGAACGATGAGCCAGAAAGACGAGATCATCGCCACCCTGGACCTCGGAACCACCAAGGTCGCCATGACCGTGGCGCAGCCCACCGAGACGGGGGTCAAGATGCTGGGCGTGGGGGTCGCCGAGTGCGAGGGCTTGCGCAAGGGCATGGTCATCAGCATCCACAAGACTTCCGAGGCCATTCGCAAGGCCCGTCACGACGCGGAACAGATGTCCGGATGCGTTGTGACCGAGGTGATCGCGGGCGTGGGCGGCCAGCACGTGGTCGGCGTGAACAACCACGGCCTGATCACGACCAAGAACGCCGAGATCCGCAAGAGCGACGTCGAGCGGGTCCTCGAAGCCGCGTCGGTCCTGCCGATGCCGCTGGACCGGGTGCTGGTCAACGTCCTGCCGTCGCAGTACGTCGTGGACGAGCACGACGGGATCAAGGACCCCGTCGGGATGTCCGGCGTGCGCCTGGAGGTCGAAACCCACCTGATCACGGGGGCGCGGACAGCGCTCGAAAACATCACGAAATGCGCGGAACGCGCCGGCCTGCGCGTGGTGGAGTTCGTCGCCAACCCCCTGGCGTCGGCGCTCGCCGTGCTCGAGGACAACGAACGGGAGCTCGGGGTCGTGGTGCTGGACCTGGGCGCCGGATGCGGGGACCTCACGGTCTGGGTGGATGGAAGCCTGCTGCACACCACGGTGATCGGCGCGGGCGGCGGGGTGATCACGCAGGACATCGCCAAGGGCTTGCTGACCCCGGTGGCATGCGCGGAGGACCTCAAGATCCGGCACGGGGCGGCCAGCCACCGCCTGGTGAAGGACGGCGAGACCATCGAGGTCCCGGCCGTGGGCGGGCGCCCGGACAAGAAACTGTCGCGGTACGTCATGACGGAAATTATCGAACCAAGAATGGTCGAAATCTTCGGCCTGGTCCGCCGGGAGATCAAAAAGACGGGCTTCGAGGAACTCCTGGCGGGCGGCGTGGTCGTGACCGGCGGGGCGGCCCGGATGCCGGGGATCGTCGAGCTCGGCGACGAGGTCCTGAACCTCCCGGTCCGGATCGGGGAGCCGCGCAACGTCGAGGGGCTCGCGTCCCTCATGGCGGATCCCTCGTTGTCCACAGCGTACGGGCTCGCGGTGTACGCGGCATTGCCATACCGCTCGAACATCCCCTGGCCCATGCTGCCGGTCCGGCACAGGCGTGGCGGCGGCGGGGTGGTGGGTTGGTTGCGGAAGGCGGCGGGAGTGATCTTCTGACCCTTCGTGGTCGGAGGGCGATGGTCAAAGGGGTGCCTATCGAGGAAAGGAGGAACGGGACATGATCCAGCCAGTGGTGGAGGTCCGGGAAACGGGGGCCATCATCAAGGTGGTCGGGGTCGGTGGAGGTGGGGTCAACGCGATCAACACGATGATCTCGGCCGGGGTGCGCGGCGTGGAGTTCATCGCGATGAACACGGACGTCCAGCACCTCGAGGACTGCCTGGCCGAGACCAGACTGGAGCTCGCGGGTCCGACGCGAGGGCGCGGGGCCGGCGGAAACCCGGAACGGGGCCGGGAGGCCGCGCTCCAGGAGCGCGACGCCATCGCGAACCTCCTGCGCGGCGCGGACATGGTCGTCGTGACCGCGGTGTTCGGCGGTGGGACCGGCACGGGGGCCGCCACCGTGGTCGCGGAGGTCGCGAAGTCGCTCGGGATCCTGACGGTGGCCGTGGTCACGTTGCCGTTCGCGCGGGAGGGCGAGACCAAGATGCGCGAGGCCCTCCAGTGGCTGGACGTCCTAAAGAAGTCGGTGGACGCGTACGCCGTCATCCGGAACGACAGCCTGAAGAAACTCGCGCCCCGCGGCGTCCCGAGCTTGAAGTTGTTGCAGTTGCTGGACCAGTTCCTCGGGGAGACGCTGACGGGACTGGTCGAGTTGATCGTCCATCGGGCGTACATCAACCGCGACCTCGAGGACGTGCGGGCCGTGTTGCAGGACTGCGGGCGCTTCCTGATCGGGATCGGGACGGGGGAGGGCGAAGGCCGTGCCGAGCAGGCGGTCGAACAAGCCCTGGAAAACCCGTTGCTCGAAGATACCGAGATCGAGGGGGCCCGTTCGGCGCTCGTGTATGTCGTGCAGGGTCCGGAGGGGCCGGACGACGAGGTGGACGTGGTGATGAACCGGCTCTGGGAACACCTGGCCCGGGATGCCCGTGTGTGGTACGGGTGGGACTGCGACCCGAACATGGGCGGGCGGATCAAGGTCACGGTCATCGCGTCCA
>JBBIPO010000069.1:0-17447 GCA_037442805.1 Deltaproteobacteria bacterium
GGGAAGCCCGTGCCCGCCGGGATCAGGCGGCCCATGATCACGTTCTCCTTGAGCCCACGCAGGTAGTCGGTCTTTCCCGCGATCGCGGCCTCGGTGAGCACCCGGGTCGTCTCCTGGAACGAGGCGGCCGAGATAAAGGACTCGACGTTCAGCGACGCCTTCGTGATCCCGAGGAGGATCGGCTCGCCCGAGGCCGGCTGCCCGCCCTGGGCAATGACCCGGTCGTTCTCCTCCTCGAAGACCCAGCGGTCCACGTGCTCGTCGGCCAGGAAGCGCGTATCCCCCGGTTCCGTGATCTTCATCCACCGGAGCATCTGGCGGACGATAACCTCGATATGCTTGTCGTGGATGCGCACGCCCTGGAGACGATAGACCTCCTGGATCTCGTCCACGAGGTACCGGGCCAGGGCCTGGATCGACAGTACGCGGAGGATGTCGTGTGGGTTGGAAGACCCGTCCATCAGCGGGTCGCCCGCCTGGACCCGATCGCCTTCGCGCAGGCTCACGTACTTGCCTCGCGGGATCAGGTACTCCTTCTTCTGGGCGCCCTCGATCTCGGGCGTGATGATGATCTTACGCTTGCCCTTGGTCGCCTTCCCGAATGAAACAATGCCGTCAATCTCCGAAATGACCGCGTGTTCCTTGGGCTTGCGCGCCTCGAACAGCTCGGCCACGCGCGGCAGACCGCCCGTGATGTCCTTCATCTTGGTGGTCTCTTTCGGGACCTTGGCGATGACGTCGCCCGGCGAGACCTCGTCGCCCTCGGCCACGACGATGTTCGCGCCGACCGGCAGCAGGTAACGGGCCTCGAGCGACGTCCCCGGGATGACCTTGGTGCGGCCCTTGTCGTCCTTGATCGAGATGCGCGGCCGGGCCTCGGCGTCCTTGGACTCGATGATCACCTTGCGTGACAGCCCGGTGGCCTCGTCGTACAGCTCCTTGACGGTCACCCCGTCCGTGATGTCCCCGAACTTCACGACGCCATCCACCTCGGTCAGGATCGGATTGGACCAGGGGTCCCATCGCGCGAGGGACTGCCCTGCCTCCGCCCTGCCTCCGTCCGCCACGAGCAGGACCGCCCCGTACGCGACCGGGTACTTCTCGCGCTCGCGGCCCTCGTCGTCGAGGATCGCGATCTCGCCGTTGCGGTTCATGGCGATGATGGAGCCGTCGTTCCGCGTGACGTACTTCACGTTCACATACTTGACGATGCCGCCCTTGCGCGTCTCGACCGACGACTGCTCCGCCACCCGGGCCGTGCCCCCGATGTGGAAGGTCCGCATGGTCAACTGGGTCCCAGGCTCCCCGATGGACTGGGCCGCGATCACGCCCACGGCCTCGCCCACGTTGACGAGCCGTCCCCTCGCGAGGTCCCGCCCGTAGCAGAGCACGCAGCACCCGCTGCGCGTCCGGCACGTGAGGACCGACCGCACCTTCACGCGCTCGATGCCCGCCTCGGTGATCTCGCGGACCTCGTCCTCGCCAATGACCTGATTCGCCTGAACGAGGACGCGCTCGGGCTTGTACGGGTCCACGATGTCTTCCAGGGCCACGCGTCCGAGGATGCGCTCGGCCAGCGGCTCCCGGATCTCGCCGCCGTGGACCAGGGCCGAGACCTCGATCCCGTTGAGGGTCCCGCAGTCGTACTCGCTCACGACCACGTCCTGGGCCACGTCCACGAGGCGCCGCGTCAGGTACCCGGCGTTCGCGGTCTTGAGCGCCGTGTCCGCCAGGCCCTTGCGCGCCCCGTGCGTCGAGATGAAGTACTCGAGGACCCCCAGCCCCTCGCGGAAGTTCGCGGTGATGGGCGTCTCGATGATCTCGCCCGACGGCTTGGCCATCAGGCCGCGCATCCCCGCGAGTTGCCGCATCTGCATGGCGCTGCCTCGCGCGCCCGAGTCGGCCATGATGTAGATCGGGTTCATGGACGGGACCTCACGCACCTGGCCGTCCTTCTCGACGACCTGTCGCGACAGTCCGTCCATCATGTGCTTGGCCACGAGGTCCGCCGCACTCGACCAGGCGTCAATCACCTTGTTGTATCGCTCGCCGTCCGTGATGGACCCGTCCTGGTACTGGGCCTGAATGGCGGCCACGTGCTGCTTCGCCTCCTCCAGGATCGCTCGCTTGGACTCCGGGACCGTCAGGTCGTCCGTCGCGATGGAGATCCCGGCCCGCGTCGCGAACTGGAATCCCCACGTGCGGATCCGGTCCGCTAGGATCACCGTCTTCTTGGAGCCGCACCGCTTGTACGCCTCATCAATCAGGTTGGCGAGGGACTTCTTGTCCATCACCTTGTTGAACATCTCGAACGGGATCTCGTCCGGGATGATCTCGCGCAGGAGGGTCCGGCCCACCGTCGTCTGGTGCCGGCGGCCCTCGATGCGGACCTGGATGCGGGCCTGGAGGTCCACCTCGCCCGCGTCGTAGGCCACGCGGACCTCCTCGGGGCCCGAGAAGACCTTCCCTTCGCCGCGTGCGAACGGCCGCTCGCGCGTCAGGTAGTAGATCCCCAGGACCACATCCTGGGTCGGCGTGATGATCGCGCGTCCGTCCGCCGGCTTGAGGATGTTGTTCGTGGACATCATCAGGACGCGAGCCTCCATCTGCGACTCAAGCGACAGCGGCAGGTGCACCGCCATCTGGTCCCCATCGAAGTCCGCGTTGTAGGCCTGGCACACGAGCGGGTGGATCTGGATTGCCTTGCCATCAATCAGGACCGGTTCGAACGCCTGGATGCCGAGCCGGTGCAGCGTGGGGGCGCGGTTCAGCAGGACCGGGTGCTCCCGGCTGACCTCCTCGAGGATGTCCCACACCACCGGCTCCTCGTCCTCCACCATCTTCCGCGCGGTCTTGATGGTCTGGGCAAACCCCCGTTCCTCGAGTTTGGCGAAGAGGAAGGGCTTGAACAGTTCGAGGGCCATCTGCTTGGGCAGACCGCATTGATGCAGCCGTAGGTCCGGGCCCACTACGATGACCGTGCGGCCCGAGTAGTCCACACGCTTGCCCAGGAGGTTCTGGCGGAATCGCCCCTGCTTCCCCTTGAGCATGTCCGACAGCGACTTGAGCGGTCGCTTGTTGGCCCCGGTGATGACCTTGCCCCGGCGCCCGTTGTCGAGGAGCGCGTCCACCGCCTCCTGGAGCATGCGCTTCTCGTTGCGGATGATAATGGTGGGCGCGTTGAGGTCCATCAGTTTCTTGAGGCGATTGTTTCGGTTGATCACGCGCCGGTACAGGTCGTTCAGGTCGCTCGTGGCGAAGCGCCCGCCGTCCAACGGGACCAGGGGGCGGATGTCGGGCGGCAGGACCGGCAGGTTCTTGAGGATCATCCACTCGGGCCGATTGTGCGAGTCCCGGAATGCCTCGAGGATCTTCAGTCGCTTCGCCAGTTTCTTGCGCTTCGCGTCGGACGTGGTCGCCTTCAGTTCGGCGCGCACCTCGGACGCGACTGTCTCGACGTCAATGTCCTCGAGCAGCTTGCGGATGGCCTCGGCGCCCATCCCAGCCTCGAACGCGTCCTCGCCGTACTGGGCGACGAGTTCCTCGTAGCGTTCCTCCGAGATCACCTGGGCCTTCTGAAGGTCCGGGACCTTGCCCGGGTTCGTGACCACGTAGGCCACGCAATAGAGGACCTTCTCCAGGTCCTTGAGCACGATGTCCAGGACGTTGCCGATGCGGCTCGGGATGCTCTTCAGGAACCAGATGTGCGCCACGGGCGACGCGAGGGTGATGTGGGCCATCCGTTCGCGGCGGACCTTGCTCTGGATGACCTCGACCCCGCACTTCTCGCACACGATGCCACGGTGCTTCATCCGCTTGTAGCGACCGCAGTTGCACTCGTAGTCCTTGACCGGGCCAAAGATCTTCGCGCAGAACAGGCCGTCCCGTTCCGGCTTGAAGGTCCGGTAGTTGATCGTCTCGGGCTTCTTGACCTCGCCGAACGACCAACCCAGGATGGCCTTGGGCGACGCGAGCGACACCCTCATGGCCTGGATGGTCAGCGGGTCCTTCGGCCGTTCGAACACGGTGAACATGTCCTTCATGGTCCACCTCCCGGCGGGCCCAGGGGAGGCCCGCCCGCGCGTTGGCGCGGTGGCGCCGGTCACGCCCCCGCAACCTGTGTGTCGGACTCGATCAGCTCCACATCAATCGCCAGGGCCTTGAGTTCTTTCACCAGGACGTTGAAGGACTCTGGAAGCCCCGCGTGAACGCGATAGTCGCCCTTCACGATCGAGTCGTACGTCGCCGTGCGGCCCGCGACGTCGTCGGACTTGACGGTCAGCACCTCCTGGAGCGCGTACGCCGCCCCGTAAGCCTCGAGCGCCCACACCTCCATCTCGCCGAGGCGCTGGCCGCCGAACTGGGCCTTGCCCCCGAGCGGCTGCTGCGTGACCAGCGAGTACGGCCCCGTGGAGCGGGCGTGCATCTTCTCGTCCACGAGGTGGTGCAGTTTCATCATGTACATCGTGCCGACCGTGACCTCCGAATCGAACGCCTCCCCGGTCAGACCATCGAAGAGCACCGTCTTCCCGGTCTTGGGAAGCCCGGCCTCGGCCAGCCACGCCTTGATCGCGTCCTCCTCGGCCCCATCGAAGACCGGCGACGCTGTCAACAGCCCTCCCCGGTACTGCTCGCAGAACTCGCGCAGGCGGTCGTCGTCCATCTCCTCGATGGCCTTCTTCATCGAGGTCGTCGCGAAGAGCCGCGCCAGTTTCTTGCGCATCCCCTTCAGGCCCAGGCCCGTCTCGAGCACCCGGTCGATCTGCCGGCCGAGTTCCCGGCAGGCCCAGCCCAGGTGGGTCTCGAGGATCTGTCCCACGTTCATGCGGCTCGGCACCCCGAGCGGGTTCAGGACCACGTCCACGGGCGTCCCGTCCGCGAGGTACGGCATGTCCTCCACGGGCAGGATCCGCGACACGACACCCTTGTTGCCGTGCCGTCCGGCCATCTTGTCGCCGACCATCACCTTGCGCTTGATCGCGACATAGACCTTCACGGTCTTGATGACGCCCGGCGGGAGTTCGTCCCCGCGCCGCAACCGGCCGATCTTCTCGTTGAACACGGCCGTCACGGCCGCCACCTGGTCGTTGAGCGTCTCGATCAGGTTTTGGACTCGCGTCTCGACGTCTTCGCCGTTCTCGACCCGCACCTGGACGAGCGTTTCGATGTCGAGTTTCATCAGGTCCGCTTCCTTCAGGACCGCTCCCTTCTTGACGACGGTCTCCCCTTTCGGATTCGTCACCGGCGCCGCCGTCTTGCGGCCATTGAGGAGCCTTGCAATGCGCTGTTTCTGGGCCGCGGTCGTCAAGCGGATCTCCTCGTCGCGGTCGGCCCGCAGGCGGGCCTCCTCCATCTCCTCCAGGTCGCGCGTGCGCTCGTCCTTGTCCGCCCCCTTGCGGGAGAAGACCTTGGCCCCGACCACGACCCCCGCCACCCCGGGCGGGACCTTCAGCGACGTGTCCTTCACGTCCGCCGCCTTCTCGCCGAAGATCGCGCGCAGGAGCTTCTCCTCGGGCGACAACTGCGTCTCGCCCTTCGGCGTGATCTTCCCGACCAGGATGTCGCCGGTCTTGACCTCCGCCCCGATCCGCACGATGCCGCCCGCGTCCAGGTTCTTGAGGGCGTCTTCGCTGACGCTCGGGATGTCGCGCGTGATCTCCTCGCGCCCGAGTTTGGTATCGCGCGCCACGCACTCGAACTCCTCGATGTGGATCGAGGTGAAGCGGTCCTCCTGGACCAGGCGCTCGGACAGCAGGATCGAGTCCTCGAAGTTGTATCCCCCCCAGGGCATGAAGGCCACGAGGACGTTCTGCCCAAGCGCGAGTTCGCCGTGGTGCGTCGCGGACCCGTCCGCGAGGACCTGCCCTGCCTTCACGCGCTGGCCCTTGCGCACCCGGGGGACCTGGTTGATGCAGGTGTTCTGATTCGACCTCCGATATTTCACGAGGTTGTAGATGTCCGGCTTGGGAGCAGGGTCCCTATCATCGGGGTCTCGCCGCACCACGATGCGGTCCGCGCTCACGCTCTCGACCTCGCCATCGTGGAGGGCGGTCACCAGGACCCCCGAGTCGCGGGCCACGACCCACTCGAGACCCGTGCCCACGAGGGGCGCCTCGGCCCGCATCAGCGGCACGCCCTGTCGCATCATGTTCGACCCCATCAGGGCGCGGTTCGCGTCGTCGTGCTCGAGGAAGGGGATGAGCGCGGCCGCCACGCTCACGAGCTGCGCCGGGGAGACGTCGATCAGCGTCACGTCCTCCGGGCGCGCCATCAGGTACTCCTCGTTCCTGCGCGCCTGCACTAGGTCCTCGACGAGCCTCCCCTCCTCGTCCACGACCGCGTTCGCCTGGGCGATGGTCTCGTTCTCCTCCTGCATCGCGGTCAGGTACACGACCTCGTCCGTGACGCGGCGATCCACCACCTTGCGGTAGGGCGTCTCGATGAACCCGAAGTCGTTGACCCGCGCGTAGGTGGACAACGACGAGATCAGGCCGATGTTCGGGCCTTCCGGCGTCTCGATCGGACAGACACGCCCGTAGTGGGTTGCGTGGACGTCGCGGACCTCGAACCCGGCCCGGTCGCGCGTCAGGCCCCCCGGACCGAGCGCGGACAGGCGGCGCTTGTTCGTGATCTCGGACAGGGGGTTGGTCTGGTCCATGAACTGCGACAACTGGCTGCCGCCGAAGTACTCCTTGATCGCGGCCGACACCGGCTTCGCGTTCACGAGGTCGTGGGGCATCAACGTGGCGAGGTCCTGGGACATGGTCATCTTCTCGCGAATCGCACGCTCCATGCGGACCATGCCGACCCGGTACTGGTTCTCCATCAACTCGCCCACGGCCCTCACCCGGCGGTTCGACAACTGGTCAATGTCGTCCACCCGCCGTCCCGACTTGCCCATCTTGAGTTCGAGGAGGTAGCGGACGACCTCCAGGAAGTCCTCCCGCAGCAGGGTCGTCTGGTCCAGGGGCACGTTCTGGTTGAACTTGTAGTTCATCTTCAGACGCCCCACCGCGGACAGGTCGTACCGTGCGCTCGAGAAGAACAGGCTGTTGAAGTAGGCGCGTGCCTGCTCGGGGCTCGCCGGGTCCCCGGGACGCTGGCGGCGATAGACCTCGACCGCAGCGTCGGCCTGGGTCTCGACCTTGTCGAGGAGCAAGGTGTTCCGCAGGTAGGGCCCCGCGTTCACGTTGTCGATCTGGAGCACCTTCAGTTCGAAGGGGGTCGTCCTCGCGCGCTCCACGAGCGCCTTGAGCACCTTCTCGGTGATCTCCTGGTTGCATTCGTGCAGGATCTCGCCCGTCTCCTCGTCCACCACGTCGTCGGCGAGGACCTTGCCGATCATGTCCGCGCGGTCCAGCTCGATTTCCGTCACGCCGGCATCCATCAGACGGCGCAGGCGGTAGCGCCCGAGCTTCTCCTGCTTGCGGACGAGGACCTCGCCTGTTTTCGGGTCCTTGATGTCGGCCGGTGCTCGCTGGCCTTCTAGCCCCTTGGGGTCGAGGGCCTGATAGAAGTTGCCGTTCTCGTCAATTCGAATGGACTCCGTGGGATAGAAGTATTGCAGGATCTCCTGGGTGCCATAGCCGAGGGCCTTGAACAGGACCGTGGCCAGCATCTTGCGGCGGCGGTCAATCCGGACGTACAGCGTGTCCTTGTGGTCGAACTCGAAGTCCACCCAGGACCCACGGTTCGGGATGATCCGCGCCGAGTACAGCAGTTTCCCGGAGGCGTGCGTCCTTCCCTTGTCGCTCTCGTAGAAGACGCCGGGGGAACGGTGCAACTGGCTGACGACCACCCGTTCCGCCCCGTTGATGATGAACGTGCCGTGGTCGGTCATCAAAGGGATTTCCCCGAAGTAGACCTCCTGCTCCTTGACATCGCGGATGTCGCGCACCCCCGTTTCCGGGTCCACGTCCCAGGTCACCAGGCGCACGGTGACGCGCATCGGGGCGGCGTAAGTGATTCCCCTCTCGCGGCACTCCTCCACGTCGTACTTCGGGTCGTCCAGAACGTATTTCACGTACTCGAGCGTCGCGGTCTTTCCGTAGTCGGCGATCGGGAAGATGCTCTTGAAGATGCCGTGCAGGCCGAAGTCCCCCCGCTTTCCCGGCGGCGTGTCCTTCTGAAGGAACCGTTCGTACGACTCCTTCTGAACCCGGATGAGGTCCGGGATTCCGATGACTTCTGGAACGCGCGCGAAACTGCGCCGCATGCGCAGTCCTTCGGGCTTCCGGATGGTGGTCATGCTGTCTCACCTCCCCAAATCGTTGGGTTTCCTTGCCATCGGCCGCGCCTCGCCGGCTTGCTGGCCCCTTCTGGGCCGCTACGCTGCTCGTGTTAGCGCTGCTAGCACTGCGCTGCTCCCGGCCCGCCTGGGGCCACCCCCTCGGCGCCCCGGGGATCGGACGTGCTGCCGGCACGTCCTCCCCAGCGCTTCGCGCTCGGACCCGGGGCCCCCCATCGGTCGCTGTCTGCGTCAACCCGCCGATTCGGGTCCCTCGCGGTCCACAGACTTCTCGGCCAAGGATTCGACACTGCGATTGCGCCAGCCCGACTGCCGGGCGGTCCGGCCAGGGCGTCCCCCGCGTTCGCCCGAGAACCCGGAGGCCCCACGGGCCGCTCTCGCATTCTGGTCCTAGCGGACCTCGATGACCGCGCCGGCGGCCTCGAGCTTCTTCTTGACGTCCGCCGCCTCGTCCTTGGTCACGCCCTCCTTGATAGCCTTGGGCGCGCTCTCCACGAGTTCCTTGGCCTCCTTGAGGCCCAGGTTGGCGACCACGTTGCGCAGTTCCTTGATCACGGCCACGCGCTTGTCCGCCGGGACTTCCTTGAGGATGACGTCGAATTCCGTCTTCTCCTCGGCCGGGGCCGCCTCGGCCGGGGCCGCCGCCGCGCCCGGCATCGCCGGCACCGCCACGGGCGCTGCCGCCGTCACGCCCCACAGCTCCTCGAGTTCCTTCGTCAACTGCGACAGCTCGAGCACCGTGAGACCGCTCAGGTACTCCTTCACCTGCTCCTTCGTGATTGCATCCGCCATGACCCGCTCCTTTCTTCTGCGAACCGACCCACGACCCAACGCCCGCCGGACCCTCGTCCAGCGCGGCCTCGATCAACCGGCCTCCGACAGCCGGCGCTCCCGCGCCTTCAGGACCCCGACGAAGTCTCGGGCCGGGCCCTGCAACACGCCCAGGAACTTCCTCGGGACTCCCGCCAGAGCCCCGAGCAACATGGCCTTCAGCGTCTCGGCCGGCGGCAGGGCCGCCAGGGCCTTCACGTCCGCTTCGGTCAGCGGCCGGGACCCCAGGCTCCCCCCCTTGATGGCCATCTTCTGGTTGCCCTTCAGCACGCCCATCAGGCCCTTGGCCAGGGCCACGGGGTCTCCGCGCGTGAACGCGAGCGTCACCGGACCCTGGAGGTGGACGGTCAGGAACTCGTGGGGCGTCCCGGCGACCGCCCTCGAGAACAGCGTGTTCTTCACCACCTTGAGTTTCGCCCCCGAGGATTCCACCTCGCGCCGGTAGCGCGTGGACTCCTCGACCGTCAGCCCGTGGTGGGACAAGAGGACCATGGCGCTGGCCGAGGCCGCGATCCCCTTGAGTTCCTCCACGACCGCCTGTTTCTGCTGGATGTTCATCGCCGGTCCTTCCCGCAAGAAGCATCTGGATGATGCGCCGCGACCCGAGGGGCATGGTCACCGTGACGGTCTGTCGCGAACACGGCCATCGCCTCCGCCGGTCTTGTCCCCGCGCCGCGGGGTGCCGACTTCTCGAGCAGCGCCGCGATTCAACGCTTGAACGCGACCTCAATGTCGGCCGGGTCCACCCGGATGCCCGGCCCCATCGTGGTCGAAAGCGCGATGCTCCGGACGTAGGTCCCCTTGACCGACGCCGGCTTCAGTTTCAACAGGGTCTCCATAACCGCGAGCACGTTCTCGCGGAGCGCCTCGGGCTTGAACGACCGGCGTCCAACGGTCGTGTGCACGATGCCGGCCTTGTCCACCCGGAACTCGACCTTGCCGGCCTTGGCCTCCTTGACCGCGCGCCCCACGTCCATGGTCACCGTGCCCACCTTCGGGTTCGGCATCAGCCCCCGGGGGCCGAGCAGTTTGCCGAGTTTCCCCACGAGGCCCATCAGGTCGGGCGTCGCGATGGCCTTGTCGAAGTCGAACCATCCGCCCTGGATGCGCTCGGCCAGGTCCTCGGCGCCCACGTAGTCGGCCCCCGCCTCGCGGGCCTCCCTCTCCTTCTCGCCCTTCGCGAACACAGCGATGCGGACCGTCTTCCCGGTCCCCGCGGGCAGGACGCACGCCCCGCGCACCATCTGGTCCGCGTGCTTCGGGTTCACGTTCAGACGGACGGCCATGTCCACCGATTCATCGAAGCGGGCGTATCCCGACTCGACCACCTTCGCGAGCGCCTCGTCCAGCGTGTGTTTGACCTGGCGGTTCCCGACCTTCGCGGCCGCCTCCCGGTACTTCTTGCCTCGATGCGGCATGTCGTGTCCTCCATCCAGACCCGCCTCCCACGCCGGCCGCCGCGTCGCGCGGCCCGTGGTCCCCGGCGAGTCGCCTGGACGCGCGGGGTCCCCCCGCGTTCTATCCTTCCACCACCTCGATCCCCATGCTGCGCGCCGTGCCCTCGATGGTGCGGATCGCCGCGTCCAGCGAGGTCGCGACCATGTCGGGCATCTTGAGCTTCGCGATCTCGACGACCTTCGAGCGCGTCACGCGCCCCACCTTGTCCCGGTTCGGGGCCGCGGAGCCCTTCTCGACCCCGGCGGCCTTGCGCAGCAACTCGGACGCGGGGGGGCTCTTCGTGATGAACGTGAACGACCGGTCCGAATAGACCGTGATGACCACCGGCACCGTCGCGTCCCCCAGCGAGGCCGTGCGCGCGTTGAATGCCTTGCAGAACTCCATGATGTTGGCGCCGGCCTGCCCGAGGGCCGGACCGACCGGGGGCTGCGGCGTCGCCTTGCCCGCCGGGATGTGCAACTTGATCTGGGCGATCACCTTCTTGGCCATGGCTCGATGACTCCTTTCCGGCCGCCCCGCCGGCTCACACGCGCTCCACCTGCTCGAAGTCCACCTCGACCGGCGTCGCGCGACCGAAGATCGTGACCAGGACGCGCAACTTCCTCTTCTCGGGCCTCACCTCCTCGATGATCCCCGAGAAGTTGACGAACGGCCCCTCCTTGATTCGAACCGCCGTTCCTTCCTCGAACTGCACCTCCGCCGCCTTCTGGACTGGGCCCTCGCTCATCTGGGTGCGGATCGCCTCGACCTCGCGTTCCGACAGCGGGCGGGGTCCCTTCTCGTTCCCGACGAACCCCGTGACGTTCGGCCGGTGACGGATGAAATGCTGGAGCCGCGTATCCAGGTCCATCTGGACCAGGATGTAACCCGGAAAGAACTTCCGGCGCCCACCGGGCCGCTTGGCCTCGCCGGGCGGGGGCGACGGTTCCATGGGGACGATGATCTCGCCCAGGCGGGCCTGCATGTCGGCGTCCTCGTGCCGGATGGCCTCGAGGATGTCCGCCCGGACCTTCTGTTCGAATCCGGAGTAGGTATGGACGACGTACCACTTCATCGGCGTGCTCGGCCTGGCGTCAGCGATGTCAGATCTTGTAGATCGCCCCGGTCACCATGCCCCATAGGGCATCGAAGAGCCCCAGGATGATGGATACTACGATCGTCGTGGCCACCACGACGATGGTCGAGACACGGGTCTCAGGCCAAGTGGGCCACGTCACGTTCTTGAGTTCGTTCGCCACCTCGAGTCCGAGGCGGTTCGCTCGCTCGTGAAACACGAGGACCAGCGCCGTCGCCGCCCCGCCGATCAGGCCCAGCAGGTCGCTCACCGTGAATCGGGCCCCGAGCAGCAATCGGTCCCAGCGAGGGCTGATGAACTGAAGGACCGCGCTGAACAAGGCTGCAAGCGTGATCCAGACCAGCAACCCGCCGATCACGAACGAGATGCGAACGTACTTCTCCACGAAGTCATTCTCCAGCAGGGCAGGAGGGATTCGAACCCCCAACCCGCGGTTTTGGAGACCGCTGCTCTACCATTCGAGCTACTGCCCTCCAGTCATCAACGCGAACCGCGTCCCGCGCGTCCGGAGGTCCCCTATTTCGCCTCCTTGTGGACCGTGTGACGTCGTTCGTACCGGCAATACTTCTTCAGCTCGAGCCTCGCCGTGGTGTTCCGCTTGTTCTTGGTCGTGGTGTAACGGGACACGCCCGGCGATCCGCTCTTGCGGCACGACTGGCACTCCAGCGCGATGATGACCCGATTGTCCTTCTTCGCCATCGAACGTCCCCCTCGGGACCGCGGCCGGTCTCGGTCACTCGATGATCTGGTTCACCACGCCGTGGCCAACGGTCCGGCCGCCCTCGCGGATGGCGAAGCGCAGACCCTGCTCCATCGCGACCGCCGAGATCAACTCCACGCGCAGGTCCACTCGGTCGCCGGGGACCACCATCTCCATCCCCTCGGGCAGGTACGCCACACCCGTGACGTCCGTCGTCCGAATGTAGAACTGCGGCCGGTACCCGCTGAAGAACGGGGTGTGGCGCCCGCCCTCCTCCTTCGTCAGGACGTACACGCTCGCCGTGAACGTCTTGTGGGGCGTGATGGAGCCCGGCTTCGCCAGCACCATCCCGCGGTAGACCTCGTCGCGCTTGATGCCCCGCAACAGGCAACCGATGTTGTCCCCCGCGAGCCCCTCGTCCAGGGTCTTGCGGAACATCTCGACGCCCGTGACGACCGTCTTCTGGGTCGGCTCGAACCCAACGATCTCGACCTCCTCGCCCACGCGGACCTTGCCACGTTCGACGCGGCCCGTGGCCACCGTGCCGCGCCCCGAGATCGAGAACACGTCCTCGATCGGCATCAGGAACGGCTTGTCCACCTCGCGCACCGGCGTCGGGATGTACGAGTCCACCGCCTCCATCAGTTTCAGGATGCACTCGGCCTCCGGGCCGTTCGGGTCGCCTTCCAGGGCCTTGAGCGCGCTGCCGCGGACGATGGGGATCTCGTCGCCCGGAAACTCGTACTTCTTCAGGACGTCGCGGACCTCCTCCTCGGTGATTTCCAGGAGTTCCGCGTCGGGCTGCTTGTCCACCTTGTTCAGGAAGACCACGATGGCGGGCACGCCCACCTGCCGGGCCAGGAGGATGTGCTCGCGGGTCTGCGGCATGACGCCGTCGTCCGCGCCGACCACCACGATGGCGCCGTCCATCTGGGCCGCGCCCGTGATCATGTTCTTGATGTAGTCGGCGTGGCCGGGGCAATCCACGTGCGCGTAGTGGCGGTTCACCGTCTCGTACTCGACGTGGGCCGTCGCGATCGTGATGCCGCGGGCCTTCTCCTCGGGGGCCTTGTCAATCTGGTCGAAGGGGACGAACTTCGCCAGGTTCCTGGCCGCCAGGACCTTGGTGATCGCCGCGGTCAACGTCGTCTTGCCGTGGTCAATGTGACCAATGGTCCCCACGTTGACGTGGGGCTTCGTCCGAATGAACTTCTCCTTCGCCATGTTCAGACCTCCTTCAAAGAAAACCCTTCCCAGCCCATGACGGCGTCCACCGCAAACCCACGGACCCCCGGAACCTCCCGGGACACACCCGGCCCGGCAGGTTCGTCCGCACACTTCTCCCGGAGGGGCGATGCCTTCCCGGCCCTCCCGGACGCGGAGCCTTCGACCGGGATTGAACCGGTGACCCCCTCCTTACCAAGGAGGTGCTCTACCCCTGAGCTACGAAGGCGCTCCTCAGAGCGGGAAACGGGATTCGAACCCGCGACCCGAAGCTTGGAAGGCTTCCGCTCTGCCAACTGAGCTATTCCCGCACCCCGACGCATCGTCTTGAAAGAGCCATGCCGAAACGGCCTCTGGTGGAGGGGGGAGGAATCGAACCTCCGAAGCCGTGCGGCGGCAGATTTACAGTCTGCTCCCTTTGACCACTCGGGAACCCCTCCGTCGTCGCGCTCGCCCGGTCCGAGCTGGCGGGGAGGCTCGAACTCCCGACCCGCTGATTACAAATCAGCCGCTCTACCGATTGAGCTACGCCAGCAATCAAAGAACTTGCCCGTCCGGGCGACGCCGGATCCCGGCGGGCGCCATCCGGAAGGGCGACTGATTATCGGGGAGGTCCGAGCGCTTGTCAACGATTTTTTTCGGAGGCGCGCGAACGGCACTGGTCGGCCCAGGCCTCGACCGTGTCTTCCTTGACCGGGTGGGCCTGGCCGAAGTGGTAGCGGTTGGTCGCCTCGAGGCAGCCGGCCCATTTCTCGACGGTGGCCCAGGACCCGCGGGTATATTTATATTCAAACCATTTGCCGCGCGGGACCCGGACCGACCCCTCGGCCGTGTCCGGATGGGTCGGGGACCACGCGAGCGGCTGGTGCTGCCAGCCCGACGCCGACGTCGCGACGTGCACCGGGGGCTCGCGCGGCGTGCCCTGCGGGACGCGCACCTGGAGCGGGACCAGGACGTCCGACGCGGTCCCCACGAGGTCCGAATCATAGGTCATCTCGAGGCGGAACGGGGCGCGGTCCGCGAAGGCGACGACGAGGGCCCGGTCGTTCGCGTCGTGGAACCAGGCCTCCGGGGCCTGGTCGAGTTCGGTCAGCGAGGCGGCCGCGGGCAGGGCCGAGCCGTCCAATACCACGGACGCGACCTCCCGGTCCACCGGACGCACCCGGACGCGAACGCGCCGCGCGGGGGGCACGAACGACCCTTCGCGGGCCGAGGCCTCGAGCACGGCACCCGTGGGCGTCGCGCGCAGCCGGTACGTGGTCACTGCCCGCTCCCCGGAGAGAAATCGCATCGTGTTTCCATCATCTTCATAAAACAAGAACTGGGTTTCGCGGTCGGCGGGGAACACATCGAGCGTGAGCGGGTCGAGCGGGG
The DNA here is from genome assembly GCA_037442805.1 of Deltaproteobacteria bacterium. Classification (GTDB taxonomy): domain Bacteria; phylum Myxococcota_A; class UBA9042; order DTJE01; family DTJE01; genus DYKK01. The sequence continues at coordinate 14,911 of JBBIPO010000069.1, forward strand.
CCTCGTCGCTGAAGCGGAGGTCGGGTCCGCCGGGGACGATCCCGCCTTCCCGCAGGTACACGGGGAGGGCCTGGAGCGTCAGGTCCGCCACGAACGCAGTCGGTCCCTGGCGCACGGCCCCGGAACGCCACTCCAGGAAGCGCCCCGGCGGGAGGGTCACGGTCCGTTCCTTTGCGCCGGGGTCCAGGACCGGCGCGACCAGGAGCCACGGCCCGAGCATCGCCTCGTCCGCCGTGTCCCACGTCCCCGCGTCCTGCTGGAACTCGAAGACGAGCGGTCTCAGGACGGGCGCCCCGGTCCTCGACGCCTCCCACATCAAGGAATAGAGGTAAGGAAGCCACCGGTAGCGCTGCTTCAGGTGAATCCGGGAGATGTCCTCGACCTCCGGGCCGAACGCCCAGGGTTCCTGGTCCGGCGTCCCCTGCTGAACGTGTCCCCGGAAGAACGGCGAGACCGAGCCGAGCGCCATCCAGCGCGCGAAGAGTTCGGACGATGCGAACCCGGTCCACCCGCCGACGTCGCTTCCCACGAACGGGACCCCGGACAGGCCCAGGCCGAGCAGCATGGGCAGGGTCATGCGCAGGGCCTCGAACGACGAGGCCGCGTCCCCGGTCCAGACCGCGGCGAATCGTTGGATGCCCGCGAACCCCGCCCGGGTCAGCAGGAAGGGTCGTCCGTCCTGGGTCGCTGCCCGGACGCCGTCGCGCGTGGCCCACGCTTCGGCCAGGGCATAGACGTTGTGGACTTCGGCCATGGTCGTCGCGGTCCCTTCGCCGTGTGCGGTCACCCAGTCGGGGAGGGTCCATCCATGTTCCTGTCGAAACGAGGCGGGCTCGTTCATGTCGAGCCAGAGGCCCCGCACGCCGTGGTCCGTCAGGCGCGGCACCAGGGAAGCCCACCAGTCCCGCGTTTCGGCCCTCGTAAAGTCCGGGAAGACCGCAGGGCCGGGCCACACCTCGCCCTGGAAGGGCTGGCCGTCCTCTCCGAGCAGGAAGTGGCCTCCCGCGAGGCCTTGCTGGTACACGTCCCAGTCCGGGTCCACCTTGAGCCCCGGGTCCACGATGGCCGTGACCTTGAAGCCCAGGGCCTCGACCGTATCCACGAGGCCTGTCGGGTCCGGAAACCCCACCGGGTCCCAGGTCCAGGACCGGAATCCGTCCATGTAGTCAATGTCGAGCCAGATGCCGTCCGCGGGGAGGTCGCGCCCGCGGAAGCCCTCGCAGACGTCGATCACCCGCGCATCCGGCCAGTACGACCAGCGCGACTGGTGGTAGCCGAGCGTCCAGCGCGGGGGGAGGAAGGGGCGGCCCGTCAGGGCGGTGTAACGCTCGAGGACCTGCGCGATGGACGGGCCTGCGAACACGAACTGGTCCACTTCGCCCGCGGCTACCTGCCAGCGATAGCGCGTGGGGTCGGAGGCCGCGAGGTCCAGGACCTGACGGTGCGTGTTGTTCAGGAACACGCCGTAGGCCCGGCCTTCCCGGAGCCCCACGAAGAACGGCACCGACGCGTACAGGGGGTCCGTCTGCGCTCCGTATGCGGGGTGGTCGCTGTTCCAGAAGGTCCAGGTGCGCCCGCGACGGTTCAGGCTGGTGCCCGTCTTCTCGCCCAGCCCATAGAACCGTTCTTCCGGAGGAGTCCGGCGAACGACCCACCGCGCGGTCCCCGCGCCGGGCCGCCCCCATGCTGGCTGCCACGGACCCTCGCCGTATCCGCCCCCGGCCTCGTCCTCGACGAGGATTGCCCCCTCGGCGTCCATCACCCGCACCGCGCAGCCAGCGGGACTGACTTCGACCGCGATCCCGCCCGCGCACGCCACGAAGTGGTCGTCACTCGGGCCGAACGAGACCTCCGGGATCGGGCCGAGGTCGGCCTCCGACGTCGCGTAGGGCAGAGACGGGTGCGCGCCGCTGCCCACGTAGCGCAGGTGCGCAATCCCCGCGCCGGGGAAGGAGACCTCCAGACCCACGCCCGGGCAGTCGGGGCGCAGGCGGATGGGAGGGCCTTCCTCGACGGTCACCCACGGCACCGGGGTGCGCCCCATCGGACACGGGCCGATGTCGGCGGGTGCGTCCCGGTCGTCCTCGGGGGGCGTGTCCCCGGTCGGGTCCGGCGGGTCGTCGAGCCGATCAAGGCCACCGGATTCCTCCTGGCTCGCGACGTCCGGACCGAGCGAATCCCGGGGCTCCACGCTGGGCGGGGAGTCCAGGAGCCTCCCGTCGGCGGCGTCGCCGCCCGCGTCTCCGCTTCCGTGCGGAGGGGAAGAACACGCGGTCACGATCCATGCGGCCCCCACGACCAGTCGTTGGACGCTCATGCCGTCCCGACCCCCCTGCGAGTCAGGCGCGATGATACTGGACCTCGGACGTCGTCATCGTGTCGGGGGTCCATCACTCGCACAAGAACCCTGCTCAACCCCCAAGTCCTCCCAGAAGCGTCCCCGTGCGGACCCAAGCGCCCGCTTGCGGGAAACGACCCAGGCGCTGCGCGCGCAGGGCCGTGACCGTGGGCCGTGACCGTGACGGGGTCCGTGACCG
>JBBIPO010000070.1:0-17402 GCA_037442805.1 Deltaproteobacteria bacterium
GCGCGGCCTCCAGGCCGCGCCATCCGGGGCCCGGCGTCCGGCGTCCGGGGTCCGGGATCCGGCAGGGGCTCCGCGGCGGTCGCGGATACGGTCACGGACACGGACTCCGACACGGACACGGCCACCGACACGGCCAACGGTCACGGTCACGGTCCTGCGCGGGCAGCGCCCGCGCACCCACGCGCGAGCGGGCGCTCGCGCGGCCGTACGCGAGCAGGCGCTCGCGTCCCCACGGGAACCCTTCACGGAGGATTTGGGGCCTTGTCCCCTGCTCGCCATTCCTGATGGTCCGATCTAGAATCGTGTCGTCGAGTGGTCGAGAGAGGGGCCGGCGCGAATGCTGATCGTCCGGTCGGTCAACGGTGTGCCCATTCGCTTCACCGGCGAGCGCTGGAACCACATCACGCGCCGTTACGTCGAGATGGAGGGCCTGCGAGACGCCGTCCTTCAGACCATGGATCGGCCGGATTTCGTCCAGCGAGGGGACGAGGGTGCGCTCCTGGCCGTTCGCCGGTGGAGCGAGGACCCGATCGCGGGGAGGTTCGTGGTCGTCGTCTATCGCGAAGCGGGCGCGGACGATGGTTTCGTGGTGACCGCGTACCTGACCCATCACCCGGCAACGTGGAGAGAAACCGTATGGAGGCCGTGAAGATCCTGGAGAGGCCGGCGAACCTGGACTGGGACTACGACGAGGAGGCCGACGTCTTGTACCTGTCGGTCGGACCGCCGGGACCAGCCGTGGGCGTGGATATCGGGGAAGGGGTGATCCTCCGGTACGACCCGGCTCGCAACGAGGTGGTCGGCTTGACGCTTGTCGGGTTGAGAGCCCGCCTGATGAGGAGTCTCCCGAATCCATAGGGTGCCGCGGCCCTTCGGACCGCTGCGTGCGGACGCGGTCTTGGCCTGGCGCGGGCCGCCGGCGTCAGGCGGCCCTGGGCTCCCGGCCGATGCGGCGAGCGTAGGCGAGGGCCGCGGTGCGATAGACCATGTGGGCGAGCTTGCAGAACGGGGCGTACGCGATCAGATAGAACACGAACACGAGATGCGTGTAGTACGTCGCGTAGGCGACCTTGGCGAGCGGGGCGCTCTGCGCCGAGGTGGCCCACAGGCGGAAGACCTGCGACCCGAGCCCCGTGACCGCGATGATCAGGACCACGGCCAGGAAGACCCAGTCCCCGAAGTGGCTGCGCTGGTCCGCCGGGGCCGCGTTCATGCGGCGGCGGATCGCCCAGATGGTTCCCACGATCAAGATCAATGCTCCGATGTTCCCGATGATCTTCCACAGGAGGCCGTCCATGAAGTGGGACGGGCTGAAGGGCAGGGGAGGGGGCTTGTCGAAGCCGTACATCAGGACGATGGTCGCGCCGGTGGTGACGGCGAGGAACGCGAACCCGTAGAAGATGCCGAGGTGCGCCCAGGTCCGGTAGGCCCCCTCGCCGCACCGGTCGAAGTGGCGGTGGAGCACGACGTCCTTCAGGACGTCCCACAGCCCACCGTTCGCGGTCGCGCCCTCCCGGGCCAGGAAGGACCGGGACATCGCGCCCCACATCCGCGTCACGCCCGTTGCGAACGAGGCCAGGACCAGCACGGTGAGGGGCACGAAGACCGAGTAGATCAGCCCGTGCGGCACGAACTTGTGGAACACGTACCCCCCGTCCTCCAGCGTGGGCCGTGCGAACTCGGCCCAGCCCCAGGGGTGCTCCCCCCCGCGGCCCAGGCCGAGCAGGAACGCGAACAGAAACGCGGGCACCGCGAGTAGGATCAGGAACCACGACGGGTTCTGGACCAGGCGTCCCAGGGCGGCCGGAGCGGACCACGCCGTGATCGCGGCCTTGCGCAGGGCGGCCATCACGTCGCCGGGCCGGGCCCCGCGCGGACACTGGACCGAGCAGTCGCCGCACTGGTAGCACAGCCACAGGTCCGGGTCCGCGAGCAGCCGGTCCCGAGCGCCCCACTGGGCCCAGACCATCTCCTTGCGGGGATAGGGCCGGTCGTCGGGGGCCAGGGGGCACACCACCGCGCAGGTCGCGCACTGGTAGCACTTCTTCAGGTCCTCGCCGCCCAGGGCCATGACCTCGCGGGCGAACGAGGCGTCGGGTCGGATGGCGTCACTCATGGGTCACCTCTCCAGAAACGTTGGCGTGGGCGTAAGCGTGGGCGTGGGCGATCCCGCGAACGCCCCGGAACGCCCTTCACTCGGCCGCGCGTCGGAGGCCTTGCATCCTGCCTTGGTCACGAGTCGCGCCTCCCGAGTCGCCGATGATCCGCGGGCGAAGCCCGTGGGCTCCCTCGGCGCGAAGACATCGCGGCGCCCCGCGTTCGCGATGTCAAAACCCCTTGTACGGGTTCATGCCCAGGGCGTTCACCGTCTCGACGAAGTCGTTGACGATCCCCGGCAGCCGGTCGTATTCGTTGATCGCCAGCTGCACGATGCGGATGCGCTCGCGCTCCAGGGCCAGGCGGTTCAGGTCCTCCTGCACGTTCTCCATCCGCTTGTTGCACAACTCGCTCCCCTTCAGGAAGTGGCACTGGTAGTCGTCCCCGAACTTGCACCCGATCAGCAGGATCCCGTCAATCCCGCGCGACAGCGCGTCCGCGATCCACACGCGGTTCACCGACCCGAGGCAGCGCACCGGGATGAAGCGCACGAGCGGGCTGTACCGCACGTGCTTCATCCCCGCCAGGTCGAGGGCCGGATAGGCGTCGTTCTCGCAGATGAACCCGATGTAGCGAGGCTTCTCCTCGAACTCGTCGGGGACATGGATGGACTTGACCATGTCCCCGATGATCGGGACGGAATAATCCTTGAACGAAACGATCCGCTCGGGGCACGCGCCCATGCAGACGCCGCAGCGACGGCATCGCGTGGGGTTGGGCTGGGGGGTCCCCTTCTCGTCCTCGTCGAGGGTCCCGAAGGGGCACTCCTCGGTGCAGCGCTTGCACTGGGTGCAGCGTTGCAGGAAGAACTCCGGGAAGGACAGGTCGCCCGCCCGGGGGTGCACGGCCGCGCCCCGGCCGATGGCGTGGATGCACTGGATCGCCTTGAGGGCCGCGCCCGCCGCGTCCGTCTTGGACTGCGAGATGTCCGCCGGGGCTCGAACGCACCCGGCCGCGTAGATCCCCGTGCGCGCCGTCTCGTACGGGAAGCAGATGAAGTTGGAATCCGGGAAGCCGTACTGGAGGTCCGGCAGTTCCTTCCCCTTCCGGTAGGTCAGATTCAGGATAGCCTGATCGGTGTTGGGGACCTTGCCCTGGGCCAGGACCACGAGGTCCGCGTCCACGACGATGTCCTCGCCGAGCAGCGTGTCCCTGGCCGTCACGCGCACGGAGCCGGCGACCGGGGCCACGGACGTGACCTCCCCGCGCGTCAGCATGAGGCCCGGCGCTTGCTGGGCCGCCTCGTAGTACTGTTCGTAGAGCGCGGGCGTTCGCATGTCCTTGTACAGGATGACCGCCTCGGCCTGGTCGTCCGCATCCAGGAGGTAGCGGGCCTGTTTCAACGAGTTCAGGCAGCACGTGGTCGAGCAGTAGGGCAGGTGGGCCTGGTCGCGCGAACCGGCGCACTGGATGAAGACCACCTTGCGCACCGGCCTGCCGTCCGAGGGTCTCCGGAAGGTCCCCTCGCGGGCCATGTCCTCGAACTGGTCCGCCCCGATCACGTCCGGCGTGGAGCCCGCGCCCAGGTGCGTTAGTTTCGAGACATCGTAGGGCCGGAACCCGGTGGCCACGATGATGGCCCCCGCCGGGAACGTCTCGGCCGAGCCGTTGGCGCCGACCGTGACCTGGAACTTCCCCGGGGCCCCGGAGATGCGGGCCACGGTCTGCCCGAGGATCGCCCGGATGCGGCGATGCGCCTGGACCCTCGCGACCAGGACCGGGACCGGATTCTCGCAGGGGGCGTCCCAGGGGGCCTGATGGGGGTACGTCTTGTGCAGTCGCGCCGCGAAGCCCCCGAGCGTCCGCTCCTTCTCGACCAGGACCACGTCGTGACCCGCGTCCGCCGCGTACAGGGCCGCGCGCATCCCCGCGACGCCGCCCCCCACGACCAGAATGGTGCTGGAAGGTTGCTCGGGGACGGCCTCGGGGACCTCGGCCTTGCCGCACTTCGCGATCCCCATGCGGACGTAGTCTTCCGCCTTCTCCTGGGTCCCGTCGTCTCGCGGTGCGTGGGACCACGCCACGTGCTCGCGCAGGTTCACGCGCTCGGTGAACACCCCGGGCCACGCGAATCGCTCCGCGAACACCCGCTGCGAGCAGGCGCAGACCACCACGTGCGTGGCCTGGTGCTCCGCGATCCCCGTCTCGATCAGCGCGCGTCCCTCGTCGCCGCACAGGGCCTCGTGTCGGGCGATGACCGCGCACCCCGCCTCCCTGGCGGCGGCCTCGACCTTGTCGAGGTCCAGGGCCTCGCCGATCCCGCATCCGCTGCACAGATAGACCGCGACCTTGTGTTCCATCGTGATGTCCTCCGAGAATGGGGGAGGGGTTGCCGCCCCTCCCCTCGGCTCGCGCGCCTACCGGCGCGTCTCTGCCACCCCCCTCCCTCGCTTCGCTCGCGCCATTCGGCGCTGCGCTCCAGCGGGCCGCCCGCTGGGCGGCCTGAGGATGACGCCATGCCCTCTCCCTTCTCTGAGGGGGCACCGGGGCCCTTGCATGGCGTCATCCTCCCTCAGGCTCCGGCGACGATGAGGGCCTTGACCGCCGCGCCCGTGGCCTCCTGCATGCACTGGGTCATCGCCGCGGGTCGGACCACGCACCCGGCGGCCACCGTGCCCGTGGTCTCCCCGTCGGGAACCACGAATCCGTAGTCGTCCAGGGTGCACCCGGACGGGAGGACGAGCCCTTCCGTGTTGGGCACCATCCCCGTCGCGAGGACCACGAGGTCCGCCTCCCACTCGCTGCGCGTCCCCATGGCCGTGTCCTCCGCCACGACGCGGAGCGCGTGCGTGGTCGGATCCTCGTCCACCCGGGCCACCTTGCCGCGCACTAGGCGCGTCCGGGGGTCGGCCTCGACCTTGGTGAGGACCTCCTCGTTGCGGCCCATGACGCGGCGGTCAATGTAGAAGATCGCCATCTCGCAGTCGGGCGCGGTCTCTCGCGCGATGATCGCCTCCTTCAGCGACGCCCCGCAGCACACGGCCGAGCAGTACGGCAGGTGGTTGCGGTCGCGCGACCCCGCGCACTGCACGAAGGCGATGCGCTTCGGGACCTGGCCGTTCGAGGGGCGCACCGGCTTGCCGCCGGTAGGGCCGTCCTCGGCGAGCATGCGCTCCATCATCACGTTCGTGATAACGTCTGGGAAGCGGCCAAATCCCAAGTGGGTCAGGCGGGTCGCGTCATAGGGCTTCCATCCGGTCGCGACCGCGATGGCGTGGACCTGCACGGTGCGGGTGGTCGCGGCCTCGGCCAGGTCAATCGCGCCGACCTTGCACGCCTGGACGCACTTGCCGCACTCGGCGCCCTTGCACACAGTCCCGTCCACCACGTAGGTCATGGGGTAGGCCATGGGGTGGGGCAGGTAGATGGCCTTGGTCCTTGCCAGACCGTGGTTGAAGTCGTCGGCACGTTCCACGGGGCAGACCGCGATGCAGTCCCCGCACGCGGTGCAGCGACCGTTCACGCGGCGAGGCTCGGTGCGCAGCGTCACCTCGAAGGCCCCCGGCTTGCCGGCGACGGCGGTCACCCGCGTCAGCGTGTGCACCACCACGTCTGGGTTGCGGCGCAGGCGGCGGTAGTTAATCTCGATGCCACAGGTCGGGGGGCACATCTTCGGGAAGTACCGGGCCAGGGCCGCGACCCTCCCCCCGAGCGACGGCCCCGCCTCGACGAGGTGCACCCCCATCCCGGCCTCCGCGGCCTCGAGCGCCACGGTCATGCCGGACATCCCTCCGCCGATCACCAGAAGCGTCTTGCGTCCCGGATCCATCCTGTCACCTCCAAGCGTCCGCGACCTGGGGTCGCCCCGGGTCAGTCTCCCGCCTTTTTCGCCGCCGCCCGCACGGCCGCCTCGGCCTCGGGCCGGACCTTCATCGTCTTCTCGCCGAACAGGGCGAAGCGCAGCCACAGAAAGCCGAACTCCAGCAACTCCTCGTCGTCCGAGCGCATCCTCTCGACGCGGTCCTCCTGGACCACGAACCGTCTCAAGAACGATGATTCGAAGATAAACCTTCTGAATCGGTCAATATCGTAGAGCGCCATGTAGAACATGTCCATCTGGGGCGGTGTCAGCCGCTGGCGCCGGACGACGAAGTTCTCGTGGAGTGTCAGGTCGCGGTAGAACTCGCCCATCCGGTCGTAGGGCTCGGTGCCCTGGTCAGCCATCCATTCGCGCACCGTCCACTCACGGCCTTCCTCGTGGCCTCGGCAGTGGTCCTCGCGCACCAGGAACCAGAACTCCTCGCCGATCGGACGGTCGCTGGTGCGGTTGGTCGCGTGCCCGATGGGGTACATCCGGCAGGGCCAGGGGCGGTCGCGGTACACCGAGCAGCCGGCCTCCCCGACGAACGGACACCGCTTCTCGGCGTCGTCGTTCATCTTCAGGAGGGGGATCGGGAACAACTGGTCTTCCGTGAAGGGGAGGACCGTGTAGCGTTCGAGGAACTCGCCCGAGGCCATCCCGAGGCGGGTCTTCAGGCGCAGCACGTCATACGGCGTCAACACGATGTTGACGTCGCGGCAACAGACGTTGAAGCACAACACGCCCGGGTGACACGCGAACGTGAATCGGTCGTCGAGCCCGAGCCGCGGCTGGTCGGCCAGGAATCGCTCGCGTTCCCCGTTCGATCCGGATGGACGAGTCATGACCACCTCCCGCGCGGGCTCCTGGCACCTGCTCCCTTGACGGGTGGGGCCGGATGGATTCCGGGTCACGTTCCGCCCACGCCCACGCCTACGTCCACGCCCACGAGGGCGTGACGCGTCTCCGCGCAACGAGAGTACCAGCACCCCTGGTGGGTCGGTCTATGACGCTTTGTCAACTTCCGTCACGATCCGGTCCTTGTGGGCCTCGGCGGACCAGACCGGGAGGGGGCCGGACTGGCCTGTGGCGGGGTCCAGTCGGTAGCGATAGGAGGCGTGGACGTTGTACTGGGTGGCCATCCAGGTCCAGCCCTCGACGAAGTAAGGGCACGCATCGTTGAAGCAGACCCAGTGCCACGTCTCGCCCCAGGACGACGCGGGCGGGGTGGCCCAGCGTGTCAGGTTGGCCCCGCAGTGGGGGCACGTGGGACAGGCCGCGTCCCGGCTTGGGTTGTTCGCGTCGTCGTCCATCGTTGCCTTCCGGGAAGGGGAAAGACCCGAGGGGCCCGGGGACTCCCGGACCCCTCGGGGGTCACGCGCTGATCAATCCGCCACGATCTTGTAGATCGGGCGCTTGAGCATGGTCCACTCGCCCGTTGCCGGGTTGTACTTGCAGTTCGCGAAGCAGTACCACTCGTCCTTCATCGAGGGGCAGTCCGCGCGGAAGTAGTACCCCGGCCACCGGGTCTCCTCGCGGAAGAGGATCGTCCGGATGTGGGCCTCGGCCTGCCAGGTGCGGTGGTAGTTCTCCCAGCAGCGCATCAGTTCGTGCAGGTCCTCGGCGGCCAGTTTCTTCGCGTCCTCCTTGAGCAGCGCGATCAACTCCAGCCCCTTCTCGAGCAGGGCCTTGCTGGTCTTGAACTGCGAGGTCACGCCGCCCGCGTACTCGTCCATGATCTTCTGGAGACGGAACATGTACATCTTCGGGCGGATGTACGCCGGGTTGATGTTCGGGTCCGTGGTCTTCTTGGACTCGGCCTCGAACAGGACGAGCGGGGCCAGGGTCTCGGCCTTCAGTTTCTCGACCAGGCCCATGTCCACGTTCGGCTGGGTGTTGTTCTCCACGATGAACTTGATCGCGGCCTTGGCGGCGATGCGGCCCTCGGTGTGCGACCCGGAACTGAACTTGTGCGACGACGCGCCGGACGCGTCCCCCGCGCAGAACAGCCCCTTCACGGTGGACATGTGGGCGTAGCCCCAGAAGTACTCGCCCTTGGTCTGCGGGGTCTGAAGGTCCTCGGGACCCGACACCCACGCCCCGGACGCGCCGGAGTGCGACCCGATGAAGTACGGCTCTGCGGCCGCGATCTCGGAGGGCTTCGCCTCGGGCGACACGTTGGTCGCGGCCCACAGCAGGGCCTGCGAGATCGTCATGTCCAGGAAGTCCTCCCACGCCTCGGCCTCGAGTTCCTTGAGTTTCTTCTTCTGCTCGACCGGGTCGGGGACGGCCTTGGCCAGGTTCGCGATGGCCTCCTCGGTCCGCATGTAGATGGGGCCCTTGCCCTCCATCACGTCCAGCATCCCGAGCCAGTTGCGCAGGTTTGCGGGCACCGGCTTGACCTTGCCGTACGGGAGCCACTTCTCGAGCTCGTCCTTGCGGGTCTCCATGTAGTCCTCGCCCAGGCCGTTGGTGGCGCGGGACTTGAACAGGAGGAACCACGCCCCGACCGGGCCGTACGCGTCCTTGAACCGCACGGGGATGAACCGCACTTCCTGGCAGGTCATCTCGGCGCCGGCCGCCAGGGTGAAGTACGCCGACGAACCGGAGTTCCACGGCGGGTACCACGCGCGGCCCAGGCCCTCGCCGCTGGACCGCGGCTTGAACACGTGCACCGCGCCGCCCATCGCGACCAGGACCGCCTTGGCCTTGAACACGTAGAACTCGTTCTTGCGGACGCTGAAACCGTACGCGCCCGCGACGCGGTTGCCGTCCATCAGCGGGCCCACGATGAACACGCGCTCGTACAGTTCACCGCCCACCTCCTTCAGGGCGTTCTTCGCGGCCTCGGCCACGACCACCTTGTAGGACTCGCCGTTGATCATGAGTTGCCAACGGCCCTCGTGGACATACGCGCCGTTCTTGTCCTTCCAGATTGGCAGACCCCACTTCTCGAACAGGTGCACGGTCGAGTCCACGTGCCGCGCGATGTTCGCGACGAGGTCCTCGCGCGTGATGCCCATCAGGTCGTTGCGGACGTACCTCACGTAGTCCTCGATCGTGTTCTGGCCGTCCTTGATGCCGACGTACTGGTTGATGGCGGACAGGCCCATGGCCACGGCACCCGACCGGTCGGTCGCGGCCTTGTCCACCATGGTCACCTTCAGGCCCTTCTTCTTGGCCCAGTACGAGGCCTCGACCGCGGCGCCGCAGGCCGCCATGCCGCCGCCCAGGATCAGAAGGTCGGTCGTCACGACTTTGGTCTCGAAGTTTTCCATGTCTGCACCTCCTTCACTTCTTGAAAGTGGCCACGGCCGGCAGCCCCAGGGACGCGGGCTCCGTGAACAGCGCCGGGCTGTTCAGGTCCCCGTCGCCGTCCCCGAACCCTCCGTTCGGGACTGCGCTCCCCTCGGGGGTGGTCCGGATCGGAAACTTGAACCGCTTGATGCTGCCGTTGCGGAACTTGATCGTCCACATGATCGAGTCGGACCCGCGCATCGGCGTGACCGTGGCCCCGAGCGGGACGAAGTCCGCGTAGCCACGCATCTCGACCGCGCCCTGCGGGCAGATCTTGACGCAGTTGTAGCATTCCCAGCACATCTCCGGCTCACGGTTGTAGGCCTTCTCGATGGCCTTGTTCAACACCATGAGGTCGTTCGGACAGATGTGCTGGCAGGCGGTCTTGTCGAGCGCCTTGCACCCGTCGCACTTCTCTGGGTTGACGTAACTCGGCATGGTCACTCCTCCTGAAAAAGTCCCATGCCCCCCGGCTCGACGCCGGAGGGCCGCCGATCCCCGGCCTCGGGGATTTCCATTCCGCGGGGACTTTCGCAAGGGGCGTCGGGGGGTGTCAACGCGCTTCAGACGCAAGATTGACAAATGTTGGATTTGTATTCCGGGGGGTCGAAAGGCGGGGGTCCGGGGTCGGGGTTCCGGGGTCCGGCAGGAACTCCGCAATGGTCACGGACTCCGTCACGGTTACCGACACGGACACGGAGTCGGACACGGTCACGGCCTCGGCCACGATTGGGTGCGAGAAGGCGCTCGCGTCCTCGCGGAAACTGGAGACGGGAATTGGTCGCGTTCCTCAAGTGGCACGCATCGGGGTGCCTCGTGCTCGCGGCTCCGCTCTGCCCTCTTCCACTCGCAGCATTACAATGGGTTCGGGTTTCGGGCGGAAGGGCGGCGTCATGCGGGGGCGTGGCGGAGTCCTGGGCGTGGCGATAGGTGTCTGTGGCTGCGTGGTCGCGTGCGGCCAGGGGGCGGGGAGGGCAGCGGACGTCCGGCCCGACGCCGCCGTAACGTTTCCGGATCCGGGGCTTGTTCTCGACGAGGGCGCGAACGGTCGGGAAGACGCAGACATCGGACTGGGCACCCACGATGGCGAGGACAGGGGCGACACACTCGACGCCCGGGACGCGGCCGTCGGAGACCCGGCCGGGGACGCGGGCGACGTCCTCGCGGAGGACGCGCGGGACGCGAAGGACCCAGGTGGTGGTGACCCCGGCGGAGACCCCGGGAGGCTGGACGTCGGGTGCCTGGTGGACGGCGATTGTCCGGCCGGGCAGTGGTGCGACACGCCGAAGTGCCGTCCCTGCGACACCACGGCGCATTGCGGTCCCGAGTGCCTGGAATGCGGTCCGGGGCTCCAGTGCTGGGCAGGGAGGTGCGTCGAGTGCGTGGCGGGCGCAGACTGCGGTCCTGGGCGCTGGTGCGATGACGGGACGTGCGTCCCGTGTGCGGACGACGACCCGGCCCATTGCGGGGCGGACTGCGAGCCCTGCATGGGGGAGCGACCCGCGTGCGCGACGGGCGCGTGCGTGTGCACGGAGACCTCGTGCGGGACCGGGCGGCGGTGCCGGGACGGGGCGTGCGAGGCATGCGACACGGCCGAGGCCTGTGGCCCCGAATGCCGGCCCTGCGAGGCCCCGGCGCCGCACTGCCTGTCGGTGTCGGACGGGTGCGTCCAGTGCCTGGAGGCTGGCCATTGCAGCGAGGACGAGACGTGCCTCGGCGGGGCCTGCGTGTCCGTGTGCGCGATGGTCCAGGGGTGCGCCGGCGACGAGGGACCCGACGGGAAGACCTGCGGAACCGCCAAGGTCATCGGTCGGACCTCGGCCCTGGTTGGCTACGTTCACAACGGCGATACGACCAACGACAAGAACAATGATGATCTGTCGTTTCCGATCTTCCAGGACAAGGTCGAATGCTGGGACGCGAACGAGGACAACTTCTTCCGCCTGTACGTCCTTGCGGGCGAGCGGCTCGACGCCACGCTGACGCCCAAGGACCCGATGTTCGATTCGATGATGAAAATCTACCGTGGAATCAAATGCAAGGCCGGGGGCGACCCGTACGAGTGCTTCAACAGCGGGAGCGACGGTAAGCCGGACGTGATCCAGGGCTGGACCGCACCGGCGGACGGCTGGATCACGCTGGTCGTGGACGGGCGCAGCGCCTTCGACGAGGAGGGGGACTGGGGGCCGTATTCCCTCCAAGTGAAGTTGACCTGCCCTAGGCCCGACTGTTGCTGTCCAGCGCGATGGTGACCCACGTCCCGTCGCGCATCGTCGCGACGGGGACCAGTCCGCGCGAACCGAACGTACGGAGGATCTCGTCTTCCTGGCGCGAGAGAATGCCCGAGACCACGAGTCGTCCGCCCGGGGCCAGCGAGCGGACGAGGGGGACGGCCAGGTTCTGGAGGGTCGCGGCCACCAGGTTCGCGAGGACCAGCGAGAACCGGCCCATTCGCTCGGGGTCCAGGGGGCCGCGGGGGGTGCGGAACCGGTCCGACACGTGGTTGAGTCGTGCGTTCTGACGGGCCTCGCGCAGGGCGTCTCGGTCCAGGTCTAGCCCGACGGCTTGGCCGGCCCCGAGCAGAAGGGCCGCGATCGCGAGGACCCCCGATCCGGTGCCCACATCGAGGACCCGGACGTTCACGGGGTCGGGTGCGGAAGCCATGATGTCCTCCACCATCCGGACGCAGGAAGCGGTCGTGAAGTGGGTCCCGGTTCCGAACGCCATGCCGGGGCGGAGTTTCAGGACAATGCGGCCCGAGGCCCGGGGGACACGGACGAACGACGGGCAGACGAGGAACCGGTGGCCGACCTCGATGGGGCGCCACTCGCGGCGCAGGGCCTCGGCCCAGTCCGCGTCCTCGACGCGCCTGGCCTGGAGTTCCGACGCCTGTCCGCCTGGAAGCCCGGACAGATAGTCACGAAACGCCTCGCGGATTCTGGCACCAAAGCCTGTCGCCGGAAACCACGCCTTCAGGAAGACCCGGTCCCCCGGGTTGGGCGGGGCGTCTCCGGACCACTCCGCGGGGTCCCCCGACACAATCGGACCCGACTCTCCGAGGTCCCCGAGACCTGGGTACTCTTCCTGGACGCCCACGGCGCCGTGGGCGATGGCCCAGGCGATGACGGCCTCCTGTATCGCGACGGGTAGGTGGATCGAGACCTCGACCCACCCGGTGCCGCTGGTTTGGTTGTCGGGCATGTGGCCCCCCTTTCCCGGCGCATGGTGCGCCCGGAACGAGCCGGTGTCCAGTCCACGGTGAGGCGGACGACAACAACGTCACGCAAGGGGACCCAGAACGCCGACAGGGTTAGGCGAGCGTGGGGTCGGATGCCAGGAAAACGGTGGGTGCCGTGTGGGTGGGATGTGCGTTTTCGGGGGTTCTGCCGGCAAGACCCCGAAAAATGCACGGGCGCCGGGTCGGATCAGCGCCATTTCGTGCGTGATCGGCGGTTCTGAATGGCATCCACCCGCAAAGCGCACGCGGTCCGCACACCCGGCGTGCGTTTTCCCGGCTTCTGCCCGCAGAACCCCGCGAAGCGCACAGCCCGCTTCTGGGTGACTGGGTTCTGAAGATAGTCTTCACCGACCCTCACCCCCCGGCCCCCCACGGAGCACGCCCGCCGCGGTCCATCCGAGGACAGACTTCACCCGCCACGTCGGTCCCGGATGAAACGACGTGCCCTCCACCACCCAGCGGGGGTCGGCGACTCCGGTGCATGCCCCGGCTCCCTCCGACCGGTCTGTCACCCGATCTATCGTGACCAGACCTAAGGGCGTTTCATCCCTCGACCTGGCGCGGCGGTCCGCTCGCGCGAGCGTTCGCTACCAACCGCACTTCCGGCCGCGGTTCTGCTTCTTCAGCCACTCGTGCAACGGCGCAAAGTACTCGAGAATGGCGCTGGCATCCATGCGAGTCTCGCCGCTCAGGGCCGCAAGCGCCTCGGGCCACGCACGGGACATCCCCATCTCCATCATGGTGCGGATGCGAGCCCCGGCCTCCTTGCTTCCATAGATGCTGCATTCATGAAGGGGTCCCCGGAAACCCAGGACCTTCCGGCACAACGCCCGGTGGAACTGGAACTGGAGGATCGCGGCCAGGAAGTAGCGCGTGTACGGGACGTTCGCGGGCACGTGGTACTTGGCGCCCGGGTCGAAATCGGCCTCCGACCGCGGCACGGGCGCCGCGACGCCCTGGTACTTCGTACGCAGGTCCCACCACGCCCGGTTGTAATCCTCCGGCCGGATCCGGCCCTCGAACACCCCCCAGCGCCAGCGGTCCACAAGGAGTCCGAACGGCAGGAACGCCACCTTCTCGAGCGCGCGCTGCATCAGGGCGTTCAACGCACTGCCGGACGCCCCCTCCGCGAGCCCGATCTCCTGGAGGTACGACGGCGTCACGGACAGCGCGATCAGGTCCCCGAGCGCCTCGTGGAACCCATCGTTCGCGCTGTTGCGGAACAGGGGGTCCAGGTGCCGGTAGGCCCTCTGATAGTAGTTGTGCCCGAGTTCATGATGGATCGTGGTGAAATCTTCCCCGTTGATACGGATGCACATCTTGATGCGCAGGTCCTCATCCTGGTCCACGTCCCAGGCTGAGGCGTGGCACACGACCTCGCGGTCGCGCGGCTGCGTGAACATCGAGCGCTCCCAGAACGACGCGGGCAGCGGGTCCAGCCCCAGCGATACGAAAAATGCCTCTGCGATCCTCACCATCCCCCGCTCGTCCACGCCGCGCGCCTTGAGCGCCGCCTCCAGGTCCAGGGCCGCGGTCTTGTCCGGCTCGGGCGCCACGAGGCCGAAGAGATTGGTCCATTCCTGGGCCCACATGTTCCCCAAGAGGTGTGCGGGGATCGGCCCTTCGGGAGGCACCCGCTCCTGGCCATACACCTGAACCAGCCTCGACCGCACGTAGCAGTGCAGGTCGCGATACAGGGGCTCGACCTGCTTCCACAGGCGGTCCGTTTCGGCCTCGAAGGCGTCGGGCGCCATGTCGTAACGCGACTTCCACATCTCCGCGAGATTCGCGAAGCCCAGGGCCTGCGCCCCCTCGTTCGCGAGCGCCACGAACCGCTGGAACAGGGGCCGCATGGGCACCGACACCTTGCGCCATCCGGTCCAGATGTCCAGCAGTTCGTCGTAGTCGCGGCTCTTCGCCAGGACCTCGTACATGTCGGGCAGGGTCAGGCACTTCCCTTGCAACCGTTCGGGGCAGTGCTTCCCCTTCCCGTACAGGCTGTCCATCTCGGTCCCGATTCGCGCGAGTTCCTCGCGCCTCGCGGGGTCGGGCGGCGCGGGCATGTCCAGGAATGTCCGCAGCAGGTGGATCTTGCGCTTGAGCGTGTCCGTCAACGGCGTCTTCAGGAAACGGACCGCCTCGGCGGCCTTGCGCCCCACGTAGTCCATCAGTTCCTCGCGCGCCGACGCCGCGATCGCTTGCGTGTCGTCCGTGATATAGGTCATCCGGACCCACTCCGCCCGATCCGATTCGATCCAGCGGTCCAGAAGTCCCTCCTCCGTCTCCTTCAAGAACGCCTCGACCCCCGCGACCGTCGGGAAGGGTTCCGCGACCACCACGGCGGACCCCATCCACATCACGAGCATTCCCAATCCGGTGGCGATGTTCCTCATGGTTCACCTCCCTTCGCGGTGTGAATCGCACATCGCGTCGGGTTTGACAAGGGCCTCCGCCGGGTGCGGCCTGGCCGGGTACCTCGGGAAGTGGTCGCCGGGGCTCCGCGACCGTCACCACCACGGAACGTCGTCGCGTCCACGCATCACGAACGCAAGAAAGGAGGCCGTCCGAGAGGCTCTCAGAGGTGCACGCTCGCGACTGGGTGTTCCAGGTCCTTCAAGTTCGAAACCTGGATCTTGTCGAGGGCGATGGAATACACCCACGTGTTCGCATCATCCGACATGAAGACGCTTCGCTTCACGTGCGAGTTGGACTGGGTCCACCAGTTCCCGCAGGCGTTCGCGTCGTAGGACGGTGGCGCGTGCGGGATGCCGCCGATCCGCTCGAAACCGTCCTCGACCGTCACCCGATAGACGAGCAGGCCCGTGAAGGTCATCGAGGTCCCGTACATCCCGTCGTCGCCCCCCTCGCAGATCACAATGGGTACCGCCAGAAGTTTCTCGTATGCAAAATAGTTGAATGCGAGATGATTCGTCGCCGCGTCCGACGTGCTCCCGCGCGTCCCGATCACCTCCTTGTGCACCAGGGAGGGCTGGTCCAGGGCGCTGACATCGAAGACCTGGAGCATCAGGCCATCGAAATACGCGAAGTCCCCGTGGTCGTCGGCATCGAAGCCGATGCTCAGGACGTGGCCGTCGTCCAGCAGGTGCATGTAAGTCGAGAAGCCGGGGATCTTCAGTTCGCCCAGGATGCGCGGGTTCGTGGGGTCGGAGAGGTCCACGGCGAACAGGGGGTCCGTTTTCTTGAACGTCACCAGGAACCCCTTGTCGCCATCGAAGCGGGCCGAGCGGATGTCCTCGGTGGGCGCGATGTGGTCCGCCATTCCCACGACCACCAGTTCCCCCTGCGACTCGGCCAGGACCGCGAGCGTCGAATAGACGTTCGGGTCCGGCACGTGGCCGTTCGTGGTCGCGATGCGCAGATAGCCGTCCTTCTCGTCCATCGAGAACTGGTTCAGGACCCGGCCCTTGACCGCGCCGCTCGCCACGTACTGCGTGGCGATGCTGTCCGGGGTCAGGCCGAACTTGTGAACCGTCGTGGCCTCCGTGACCCCGACCGACTCGTCGAAGTACCACGCCTGCATCTGG
This sequence comes from Deltaproteobacteria bacterium, assembly GCA_037442805.1. Lineage (GTDB taxonomy): Bacteria > Myxococcota_A > UBA9042 > DTJE01 > DTJE01 > DYKK01. Next base: position 16,037 of record JBBIPO010000070.1, read on the forward strand.
TCCTGGTAATGGCGCTCGGCCACGTACAGGGCGTCGTGCGAGGCATACACCGCGCCCGGCGCCCCACGATCGTGCTGAACGCGATGGCACCGAGTTCATCCATCTCGAAGGACACCAGGGACACGAAGTTCTTCCCGTCCCCGGCCTGCGACAGGTAGAACCCCTTGCACTCCCCGAGCAGGCCCTCGTCCACCACGGGCTCGCCCGCGATGTAGCGCGTGTCCTTCAGGCCCGGCAGGAACTGCGCGATGGTCGCGGCCTCGATCACCGCGCGGTTCGCCTCGGCCAGGGCGTCGAACATCGCGCGCAGTTCACCTTCCGAGTATGGGAATTCCTCGGGCTTGCCGCACCACCGCCACGGGTCCTCCAGTTCCCCGGGCCAGTACTGGAGCCCGGGGACCGAGACCTCGGGGAAGACCACCACCGTGTGCACCACCTCCCCAATGCGTCGAGAGTTGAGGTAGGACCCGCTGAAGACCATCTCGCGCACCACCTCAGGGGCCGCCCGGTTGCGGATGTCCAAGACCGTAATCTTCAGCACTTGCCCGTCCCCGGTGAAGTCGCAGTCGTAGCCGTACGTGCAGTCCCCGGAGCCGCCGGAGTACATGGGCCCGCCGTACCAGCCCCATCCGTCGTCGTAGGCGGACTGCGCGATGGGGCCGAGCGCGGAATAGATCACGGCGCGATCCGCGTGGACATACATCCGCTTGGGCTCCCCCTCAATCGTGACCTTCGCGACCGTGTGGGTCTGCGGGGCCGGCCACGCCTCGATGACCTGGAACTCGCCGTTGGCCAGCACGTAGATGAACTTCCCGTCGTTCTTCACGAAATCGGCCTCGTCCACGCCGGCGACCTGGACGTTCGTCTCGGAGTAATGCGTGGCGCCGCCCTGGTTGGTCCCGGGCGGCAGGCCGCCGGCGCCGTCCTCGGCCGCGTACATGATGCATCCCCACTGCTTCATCTCGAGCGCGACCTGATAGGCCTGCTCGATCCGGGCCTCCATGTCCTCGAGAGTCTTCTGCTTCAGGAGGGCCAGAACCTCGTCGCAGTCCTCCGCGGTCTTGAGCGCCGCGAGGCTCTTGGCCGGGGGCGGTGGGTTCGGGGGCGACAGCGGTGTGGCCGAGTCGCAACCCGCCCAGACCACGACCACCAGGGTCCAGGCCGCGGCGACCAGGGTTCCGATCACCAGGGATGTCATCCGCTTCTTCATGGCTCGTTCCTCCTTGCTCGGCCCTCGGGCTGATCTCCTCGGGTGCCGCCGATCAACGAAGCAACGCGCGTGCCATGCGGATATCGCCTTGATATCCGCGGGTTGAAAGACCGTGGTCTCGACGTGTGTTTTCGATCCGCGACACCGGTGTCATGC
>JBBIPO010000071.1:0-17177 GCA_037442805.1 Deltaproteobacteria bacterium
TGTTCGGCCCTTCGGGCCTTCCCATCGGAACGGTGGCCCCGCACCCCCCACGGCGGCCCCCCGGCTATCGGCTGTCCCACTGGGACAGCCTCCCGGAGCGCTTCGCGCTGGGAGCCGGGGCCCCTGCTGCGGCCGGGTCGCAATCCGCGCTTACAGCGCGGATTGCTCAATCGCGCGTTTCCGATTGACAACCGTCGCCTCGTCGGGATAATCCGCCCGTGGGACGCTTCCTCGGGGGTGGCGACCGTGGGCGAATCACCGGGCCGCGAGGGGTTCTTCACAACGACGTTGCGGGCGGCGATCAACTGGGGCCGCAAGTACTCGCTATTCCAGTACCCGTTCGTGACCGCGTGCTGCGGGATGGAGTACATGTCCGTGTCGTGCGCGCATTACGACATCGCGAGGTTCGGGGCCGAGATCCCGCGATTCTCGCCGCGCCAGAGCGACCTTCTGTGGGTGGTGGGCACGATCTCCCACAAGAACGCGCCGACCCTCAAGACCGTGTACGAGCAGATGTGCGAACCGAAGTGGGTCATCGCGTTCGGGGTGTGCGCGTCGTCCGGGGGTTTCTACGACAACTACGCGGCGGTGCCGGGCATTGACCACATCATTCCCGTGGACGTCTATATCCCCGGTTGTCCGCCCCGGCCCGAGCAGGTCCTGGACGGGCTCATGCTGCTTCAGAAGAAGGTCGAGCAGGGGCCCTTGATGGTGCGCTGAAAGGGGATGGCCATGGGCGAGGGGATCGAACTGCGCACCTTCTCGTACATTGACATCTTGCAGCCGCAACTCGCATCCTTCATCGCTACGGTGTCGCAGGGATTCCACCCGCTGGAACACGAGGCCGCCCTCTTCGTCGAGATCGCGCCGGGCCTCCAGATCAACATCATCACGGACGTGGTCCTGAAGAAGACGCTCGTGATCCCCGGGATGCAGATCGTCGAGCGCGCCTACGGGATGCTCGAGGTCCACCACCGTGACCAGGGACAGGTCAAGGCAGCGGGCCGCGCGATTCTCGATTTCCTGGGGCTGGAAGAAGGTGATCGCCTGAGGCCGCGCATCGCATCGAGCCAGATCATCACCGGCATCCACAACTACCAGACGCACCTGATCAACCGGATGCGGCACGGACAGTTCCTGCTCGAGAACGAGACCCTCTACATCCTCGAGGTCCACCCCGCGGCCTACGCGGCCATCGCGGCCAACGAGGCCGAGAAGGCGTCCCCGATCAACCTCCTGGAGGTCCTGACGTTCGGCGCGTTCGGGCGCCTCTACCTGGGGGGTCCCGAGGACAACATCAAGGAGGCGGCCGCGGCCATCGAGAAGACCCTCGCAGAGACCACGGGCCGCCCCAACGAGGGCCAGTCGCTCATCTATTGAGCGACCTTCCGCACGGCGGGAGCGCGTAGTGGCGCGACGAATCCTATCTGCCTCTTGAAACCGGCGTTCCGATCAGGCTAGCCTTCCGGTCGCAGGTTCTTTCTTTTCGAAAGGAGTTTCCCCATGTACGAAGCCAACAATTACGACCACCTGATCGGCATGGAGGGGTTCTCGGAAACCCTCCTGCGCAACCACTTCACGCTGTACCAGGGGTACGTGACCAACACGAACAAGGTCGCGGAGACCCTGACCGCCATGGCGAAGGAGGGCCGCTTCGGGCCCGACTACGCCGAGATGCGCCGCCGCTACGCCTGGGAATGGAACGGCATGCGCCTGCACGAGATGTACTTCAACAACCTCGGCGGCAAGACCCCGCTCGACCCGAACGGCGAGGCTTACCGGCTGATCGCGCAGAACTTCGGCACCTTCGAGACCTGGCAGAAGGAGTTCCAGGCCATCGGGGCCATGCGCGGCATCGGCTGGGTCATCCTTTACCACGACCGGTGCGGGGGGCGGCTCTTCAACCAGTGGGTGAACGAGCACGATGCCGGACACCTCGCAGGCGCGAAGCCGATCCTGGTGATGGACGTGTTCGAGCACGCCTTCATGACGGACTACGGCCTCAAGCGCGCGGACTACATCCAGGCCTTCTGGCGCAACATCAACTGGGCCAAGGTGGCCGAGCGCCTGAAGAAGGAATGACGCCGCCCGCATCTGCGCACGCCCCTGGCGGGGACTGCCATGGAGTCCCCTGACCATCCCGCCGTCCTCCAGACGCGCGACCCGGTCTGCGGCATGACCGTGGACCCGTCCACGACCCGGCGCCTGGAGCACGAGGGGACGACCTACCTGTTCTGTAACCCGAGGTGTCTCGAGAAGTTCCGCGCCGACCCTGCCCGGTTCCTGTCAGGGACGTTGGCAGAAGAACCGTCCCGCGTCCCTCACACCTGCCCCATGCACCCGGAAGTCCGACAGGAAGGGCCCGGGGCCTGCCCCGAGTGCGGCATGGCGCTCGAGCCGGAGGAGGTTTCCCTGTCCGACGCCCCGGACCCCGAGGCCCTGGACATGCGCCGAAGGCTCGCTTGGGCAGCGGTATTTACGGTCCCGGTCGTGGCGCTCGCCATGGCCGGACACGTGCCGGGGCTGCACGTGCTCGTCGAGCGCCTGCCCTGGCGTCTGTCCGGCCTGGTCCAGGCCGCGCTGGCCGCGCCCGTGGTCCTGTGGGCGGCCTGGCCCTTCTTCGTTCGCGGGTTCCGGGCCTGGCGCCGGCCCAACATGTTCACCCTGATCGGGCTCGGGGTGGCGGTGTCGTTTCTGTACAGCGTCGCAGCGGTCTTGTTTCCCGGCGCGTTTCCCGCGTCCGTGCGCGGGTCCGGCGGCGAGGTCGGACTCTACTTCGAGTCCGCCGCGGCCATCGTGACCCTGGTCCTGGTCGGACAGGTCCTGGAGATCCGCGCGCGGGGCCGGACGCGGGAGGCCCTCCAGGCCCTCCTTCGCCTCCAGCCCTCGACCGCGGTCCTCGTCCGCCCGGACGGTCGGGACGAGGAGGTCCCGATCGCGCGCATCGTCCCAGGAGATCGAGTGCGCGTGCGCCCGGGCTCCGCGGTCCCTGTGGACGGGGTGGTCGAGTCCGGGGCGTGCGGCGTGGACGAGTCCTCGGTCACCGGGGAACCCATGCCGGTCCTCAAGGGCCCGGGCGACCCCGTGGTGGCCGGGACCGTGGCCGTGGAAGGGGCCTGCGTCGTGCGCGCGGAGCGGGTCGGGTCCGCGACGATCCTCGCCCGGATCGTGCGGCAGGTGGCGGAGGCCCAGCGCACGCGCGCCCCGATCCAGGGGTTCGCGGACCGCGTGGCGGCGTGGTTCACCCCGTCCGTCGTGGTCGTGGCCGTCGTGACCTTTGTCGCGTGGGCGTCGTTCGGTCCCCCACCGGCCCTAGCCCAGGCCCTGACCGCGGCGGTATCGGTCCTCATCATCGCGTGCCCGTGCGCGCTCGGGCTCGCCACGCCGGTCGCCGTGACCGTGGCGATGGGCCGGGCGGCCCGGGCCGGGGTCCTGTTCCGGGACGCGCGCGCCTTGCAGGTCCTGCGGGATGTGGACGTCCTGGTGGTGGACAAGACCGGGACCTTGACCAAGGGTCGCCCGCGGGTGCGCGAGGTGACCCCCGCGGACGACCGGATCGCCGCGGAGGTCCTGCGCCTCGCCGCGAGCGTGGAGCGGGGTTCCGGCCATCCGTTCGCCCGAGCCCTGGCCGACGAGGCGGCGGCTCGCGGCCTGGACCTCGCGGAGGTCCGCGCCTTCCGCCAGGTCACCGGCCAGGGGGTCGAGGGCGAGGTCCTGGGCCGGCGCGTCGCGGTGGGCACGCCTGCGTTCCTCGAGTCCCTCGGCGTCGAGTGGGACCCGGGAACCGGCGGTGCCCCCGGCGGTCTCGCGGTCGCCCACGTGGCCGTGGACGGGAAGCCCGCCGGGGTCATCACCTTCGAGGACCCGGTCCGGCCGACCACGCCCGAGGCGGTGCGCGGCTTGAAGGCGGAAGGGCTCCGGGTCGTCATGGTGACCGGGGACGCCTCGGACGCGGCGCGGGCCGTGGCGCGGTCGCTCGGGGTGGACGAGGTCGTGTCCGGGGCGTCGCCGCTCGACAAGATGGCCGTGGTCGAGCGGTTCCAGGCGGAGGGGCATGTCGTGGCCGTGGCCGGCGACGGGGTGAACGACGCCCCGGCCCTGGCCCGGGCCGACGTGGGGATCGCGATGGGCACCGGTACGGACATCGCCATGCAGAGCGCCCCCGTGACCCTGGTCCGCGGGGACCTGCGCGCCATCCTGCGGGCCCGTCGCCTGTCGCGCCTGGCCGTGCGCACGATCCGCCAGAACCTCCTCCTCGCGTTTGCCTACAACGCACTGGCGATCCCCGTGGCCGCCGGCGTCCTGTCCGCGCTGTTCCGCCAACCCGGGCTCCTCCTGACCCCGGCCATCGCCGCCGCGGCCATGTCCTTCAGTTCGGTGTCGGTGATCACGAACTCGCTGCGCCTCGCGAGGGCGCGGACGTAGGTCTGTCGAGCCCGCGGGGAGGCGGCCGGGCGGTTCCTTCATTCTGGCCATCGAGATGCCCTCCCATCTGTCAGAATTGCGCGTGGCTCCGCGCGGTCTTGATCAACGTCCCGGACGTTGCTATCTTCAACGTCGTGAACGTTGACCAGGTCAACCGTGCCCTCCTGCAGGGCGCGCTCGACACGCCGGGCCTGTTCCCGCGCCTCGAAGCCCTCGCGAAGGCCCCGGCCGTGTTCCGACTCGAATTCGGCCTCGATGAACTTCCGACGGACCCTGGTGTCCTTCTGCTACGCGGCCCGCGCCAGTACGGAAAGTCCACCTGGCTCGAGGGCGCCATGCGGGAGACGGTGCTGCGCCACGGACCCGGAAGCGCCCTCTTCCTCGACGGCGACTACCTGCGAGATGCCGACCACCTGTCCGAAGAACTGTCGAGGCTTGCCGGCGCATTTCGACCCGACGCCACCGTCCACCGACTGTTCGTGGACGAGATCACGGCGGTGCCCGACTGGGAAAGGGGGCTCAAGCGGGTCCTGGATCGAGGGGAACTGCGTCGGGTCCTCGTCGTCACCACCGGTTCCCGCGCGGCCGACCTGAGGCGCGGTGCGGAGCGGCTTCCGGGTCGCAAGGGGAGGCTCGCGAGGACCAGTTACCTCTTTCTGCCCGTGTCGTATGCGGAGTTCCTGCGGGCCGGTGGAGTGGCACTGGGACCGCGCGCCCTCGCCTCCTACCTGCTGTCCGGCGGGTCTCCGCTCGCCTGTGGCGAGCTCATCCGGACCGGACGACTGCCCGAGTGGGTCGTGGACGTGGTCCGCGACTGGGTGCGGGGCGAGTGCGCCAGGACGGGGAGGTCGAGCCGTTCGCTCGTGGCCGTGATGGAGCAACTGCACCGGCATGGAGGGACTCCCCTCGGACAGACGAGGCTCGCCCGGGACGCGGGGCTCGCCAACAATACGGTGGCGGCCGGCTGGATCGAGATGTTGGCGGACCTTCTCTGCGTCGGGTTCGGGCCCGCGTGGGACGCGGACCGGAAGGCCGAGCAGCCTCGAAAGCCGGCCAAGTTTCCGTTCATCAACCTGCTGGTCGCGGGGGTATGGTCTCCGGATGCGCCGCGCTCGGCCGAGGACCTGGCCCGGCTTGACCCCGAGCGCCAGGGGGTCTGGTACGAATGGGCGGTGGCCCAGGAGTTGTTCCGCCGGGCCGCCCTCGCGGGCCGTCCCGAGCCGGAGCGTATCCCGTACTGGCAGGGCGAGCGACGCGAGATTGACTTCGTCGCCGGGCCTGGCGAGTTCGTGGAAGTCAAGCGCGGCCCCGCCACGGCGCTCGATTTCACGTGGTTCCCGCGCGTCTTTCCGCGAGCCCGACTCACGGTCGTCTGCCGCACGCCCTTCCAGGCCGAGCGGGTGGTGGGCGTGACGCTGGATGCCTTCTTGCGGGACGCTTCGTGACGGACCCCGCGCCCGCGCCCGGCCCGGACGCAGGTCTTCTCATCCTGGCCCGCTTCCGCTACCCTTCGCGCCGTGATCGAACTGGTGGACATCTCGAAGTCCTACGGGGCGCAGAGGTTGTTCGAGGGCGTGAACCTGCGGATCGGCCCCGACGACCGCGTGGCCCTGGTCGGGCCCAACGGGACGGGCAAGACGACCCTGTTCCGCAGCCTCCTGGGCGAGGTCTCGCCGGACTCGGGCCGCGTCGAGGTCAAGAAGGGCCTGCGCGTGGGCTATTTGCCCCAGGAGGTGTATCCGAGCCTCGCGGACGACCGGACCCTGCTCGATTCGTGCGTGCGGCGGGCGCGGGGGCTCGGAGACCTGCTCGACGAGCGGGCACGCTGCCTCGCGGCTCTGGAATCTGCAAGAACATGGGGGGAGGGCCGGGCCGACGGGGTCGAGGCCGCCGCCCGGCGCCTGGCGGAAATCGAGGACCGCCTGCACGCGGTGGACGCGGAGGCGATGCCGGCCCGCGCCGAGGCGGTCCTGCGGGGCCTGGGATTCGCTCGCGACGACCTGGGGCGCCCCATGCGCGCCCTGTCCGGCGGGCTGTTGATGCGGGCGGAACTCGCGCGCCTGCTGCTGGACGACCCGGACGCCCTCATCCTGGACGAGCCCATCAACCATCTGGACCTCGAGGGCATCCTGTGGTTCGAGGACTACCTGCGTTCGTACCGGGGCGCCGTGCTTCTGGTCGCACACGACCGGGAGTTCCTGAACCGGACGGTCCACCGCATCGTCGAGGTATCGCGTCGTGGCGCCGTGGACCATGGAGGCAACCCCCACCTGCCCGTGTACGACCGCTACGTGGCCGAGCGCGAGAAGGCCGTGGCCCTCGCCTGGAAGCGCTACGAGGAGCAGCAGGCCCGCATCCGGGACATCGAGGACTTCATCGCGCGCAACCGCGTGCGCAAGGACCGGGCCCAGGTGGTCCAGTCACGCATCCGGATGCTCGAGAAGATGGAACGCCTGGAGCCCCCGGAGCCGCCGCGCAACGTGCGCTTTCGCTTTCCGCAGCCCGCGCGCTCCCCGGACCTCGTCCTGTCGCTCGAGGGCGTGGTCCACCGCTACGGGGACCGCACGGTGTTCGATGGCGTGGACCTGCGCCTGCACCGGGGCGAGAAGGTGGCACTCGTGGGCGTGAACGGGGCCGGCAAGACCACGCTGTTGCGCATCGTGGCCGGGGTCCTGGCCCCGACCGCGGGGCGGCGGCTCCTCGCGGACGGGGTCGGGGTCGGCTACTACGCCCAGGACCAGTTCGAGGTCCTGCGGCCCGAGCGCACGGTGCTGGACCAGATGCTCGAGGTCGCGGATGCGGCGACGGCGCCCCATGTCCGGGCGGTGCTCGGGGCCTTCCTGTTCCGTGATGACGACGTGGACAAGCGGGTCGCGGCCCTGTCCGGCGGGGAGCGTGCGCGCCTGATGTTGTCGCGGATCCTGCTGCGGGCGCACGGCCTGCTGGTCCTGGACGAGCCGACCAACCACCTCGACATCGCCTCGCGCGAGGTCCTGGAGGGGGCTCTCCGGGACTACGAGGGCACGGTCCTCTTCACCACGCACGACCGGCGGTTCATGGACACGGTCGCGACCGCGGTGATCGAGGTGCGGGACGGACGGCTGACCCGATACGAGGGCAACTATTCGTACTACGCGGGCAAGGTGCGGGAAGGGGAGGGGAGGGTCGAGGCCGCCCCTGCCGCCCCGAGGCCTGCCCCGTCCGGCCCCACCCAGCGCGACCTGGAGCGCGCCCGCAAGCGCGAGGAGGCCGAACGCCGCAACCGCCTGTACCGCCTGCTCAAGCCCCTGCGCGACCGGGTCGCCCACTACGAGGCCGAGATCGAATCCCTGGAAGCCGAGTTGCGCGCCGTGGACGAAGACCTCGTGAAGCCGGACCTCTACCAGGACCTGGAACGCGCCCGGGCCCTCGGGGCCCGCGCCCGCGACCTCCGCGCCCGCCTCGACGCCCTCTACGACGCCTGGTCCCGCGCCGCCGAGGAACTGCAAGTGGCGGAAGCGTCGGAGTCGTGACAATCAGTCCTCAATGGTCCTGCCGGGCGGGCGTCTCGCGTGTCGCCCCAGGAAGGACGCCGCCGCGAGCGCAGCGACGATGAGCCACCCCGCCCCCGTGGGTCGGGCCGAGGCGCAGCCTCCGCTGGAGCGTCCCGGCTCCCCAATCCCCAGGGTTGTTCGGCTGAAGTCCGGGGTAGTAGGACAGCGCGACGGACCCCACGCCCAGGAGCGTGACGGGTGGCGTCTGGTGGATCTCGGTTGTCGTCGTGAACTCGGTACTGACCGGCGCGTCTTTCGCGGCGACCACATCCTACGGACATGGCGAGTCAGCGTGGGGACGCGAGCATCGCCGGGAGCGGATGTCCCGTACCCCTTTTCGTCTCGGCTGGTGGCGGACTCCGCCCTGGCGCCGTCCTGGCAAAGAGGCCACCCGTGGATAGACAGCCCTCACGTCAAGATTTCCGCCGGATGGCGGCGGAAGAAATCGTCCAGGGCGAGGCCGCCCGGGCCGACGACGAGGGGGCGGGCGCGCGGATGGAGGCGAAGGAAGGCGTCCAGACCCGACGCGCGGTCGCGCGGACCGCTCTTGACCTCGATGGCGAACAAGCATGACCCGGTCGAGACCACGAAGTCCACCTCCAGGTTGCGGTGACGCCAGTACCGGATCCGATGGGTCGTGGGAGGCAAGAGGTTCAACAGGTGCGCGCCGACCGCGTTCTCGACGAGTCTTCCCCAGGCGGACGGGTCTTGCCGGACGACGGTGGACGGGCGCGGGTCCATGGCCGAGACGAGGGCGTTGTTCCAGACGATGAGCTTGGGGATGCCGCATTTGGAGCGGAGCCACGCGAGGCTCGGCGGATAGAACTCGTCCGCCGCGGCGTATCGGACCGGTCCCTTCCATCGCCGGGCCACCTCGAGGGCCGCCGTGGTCTTGCCGACCTGCCGCGGTTCCGCCACGACCTGGATCAGGCGAGGGCTTCTCGCGAGCATCTTTCCGAGGCTCGCGACCACCTCGCGGTGAAAGACCGGCGCCACGGACAATCTTCGTCGGTTCCTGAACAATATTACTCAATCATTGAGCAGAAAGCAATGGCGGGCGTCTGGAAGGATCCGTCCAGGACGCTACGGCTGGGGAAACTGCTCCATCCGGACCGCGACGACCACGCCCTCGGCGCAGACCTCGCCCCCGGCCAGGAGACGTTCCTCCACGACGACCTTGCGGCCCTTGATCTCGCGGACGCGCGCCCGGACCTCGATCGTCACCCCCATCGGAGTCGGCCGCCGGTAGTCCACGTGGAGGGACGCGGTGACGAAGCGCAGGGGCGGGTCCCCGGCGATCTCCCGGCCCTCGGCCCTGGCCATGGCGGCTGCCGCGGTCCCGGTGCCGTGGCAGTCAATGAGCGACGCGATCAGGCCGCCATAGACGAAGCCAGGGATCGCGATGTGGTACGGCCTCGGCTCGAAGCGGCACACGGCCTCGTCGCCCTCCCAGAAACTGCGGACGTGGAGGCCGTCCGGGTTCAGGCGGCCGCATCCGTAGCACCAGGCGACGTCGTCCGGGTACTGGTCCTGGAAGGCGGGCTTGTCCATCGGATTTCCCCAGGTCGCGCTCGAATGAGAAACGCCTGCCGGAGGCGGTCGCGGCCGCTCGAAGATCGTCGGGGGGAAGCAGGCGGGGCTGGAGCCGTCCCCACAACGAGCCCGCTCCAGCCCCACCGCGCAGGGCCGCGCGAATCACTTGCCGGCCTTCGTGTCCTTGGGGGCCTCGGCGATCGCCGCCTCGGTCGTCACCAGGAGCGACGCGATGCTCGCCGCGTTCTGGAGGGCCAGGCGCGTGACCTTGGTCGGGTCCAGGATGCCCGCCTCGACCAGGTCTTCGTACTGGCCGGTCTGCGCGTTGAAGCCGTATGCGCCCTTCCCGGCCATCACCTTCTCGACCACGACGTCGCCCCGCTCGCCCGCGTTCTGGGCGATCCAGTACAGGGGCTGCGGCAGGGCGCGCCGCACGATGTCCACGCCGTAGCGCCGCTCGTCGTCGAACTTGACCCCGTCCAGCGCGGGCAGACAGCGGATCAGGGCCACGCCGCCGCCCGGGACCACGCCCTCCTCGACCGCGGCCCTCGTCGCGTGCAGCGCGTCCTCGACCCGGGCCTTCTTTTCCTTCATCTCGGTCTCGGAATGCGCGCCCACCTTGATGACTGCGACCCCGCCCGCCAGTTTCGCCAGGCGCTCCTGGAGTTTCTCGCGGTCCCAGTCGCTCGTCGTCTCCTCGATCTGGACCTTGATCTGCTTGATGCGGGCCTGGATCTTCTCGGGGTCGCCCTTGCCGCCCACGATGGTCGTGTCGTCCTTGTCCGCGATCACCCGCTCGCACTGGCCGAGGTCCGACAGCGTGACGTTTTCGAGTTTCACGCCAAGTTCCTCGCTGATCACGCGGCCGCCGGTCAGGATCGCGATGTCCTCGAGCATGGCCTTGCGCCGGTCCCCGAAGCCCGGGGCCTTCACGGCCAGGACCTTCAGGACGCCCTTCAGTTTGTTCACGACCAGGGCCGCTAGGGCCTCGCCCTCCACGTCCTCGGCGATGACGACGAGCGGCCGGCCCTCGCGCGCCACGCGCTCGAGCAGGGGCAGGAAGTCGTGCAGGGCGCTGATCTTCTTTTCGTGGATCAGGATGGCCGGGTTCTCGAGCTCCGCGACCATCTTGTCGGGATTCGTGATGAAATAGGGCGACACGTAGCCCCGGTCGAACTGCATCCCCTCGACCAGTTCGAGCGTGGTCTCGGTCCCCTTGGCCTCCTCGACCGTGATGACGCCTTCCTTGCCGACCTTCTCCATGGCGTCCGCAATCTTGTCGCCGATCTCGGTGTCGTGGTTGGCCGAGATGGTTCCGACCTGGGCGATCTCCTTGCGCCCGCGGGTCGGGATCGCGAGGGTCTTGAGTTCTTGGACGACCCGCTCGACCGCGGCGTCAATCCCGCGCTTGAGGTGCATCGGATTGATCCCGGCGGTCACCAGTTTCAGCCCTTCCTGGTAGATCGCCCTCGCGAGCACCGTGGCCGTCGTGGTCCCGTCGCCCGCCTTGTCGGAGGTCCGCGACGCGACCTCCTTGACCATCTGGGCGCCCATGTTTTCGAACTTGTCCTCGAGTTCGATCTCCTTCGCCACCGTGACCCCGTCCTTGGTCACCACCGGGCTGCCCCAGGACTTCTCGAGGATCACGTTGCGCCCCTTCGGCCCCAGCGTGATCGTGACCGCGTCGGCCAGGATGTCCACGCCGCGCAGGATCTTCTGCCGGGCCTCGGCCGAGAAACTGAGTTCCTTCGCTGCCATCTTCTTCCTCCATCGAGTCCGTACAAGCCGCGGATCCGGGCCCGCGCGGAAGGCCCGCCGGGCCGCTGGCGGCGAATCAATAATCACGGCTCGCCGAAGGTCAAGGGGGCGAGCATCCCCCCAAAATCGTCGGGTGCCACGCGGCGTTTCGACCCTGCTCGTGGCCGTGGGCGTGGGCGTGGGCGAATCCGGTGCGTCGGGTCACCCACCGAGTGACGCGGTACGAGAGGAACGAGAAGGACCCCCACCCTACTCCTGCGCCCACAGTGACGAGAATCAGGCAGCGATGACCCGACGATCAGGGCATCCCCCGCGACCACGAGCAGCCCGACTCCGAATCCCCGCGCCCAACTGAGAGGACATTCCCCATTCGAAGGGGGAGAATTCTGGAGATGCGATATGGAATGCAACAGGTTGGAATGCAGGTGCCCATGACCGAACGCGTGCCCGCCCTCCGGTCACGTAACTCCCTGAATTCGCCCACGCCCACGCCCACGGTGGGGAAGGTCCACTCCAACTGACGCTTGACAACCCTCCCGCGAAACGATACTAGGCGCCTCCGGTCCACTCGGACCGCGTTGTCGGCCCCGGTTGAGGTGCCTCATGGTGGACAAGGCGCGTTTCGGCGAGCGACACGTTTGCCATGCGTGCGGCTGCAAGTTCTACGACATGCTCAGGAATCCGCCGACCTGTCCGCGTTGCGGCGTGGACGTGAGCCGTCCGCCCGTTCCGGCGGACGAGCCCGCCCTCGACGTGGAGGTCGAGGACGATGCGTCCGAACCCGAGGTGGAGACCGAGGAGGTCGTCGAGACCGAAGAGGTCCCCTCGGAGGACGAGGAGGAACCCGACGACTGACCCGGGGGCGTGTGGGGACCCCGGACCGCGGGAGGTGCGGCCATGGCGTACATGAGGGGGCTGGAACTCGTGTGCATCGGGCGGTCGCACGCCTTCGAGATCCGCTATGAGGCCGGTCGCTACCTGGACCTGGCGGGTCGGGAGGTGGAGGGTCTCCTGGACATGACCTGTTTCCACTGTTCGGCCTCGTATTACACGCTCGACGGGGAAGACGGCATCGAGTTCTGTCCGAACTGCGGGCGATTCGAGCGCCGGCGCTTCGATCGCCTGGCGGACCTCCTGGAATGGAGCCGCGGGCAGAACTTCGATTTCCTGCGGTTTTCGGGGCAGACGGCCTTCGCGGTCGAGGACGCGGCCGGATGGCACCTCGCGTTCGCCCCGGACGAGGAGGTCCTCCGGCGGCGCGGCGTGGTCGGGGACGTCCACGTGGTGTCCGGTGGGGGGCGTTAGGAGTTCCCCATGGAGCGCGGGGCGCACCTGGGTGGATGAAACGGAGGGGTGGAGGGCGTTGCGAGGCGTTCGCGGGATCGCCCACGCCCACGCCCACGCCCACGTTTCTGGAGGAGGGCGATGTCGGATCGCGTGGCGGTGATCGGGGGCACGGGCCTCTACCTGATGGACGGGTTCGAGGACGTGCGGGAGGTCGAGGTCTCGACCCCCTTCGGCCCACCGTCGGACCGTCTGATGATCGGACGCAGGGCGGGTCAGGAGGTCGTGTTCCTGCCCCGTCACGGCCGCGGGCATCGCTTCTTGCCGGGCGAGGTCCCCTACCGCGCCAACGTGTATGCCCTCAAGACCCTGGGCGTGACCCGCGTCTTCTCGGTCAGCGCCGTCGGCAGCATGAAAGAGGAGATCGCCATCGGAACGCCCGTCCTGGTGGACCAGTTCGTGGACCGGACCCAGGGTCGGGCCTCGACCTTCTTCGGGGGGGGCGTCGTCGCGCACGTCTCGCTCGCGGACCCGGTGTGCCCGTCCCTGCGGGCGCTCCTTCGCCGCGCTGCCGAGCGCATCGGTCTGCGCGTGCACCCCGGCGGCACGTACCTGTGCATCGAGGGGCCGCAGTTCTCGACGCGCGCCGAGTCGTTCCTGTACCGGGACTTCGGCGTGGACGTGATCGGGATGACCAACGCGACCGAGGCGCGGCTCGCCCGCGAGGCCGAAATGTGCTTCGCGACCATCGCCCTTCCGACCGACTACGACTGCTGGCACGACGGTCACGACGACGTGACCGTGGGGTCGGTCCTGGAGACGCTGCGCTCGAACACCGAGAAGGCGCGCTCCCTGATCCTGGCGGCCCTCGAGGACCTGGATTTTGTGGCCCCCTGCGCGTGCGGGCAGGCCCTGGCCGGGGCGATCCTGACCGACCGCGCCGCCATCCCGGCGGACGCCCGCGAGCGCCTCGGTCCCATCGTCTCGAAATATCTGGACTGAATCATGCTGCTGTGCGTCGGTTCGGTCGCCTACGACGTCATCGAGATCCCTCGGCGCGAACCCGTCGAGGTCCTGGGCGGTTCCGCCACGTGGTTCTGCACGGCGGCCTCGCTGTTCACGCGGCCGTCGCTCGTCGCCGTGGTCGGGGACGATTTCCGGGAGGACGACCGGGCCTTTCTCGAGCACCGCGGCGTGGACCTCGCGGGGCTCGAGCGGCGGCCCGGCGCGACCTTCCGCTGGCACGGCCGCTACCACGACGACATGCAGGGCCGCGATTCGCTCGCGACGGAACTGGGGGTTTTCGCGGAGTTCCGTCCCGTGATCCCGCCGGACCTGCGGGCCCCGGACGTCCTGTTCCTGGGCAACATCGCGCCGGACCTGCAAGGGCTCGTCCTCGCGCAGGCGCGCGCCGCGCGCTTCGTGGCCCTCGACACGATCGAATGCTGGATGGAACCCCCGCACCGCGAGCGGCTCCTGCGCCTGCTCCCGCGGGTGGATCTGCTGTTTCTGAACGACGACGAGGTCCGGCTTCTGTCGGGGGAACGAACGGTCCTGAAGGCCGCGCGCCACCTCCTGGAGGACCGCGGGGCGCGCGCCCTGGTGGTCAAGCGCGGCGAGCACGGCGCCATGCTCTTCTGGGCAGGTGCCCCGGCCGACGTCGCCCCGGAAGACCCACGCCCGCCGCGTGACCTCTCGATCCGGTTGTTTGCCGCCTTTCCCGTCGAATCCGTCGTGGACCCCACCGGTGCGGGGGATTCCTTTGCCGGCGGGGTCCTGGGCTATCTGGACCGCGTGGGCCGCTTCGACCTGGAAACGGTTCGCGACGCGCTCGCGGTGGGGACGGTGGTGGCGTCCTTCAATGTCGAGGGATTCGGGCCGCGCCACTTCGACCGCGTGACGCCTTCCGCCTTCGAGGCGAGGCTCCGGCGGTACGCGGACATGGTCGGATTCCGGCGCGACGAGGTGATCGACGCGCTGTCCCGTTCCCCGGCGAGGGAGTCCTAGCGTGGCGCCCCGCGTGTCGGACCGCCTCCTGCGCCTGTTCTATGGGATCGCGTCCGGGAACCGGACCTCGCGGGCCATGGGGCGTCTGTCCGAGGCCCGCCTCCCGCCGCGCGTCCTGGGGCGGGTGGTCCGCTCGTACTGCCGCGTGTTCCGCGTGGACCTCCGCGACGCCGTGATCCCGCAGGGCGGCTTTCGCACCTTCAACGAGTTCTTTACCCGGCGGCTCGTGCCGGAGGCCCGCCCCGTGGACCCGGACCCGGACGTGGTCGTCTCGCCGTGCGACGGGCGCGTGATGGCGACCGGGACCGTGTCGCGGGGGCTCGCGCTTCAGGCCAAGGGGCGGTTCTACCCGGTGTCGCGCCTCCTGGGCGACGAAGGCCTCTGCGGCCTGTTCGAAGGCGGGCCATACGCGACCATCTACCTGAGCCCCCGGGACTACCACCGGGTCCACGTCCCCTGCGACGGCGAGGTCGTCGAGGTCCGCCACCTCCCGGGTCGCCTGTACACGGTCGCCCCGCGCGCCGCGGACCTGATCGAGGAACTCCTGCCGCGCAACGAGCGCATCCAGGCAGTCATGCGCACGGCGTTCGGGACCGTCCTCGTCTCGATGGTCGGGGCCACCGGGGTGGGCCGGATGACGACCCCCTTCGCGGACCTGATGTCGAACCTTCGAGGCCCCGAGGCCGCGCGTGTGGCGCGACTCGACCCACCCGTCCCGGCCCGCAAGGGCGACGACCTGGGCGCGTTCAACGTGGGTTCGACGGTGGTTCTCTTGCTGCCCCCCGGGCCGTGGGAGGTCCTGTGCCCGCAGCCCGGCCGGCCGGTGCGGATGGGACAGGCCCTGTTCCGGTGGCTGGGGAAGCGGGTCCAGGAGGGAGCGGGGCCCGCGGAGGGCGACTGATCATCGCCGGCCCCGGGGCTTCTGTGGAATCCGGCCGCGGGGTCACGCGTTGGGCAAGCGCATGGTCGCAGGTCCGGTCACGGACTCGGTCCCGGACGCGGTCGCGGTCACGGCGTTTGGGGTCCGGTCTCCGGGGTCGGGGATCCGGAGTCCGGCAGGGACTCCGAGGCGGACGCGGACTCGGACACGGTCGCGGTCACCCTCACCGACCCGGTCACGGTCACGGCCACCGACAGGAAATGGGAAACGGGAAACCGGAAACGGGAAACGAGAAATGAGAAATGGGGGAGGAGGGGAGGGGCAACGCGGCGGGGGATGCGCGGGCAGCGCGGCCCGGAGCCGCGAAATCCATTTCGCGGCGGCGTGAACTCCAGTTCGCGCCTTCCGGGATCCGGCATCCAGGGTCCGCCATTGGGTGG
The DNA here is from genome assembly GCA_037442805.1 of Deltaproteobacteria bacterium. Taxonomy (GTDB): domain Bacteria; phylum Myxococcota_A; class UBA9042; order DTJE01; family DTJE01; genus DYKK01. The sequence goes on from JBBIPO010000071.1 coordinate 15,861, forward strand.
GCCCCCCGGCAGTCACGGCCCCGGTCGCGGCCACTGGCTCCGTCGGGTCGAGCACCCAGGACCGCAGGCCACTCAAACGACGCGCGCGGAGATCTAGTTTCCCACGGCGCAGTTTTCTTGTCACCAGACACACGGTGGCCCTACAATCGTCTCGCGATGGTGGACGAGCGCCTCCAGAGCCTCGTCGAGCGGTACGAGGTCCGCGACCTGTTGAGCGGGCAGGTCCTGATCGTGGACGACGACGTGCCCAACCTCGAGGTCCTCGCGGCGGTCCTGGAGACAGACTACACGGTCCACCAGGCCGATTCAGGGCCGGCCGCCCTGGAGGTCGTGGCGTCTCTCTGGCCCACCCACCCACCCCCGCCGACCCCCTGTCTGGACGTGGTCATCGCGGACCAGCGGATGCCCGGGATGACCGGGGTCGAGTTGCTCGAGACCGTGTCTCGCGACCACCCGGACGTGGCGGGCATCGTCCTGACCGGCTACACCGACACGGACGCGATCATCGCCGCGATCAACCGCGCCGGGGCCTTCCGGTTCTTGACCAAGCCCTGGAACCCGGACGAGATCCGCATGGCCGTGGCCGACGCCGCGGCCTATGTCTATCAACGCCGGGCCATCGAGCGCCTCGTGGCCCTGGTCGCCCGCCGCAACGACGAGCTCGCGAAGGCCCTCGAAGACCTGCGCCTGGCCCAGGACCGGATGCTGCACCTCGAGCGCCTCGGCACCATGGGCCGACTGACCGCCGGGGTGACCCACGACCTGCGCAACTTCCTGATGGGCCTCGCCCTGATCGAGGAGGAGCTCGCCACCCGGACCGAGGTCACGGACGACCTGCGCGAGACCGTGACCGTGGGGCTCGCGGGGCTGCGCAACCTCCTGGCGACCCTCGAGACGATGAACCAGTTCGCCCGGGGCGGCCCCATGACCCTGAACCCCCGGCCCCTGTCGCCGGCCCGGCTGGTCCACGACGCCCTGGTCGTGATGCGCGGGGACATCGAGTTTCGCAAGCGCGAGGTCGTGGCGCGGGTCGCGGACGGCCTCCCCGCCATCGAGGGGGACCGCACGCGGCTGGTCCAGGTCCTCGTCAACCTCCTGCGCAACGCGGTCCAGGCGACCAGGCCTGGCCAGCAGATCGCGGTCGAGGCGTCCCTGGCCCCGGACGGCCGCGTGGTCCTGGCGGTCGAGGACGACGGCCCCGGCATCCCGCCCGAAATCCGCTCCCACCTCTTCGGCCCCTTCGTCTCGACCAAGGGCGAAGGCGGAATGGGCATGGGCCTGTACATGGCGAAACTGATCGTGGAGGGGCATGGGGGG
>JBBIPO010000072.1:0-17062 GCA_037442805.1 Deltaproteobacteria bacterium
GACCCCCTGAGACCCGCATGGCTGCTGCGTCAAACGACATCGCGGATTGCTCGCGGGACGGTGGCAGAAGCATGGGTCTTCGGGCCGCGAAGTCCACTTCGCGGCGGCGGCGCGGGCTCCTGGCCACGCCATGACAGGGCGGCGTTGACACGCAGCAGTCCGAAGGGTCGCTGCGCGCGGACGCGTGGGAATGACCCCGCGCTTCAGACCCCGATCTGGCGCTCGATGTCCTTGATCGCGCGCTCCGCGGTCGGTTCCAGGGCCATCACCTTCTCGATGCGGGTCAGGGCCGCGAGCACGGTGGTGTGGCTGCGCCCGCCGAGGACCTGTCCGATGGCCTGGAGGGAGGCGCCGGTGTGCTTGCGCAACAGGTACGCCGCGATCTGCCGCGGCAGCGACACGCCGCGATGACGCCGTGCGGACTTGAGGTCCGACACGTGCAACTGAAAATAGTCGGCCACTGTCCGGAGCACGAGGTCGCTCGTGAGGCGACCACGCCGGTCCGTCACGATCCGTTCGGTCACCCGCGCGGCCAGGTCGAGCGTCAGCGGGACCTTGCGGATCAACGCGTGCGCGGTCACGCGATTGAGGGCCCCCTCGAGGTCACGGACCGACGACGGAAACCGGTTGGCGAGGTAGGCGATGACCTCCTCCGGCACGTCAATCCCCTCCCGGGCGGCCTTCCTGCGCAGGATGTCCATCCGGAGTTCCGGCTCCGGCGGCGCGACGTCCACGATCAGACCCCAGCCGAACCGCGACCGCAGGCGGTCCGAGAACTTCGGGATCGCGGACGGGAACTGATCCCCCGTCATGACGATCTGTTTCTGGGCATTGTAGAGTTCGTTGAACGTGTGGAAGAACTCGTCCTGGGGAAAGTCCCGCCCCGACAGGTACTGGATGTCATCCACCAGAAGGACGTCGCACTGGCCCCGGTAGCGATGGCGGAGGACGTCCAGGCGGTCGTTCTTGTAGGCGGTCATCACCTCGTTGACGTACGTCTCGCCGGACATGTAGAGAATCCGCATCCCGGGGAAGCGATGCAGCACGGCGTGCCCGACGCTCTGGATGAGGTGCGTCTTGCCGAGCCCGACACCGCCGTAGATGAACAGAGGATTGTAGGTCCGCGCGGGGTTCTCGGCCACCATCTCGCAGGCCGAATGGGCGACCTCGTTCGATGGCCCGACGACGAAGTTCTCGAAGGTGAACCATGGGACCAGCCGCTCTCCCAGACCATCCGCCGGCTCCCGCGGAGGCGGTTCCGACGTCGGACCCTTTTCCGTGGGGTGGTCGCTCGCCGCCTGCGCCTGGCGCACGCGGAAGTGGATCCCCAGGTGGCAGCGGGCCGTGTCCCAGATTGCGTCCTTGATCATGTCCAGGTAGTTGTCGCGCACCCACCGGGCGAAGAACTCGTCCGGGACCTCGAGCGTCAAGGTCCCCTCCGGACCCTCCGCGAGCCGGATCGGACTCAGCCAGGTTTCGAACTGGACGGGGTCCAACCTCGTCTTCAGCGCATCGAGCGCCTGTTGCCATGTCTCGGTCATTCTTCGGCACCCTTTTCAACGTCACCGACGCCCCGCGTCTCGCGAAAAAGGCTTGGCGGCCTGACAAGGAGGTTTCTACATCGCTTCCGTGCCGGTGACAAGGCGGAAAGTGGGGCGACCCGCAATCAGCCCGTCGGATTCAGGGGTTGCAATCAGGCCGTCTCGCGGCCCTGTGGCCATGACCATATGTGTAACGGCGCGTCGCGGCGCGTTTCCATGGAATCTGGTTGTGATCTCGGCGACTTTCGGATCGCCCGCGCAACATCGGGTCGCGAAAGGGAAACCGGGCTGGGCTTCCGGGGGAGAAACTGGTGACCTCTTTGGGACTCGCCCACCGTCGGGGTTCGGGGATAGGATCGTCTGGGGTCCGAGGGGACGGAGATGCGGTGGGAATCGTGGGCTTCGTGGGCAAGCGACCTGAGGGCCGGGGTTCGGCGCTGGCTCGTGTGGCCCATGGTGGCCGCGGCCGGAACCGGGGTCGCCGTGCGTGCGGGCAAGGCCCGTGAGCCCCGCGCGGCCGCGCGAGGTGGCCTCGAGGCGAGCGAGGTTCGCGACCCGGTCCCGCCAGGGACCCGCGCGTCGTCGCAGTGGTCGCCGGCCCTTGTGGACCGGACCACGCTCCCGGCCCGGCTGGCCGAGGCGGGGTTCCGGCCTCCCGAGGGTTTCAAGGCCCTGGTCGTGCGGGTGCATCGTGGTTCATATGGTGGCAAATATACTTTCTATGACTTTTCGGGGACCGCCCGGGACCGCGACGACTGGTGGCCCGCCTCGACGGTCAAGGTCTTCGCCGCAGTCGCGGCCCTGGAACGCTTGCGCGAGTGGGGATTCACGCCTCTCGCGACCGTGACGTACCACGACGCAAAAGGGGACCTGCGGTGCCCTGTGCGGGACCTTGTGCGGCGGGCGATCACGGAGAGCGACAACGCCGCCTTTGACTTGCTGGTGGAGCTCGTCGGAGGGGACGAGATGAACGCTTGGCTGCGCGAGCGGGGGTTTCTCCACACCGTGTTGTTGCGAGGCTACTCCCGCCGCCACGTGGACCCGGCGTCGAACCACGGTATCCTGGGGATTTCGGTGCCCATCACCGTTCGGGAATCCGGGCACCGGCCGAGGCGCATCCCGGCAAGGCAGGGTCGGATTCGCGAGGGTTGCCATGACCTCGGCAACTGCACGACCCTGTGGGACCTGTCAGACTGCTTGCGGCGGGTCATGCTCCATGAGGAGTTGCCCGAACCGGAGCGCTTCCGCCTCGGACCCGAGGAAGTGGCTCTGCTTAGGTCCGCGCTGGCCGGCCCGCGAGAACGCGGACTGGGGGTCGTGAAGGGCCTGCGGGCCGCGTTCGCCCCGAGGGACGTGACCTGCTTCCACAAGCCAGGCTTCGCGCTCGAGTGGTTCAGCGACCACGTCTTCGTGGTGGTCGGGGACCCGGCCCACCCCGAGGCGGAATGGATCGTGGCGATGGCCGCGCGCGGCGGGCGCGACGCCCTCGACGAGGCGGCGAGGGTCGTGGGCCGGGTCCTGGCCTCGGGTGCGCTCCGGTAGGTCCGGCCCGCGGTTCCGGGTCCTCCGGGGTCCCTCCCGCCGCAGGGGGAGGGGCACTTGGAGGACCCGGTGGAGGCACGCGCTGAAGTCCGATGCGGAAGGTCGGCGCCTCGTCCTCGTCGTCGCCGGAGGCTGCCCTGCCCGTGGACGGCAGCGCCATGGTGCCCACGTCCTTCTCGTCGTCGCGCGGCATCACCGCCGTGTGGTGCTCGGCTGGCGCGAAGGGGAACGGAAGGGAGGGCTCCGGTGCGTGCCGGGCGGCCGGGGACGGCGGCGTGGGCGCGGGCCTGGGGCCCGCCGTGGCCGGGAGCGAGAACCACACCTGAAGGCTCGGCTTCCCCAGGGCCACGATGTCCTTGGGGCCTACGGATACCTCGTCGTTTCCGCAGTCCTCGAAGTGTTCCGTCCCCGCCCGCCGAACGAACACCCCCTTCGCGGTCGGGAGGCACTGGATGCGGACCTCGGTGGGGGCGACGTGGAGGATCGCATGGTGGCGCGACACGAACGGGCTCGACAAGACGATGTCGTTCGTCTCGTCCCGGCCCAGCGCGTATCGCCCCGCCGGGAGCGGGACATCGCCGGGAAGCCCGTGAAGGCCGTGGAAGGGGTGCAGGTAGCGCAGCGGGGGACCCCGGCGCCCCGCCTCGGCCATCCCCGAGAGGACCCGGAGCCTGCGGGTCCGGAACCACCCGATCAAGAGCCAGGCCAAGAGCCACGCGGCCACGACCCCCAGGACCAGGTAGAGAACCGTCATCGCCGAACCCCACGACCCTTGTTCGCCGGCCGCGGCGATCGTAAGACCCGGGGGTCAGGACGGTCAAGGGACCGGGCGGCCAAGACCCGAGCCGGAGCATCGCCACTGTGATAACATGCAGCCCGTCCTGTCGTCCGGGGACACCGTGAAGACCATCCGGCGCTACCCGAACCGGAAACTCTACGACACCGAAGCGAGCCGGTACATCACGCTGGAGGAGATCGCGGACCACTTGCGCGCGGGAGGGGAGGTCCGCGTCGTGGACAGCCGGACCGGCCGGGACATCACGGCCGTGACTTTGGCGCAGGTCCTCGTGGGGGAGGAGAAGCGCCGCCGCGCTGACATCCCGTTCCAGAGGCTGCTCGGGCTGATCCAGTCCGGAGGGGAGTACCTCCAGCGCAAGATCGGAACGCCGGTCACGTCCCTCAAGGGAGAGGCCGAGCGAACTGTGCACCGGCTCATGCGGGGCGAGGCCCCGGAGGAACTGCGCGACTTCATCATGGCCACCCACCGGGCTTACGATGACGTGCAGCGGCGCGTGGACGAGCGGCTCCAGGTGGTACTGGCCACGGTCCGCAATCTGTCCCCGGTCTTGAAGGAGATCACGCGGCTCAAGGAGGAGGTGGCCTTGCTCCGGGCTCGCATCGAGGCCATCGAGCAACGCCAGGCCGCGGAATCCGCGCCGCGCGATTCCGACGCGACCACGGGCAGGCGATGAAGGACTACTTCCTGTCGTTCGTGTCCATCTTCGTCGCGATGGACGTGGTCGGGACCCTCCCGGTGTTCATGGCCATGACCGAGGGGGTGGACCGCCAGACGCGGCGCCGCATCGTGCTTCAGGCCGTGACCGCTGGGGCCGCCGTGGGGGTCCTGTTCATGTTCGGGGGCGAGCGCCTGTTCCGCATCCTCGGCGTGACCATCGCGGACTTTCGGGTGGCCGGGGGGCTGATCCTCCTCGTGTTCGCCGTGCACGACCTCCTGTTCTCGCGGGCGGAGCGGCGGCGATCCGACGCGGTGTCGCTCGGGGTGGTCCCCATCGGGATTCCGCTGCTCGTGGGGCCGGCGGTCCTGACCGGGCTCCTGTTGTCGTACGACCGGCACGGGGCAGGGCCGACGCTCGCGTCATTGGGCCTCAATCTGGGAGTGGCCCTCGTCGTGTTTCTGTTCGGCGACGCCATCACGAGGCTCCTGGGCGAGGGCGGGGCCCGCGGCGTCGGCAAGGTCGCGAGCCTGCTCCTCGCGGCGCTCGCCGTGATGATGATCCGGTCCGGCGTCCAGCAGATGGTCGCGGGCGGAAATGGTTGACAAGAGAGGGCCGGTTCGGGGATAAGGAACGCACGACCTGGACGCGACGAGGCCGGACCGCGGCCTGGAGGTGACGGATGAGACGGCGAAACATCCTGGTCCTGACGGTGGGCCTGGCCGTGGTCGGCCCGCGGTGCGAGTCGGAGGAGGACTGCCGCCAAGATCCGCGCGAGTGCGAGGATGGGAACGCCTGCACCGACGATGTCTGCGACATGGAGTCCGGCCAGTGCCGGCACACCGACAAGCGGTGCAACGACAACAATCCCTGCACGATGGATTCGTGCGACCCGGCCGTGGGGTGCACGGCCCCGGCCGTGGCGTGCGACCCCTCGAAGGGTGACAAGGACCCCTGCGTCAACCAGCCGGGATGCAACGACGGCAATCCGTGCGCCTTGCGCTTCTTCTGCCAGGCCGGGGTCTGCGCGTTCGAGGCCGCCGCGGATGGGACGGCGTGCCTGGTTCAGGGAGACCTCTGCCAGCCCGGGGCATGCGCCGGCGGCAAGTGCGTGAAGGATGCGACGTTTACGTGCGATGACGGCAATCCCTGCACCAGCGACTCGTGCGACCCGGGTCGGGGATGCATTCACGGATACCCGTTCGGGACGCCCTGCGACGACGGCGACCCCTGCACGTTGGGGGACCGGTGCAGCGAGGGCCAGTGCACCGGGGCTCCGCGGGACTGCGACGACCAGGACGACACGACCCTCGATGCCTGCGATGCGCAGACGGGGCTCTGCACGCACGCGCAGACCGGGGGCTAGTCCACCGATCCCACGCCCCGCACCGGACGCAGGAGCATCGTTTGGGTCCGGGTCACGCCCGTTCCTTGAAGTCCCGCCCGATCCAGCCGCGGGCCAGGAGGAGCATGATCGGCGAGGAGATCGCAATCAGGCCATAGAGGAACCACATCGTCTCCGTGTCGAGCGCGCCCTCGCGCGGGCAGAAGCGCTGGAGGAACCACCCCGCGTACAGGCTCGTGATGACCTTGGTCAGGAACCACGGGAACTGGGCCACGCCCATGTAAGCCCCCGTGCGACCCCGGGGGGCGATCTCCGCCGCGTATTGCAGGAAGCGCGGCTGCCACATCGCCTCGCCCACGGTCATCAGGACCAAATACCCGAGCAGGGTCCAGAAGGACGGGCCCAGGGCCAGCAGGAACGTCGGGGCCGCCATGACGGTCGTCCCGAGGATCATCATGTCGTAGACCCGCCTCCGGTGCGTGAGGGCGGTGACGATGGGGACCAGGATGAAGATCAGCAAGGGGTTGAAGTTCACCGCGACCTCGAACCGGTCCCCGAGCCACGTCCCCCGGTAGGCCCGCTCGACGTACATCGGCAGGGTCAGCCAGTTGTGCGCGAAGAGGGTCTGCACCGGAATCAGACAGAAGATGAAGAACGAGAAGCGCGCGTCCGCCAGGGGGTGATTCCGCAGCCACCGCCCGATGGAAAACGGGTCCCTCGGGTGGTCCGCCTGCTCGTCGTCCGTCCGTGTGACGTCGCGGCCCGTCTCGGCCTTCACGGACTCGATGGCCTCGCGGACCACGCGCGGGGTCAGGATCGCCCACGTCGCGACCAGGGACACCACGGTGATCCCCGTGTAGACCCAGAACGCGCCGGGGATGCCCAGTCCGAGATATCCCTCGTCCCGAAGAACGAAGGCGAAGGTGGGCAACCAGCCGCCCAGGTTCATCAGGGCATACAGCATCGCGTATCCCATCGCCGCGGTCTTCGGCGTCGTGAACTGGCGGACCGCCGCGTAGGCCGCGGGCTGGTACATCCCGTAGCCGAGGACCACGAACAGGATGCCGGCCATCGTGACCCAATACAGCGGTGACCACGGGCCCGCGTCGAGCCCCAAAGTCGTCCCGGACGACAGGAGGACCCGTCCCGCGATCATCAGCGTGAAGGCGAAGAGCAAGGCCCGGCGCACGCCCCACCGGTCCGCGAGCCCCCCGAACAGGAACATCGCGAAGGTGATGCCCCAGGTCAGGACCCCGACCATGATGTCGGCCAGGTGGTCGTCCAGCCCAATGAAGTCCATGAAGTACATGGCCAGGTACCCGAGGATCCCGAAATAGACGAGGCCCTCCAGGAAGTAGGGGAGGTTCACGCCCCACAGGGCGCGGGGCGCGTGCACGAGGTCCACGAAGGGCTGCACGATCTCGCGCAGGGGGTTCTTCCGTTCCGGCGCGTCGTCACTCATCGTCCCCTCCGTTCGTCCCGGAACCGACCAGGCCCGCCGGTCACGGGGTCACGCACGGCCCGGACCCGTACACCGCGACCCGGTACCGGCGGCCCGGCGGACCGCCCATCACGCGGACCTCCCACGCCTCGTGACCCGCAACTGCGGCCCCGAACACGAGCGACCCCGGCCCCACTCGCGTCGCGACCGCAATGCGACCGTCCGCCTCCGCGAGCCAGCAGTCCCCCTCTCCGGGGTCCTGGCCCGTGTCGCAGCGCGGCAGGTCCTCGCCCTCCGGGGCGCGGCTGACCTCGAGGACCGTGATCCCGGGCGCCGCCGGGGCCACGGTCAGGACCGTGCCGTCCACGAGGGCCCGCTCACCCGAATCGCCGGACCCGACGCGAATCTCGATCTCGCGCGCCTCGACCTCCCCGACGGATGGGCGGCCCGGCGCGGGCAACACGCCGCGCACATCGGCCGGCAGCATCGGGACGATCCCCCCGGCCCTCAAGAAGACCGGGATGTGGTCCAGCGGCGCCTCGACCGTCGTGGCCCCGGCGCCCCCGCCCACGAGCCTCGCATCCTCCCAGGCGTACCAGGTCCCTGGGGGGACCTCGACCGTGCGGGTGGTGGCCCTTTCCTCGACCACGGGCGCCACGAAGACCGACGGTCCCAGCAAGTACTCGTGATGCGCGCGGGCGGCCCCCTCCCACCCCGGGAACTCGAGGACCACGTGTCGCATGGCCGGTACCCCGCTCTCCACGGCCTCGGCGTGCAGCGATTCGAGGTACGGAAGGAGCCGCAAGTGCACCAGGGCATATCGCCGGAAATGGGCCACCGTGTCCGCGTCCGAATCCCAGTTCCAGTTGTCGGCGTAGGTCAGACCCCGATGGGTCCGCATGACTGGACTCCACGCCCCGACCTCAGTCCATCGGAAATACAGTTCCTTCGTGGATGGCGGGGCGACGACCCCGGTATACCCGGCGATGTCGTGGCCGTAGGCACTGACCCCTGACAGCCCCAGGCTCGTGCCGTAGGGGATCACGCTCGCGAGCCCGTCGAGCCCATCGAAGGACGTCAGCTGGTCCCCGGCCCAGACGACCCGCAGATATTCATTCGAACCAAGATATCCAGACCTGGAAAAGAACAGCGCGGACTCCGGGTCCGGGCGCTTTTCCAGCAGGACCTCGTGGTTCAGGCGCGCCCAGTCCACCGGGTACAGGTTCGCGTACTCGACGCCAGTGCCGTCGTCGTGCAGGTGCATATCCGGGGCGATCCACTCGGCGTAGTCGGCCATCCAGCCATCCACGCCCCGGTCCCACGCACGGCGCAACCGGTCCGCCATCCAGGCCCGGGCCTCGGGGTTCGTCAGGTCCACGAGCGTCGCGGTCGAGGTGATCATCGTGAACCGGTACGGGGTTCCGTCCTCGCGGGTCGGGACGAACCCGCGGGCCACGGCCTCGTCGTAGTCGGGCGTCCCTTCCGTCAAGAAGGTGTTGAAGTAGGTCAGGGCTCGAAGTCCCATCCCGTGCAGGGCCTCGACCATCGTGCCGAGGTCCGGGTGGTCGTAGTCGCGGAAGTCCTGGTCCCAGACCGCCGTGGCGGCGATGTCGTTCTCGGTGATCGCCCGCGCGGCGGCGGCGACCTGAAGCGGTTCGCCGACGAACGCGATCCACGGCCCGAAGGCCCAGCGGGGGACCGGGTTCGGGCGATGGAAGACCGCCGTGTACCGGCGCACGACATCCCTCGGCGTGGGTCCCGGCAGGACCAGGAGGCGCGCCTCGCAGCCACCGCCCGCGACCGGCTCGCAGGCCGCCTGGATTTCCAGGACTCCCGTCTCTTCCGAGCCGATCAGGAACCGGCTGCGCTCGCGGGAATTCAGGACCAGACCGTGGGCCGCCGCGTCCGGGTCGGGCCGCGCCACCAGGAGGTACGGAAGCGGGAAGTAGGCGTCATACACGTGGCCGACGAGCGAGGCCTGGCCCTCCGGAAGCGCCGGGTCCTTGCCGAGCCCCTGCTCCGCCACCCGGATCGGGATGGTCTGGCCCCGGAACTCGGCCGCGTGCGACTGGCCGCCGAGCCCGTAGAACCGGTCCGCTGGGTCGCACGCCAGGCGGAAGCGCACCTGGTTCCAGGGCGACGTCGTGCGCACGACCCACGCGACGCCCTCGCCCGACGGCGCGGGTTCGAATGCGAACCGGGCCACCGGCGTTCCGTCCGCCGCCTCGATGTCCACGTCCGGCGCCCCCGGATCGCCGCGGATCGTCCCCCCGGCCAGGTCCAGGACTGCGATGTCCTTCTGCGTCGCGCCCACGAACCCCTGGAGCCATGACCACGTCGTCTCGACCTCGGCCAGGCGCACGGCCCCCGGCACGCTCCGCGCCACCACCTGCCCGCGCGCGTCGCGAAACACGAGGGCGAGTGGATCTTGCCCGACCTCGACCCACAGGCCGCCGACGGGGAGGCCAGGGACCGTCGCATCCGGTTGAGTCGGCTGGTCGCCTGGTCTCGCGGCGTCGGACGCGACCTCCGCTCCGGAATCCGGAGGCCCCAGGTCCGCGCGGTCCCCGCCGCCCCCGCACCCGAGGTCTGCCAACAACGCACCGCCGAGGATGACGACGATGGCCTCACCCCTTCGCAAGTTCTTCCTCCACGACCCGGCGGACCAGCGCGCCGTCCGCCTGGTCCTTGTGGGCCTTCATCACCGCGCCCATCACCCGCCCCACCGCGGACGGTCCGCTCGCGCCGATGTCCGCGATCACGTGGCGGACGATCTCTCGCGTCTCGTCCTCCGAGAGACGTCTGGGCAGATATTGCTGCAAATACTCTATCTCAAACCGATACTTCCGCAGGATGGGATTCCCCGCGCCGCCCCCGCCCTCGATTTCCTCGATCGCCTTCTCGATGGCCTTCACGTACGACCGGATGACCTCGACGGCCACCTCGTCGGTGATCGGCCCCTGGAACCCGGGCGAGGTCCGCTTCTCGCTCAGGCGGCTCTTGACCATGCGGACCACGTCCACCACGTCGCGCTCCCCGGCCTTGAGTGCGCGTTTCAACTCCTCATCGAGCCGTTCTGGAATCGTCATCGGGACCCTCCGTTCGACCGAGGCACATCTTACCATGCGCCCTGGTCCGGGGCACCGCCCCATGCGCCTCGGCCAGTCGTTTCGCGATCAGGGAAGGACAATTTTCGTTGCGAATGGCGGGGGTTGTGTGATAGAAAAACCGCCGCGGCTGGAATGGTTTCCTAGCCGACGACGAAGGAGTGGCTCATGCGGTTGTTCAGCGGCAAGGTTCCCCCCCTGGCCCGCGAGGTGGTCCAGACCCTGATCGCGTCCGGGTCCATCGAGGTCGCCTCCGAGGAGGTCCCCGAGGTGATCCTGGACGTCGAGTCCGTCCTGAAGGAATACATCCGGGCGGAGCGGGAGATCACGGACCAGGCCCGGGACATCATCGCGACGCAGAAGCGAAGTCATTCGGACCTCAAGAAGATCCGGGCCCAGATCGCGCGGGAGCGTTCGTTCGGGATCGACGAGGAGGCGATCGAGTATCTGATCACCCAGATCATCGAGGCCCTGATCCATAGCCGGCATGTCGAGGAGGTGTACGGGATGGACAACGAGATCGCGGTCCACCTCGCGCCGGTGTTGCGCAAGCACCTCGCCGCGGACGAGGAACTCGACAGCGAGGTCCGGCGCCGCATCCGCAACCTCCAGGAAGGAACCAGCACCTGGGATATCCAGTACCGCAAGGTGATGGAGGAACTCCGCCGGTCCCGTCGCCTCGACCAGGACTGACGATCAGCCGTCGTCCGAGAACTCCTCGTCCGGAACTGGTGCGGGCGGTTCTTCGTCCAAAGGAACAGGGGCCGGCGCCCGCGACCCCGCGAATCGGATCCTCTCGCCCTGGAGCCGCGCGACGGTGTCCCCGGACAGCAGACCCCGCCGGACCATCTCGCCCAGGAGGCCGCGCACGCGCCGGTCGAAGGCGGGTGGGACCTCGCCGGCCTCGAAGTGGCGGTGAAACAACTTCGGATTCGGCAGGATGGACACGAGGTACGCCGCCTCGAGCGGGTCCAGTTCGGCCGGCGTCTTCCCGAAGTAGTGCAGGGCCGCCTCCCGCAACCCGAAGACCTCCGGTCCCCATTCCACGACGTTCAGATACAGTTCGAGGATCTTCTCCTTGGACAGGAACCGTTCGAGTTGCCAGGTGATGAACGCCTCTTGCAGCTTGCGGGCGAGCGTCTTTTCGGGCGACAGGAACAGGTTCTTGGCGAGTTGTTGCGACAGGGTGCTCGCCCCCTGGTAGAACCCCCCCCGTTCCAGGTTCACGCGCAGGGACCGGCGAATCCCGGCGAGCGAGAACCCGTGGTGTTGGAAAAACTGGGAGTCCTCGCTCGTGGTCAGGGCGTCCACCACGAAGCGTGGCACCTCCTCGAGCGGGATCCACGACGGGGACGACGGCCCGACCACGCGCTCGACCACCTTCCCGCCACCCTCGTCAATGCGGTGGTAGAACTCGGTGCGCAGGAGGTCCAGGTTGACCCCCTGCCCGGGGTCGAGGATCGTCAGGTCCGCCACGTCCGGCCGGAAATCGAACCGGAGGCCCGCCATGTCCCGGGTGTCCACGTCCATCTCGGCCGTGGCCGCGAACGACCCCGCGAGCCTCACCCCCTTCAGCGCGGGGATGACGTCGCGCGGCACGGAGTCCACCAGGTCCTGGGCCCGGATGCGCTCGATCCGGGCGGACAGGCGCACCCTGGGCCACGTGGTCAGGCGCTCGGCCTGGAAATCGAACGGGACGCGCAGGTGACCGAAGGACAGGAGGCCGCGTTCCACCTGCACCGAGGCGTCGGACCGGTCCACCACGAGACGGCCCTGGACCCCGACGACCACGTCCGTCATCGGGGCGGACGCCACTGCCGGGAAGAAAAGACCGGCCCCCTCCACGGCCAGGGTCCCCTCGACGACGACCCTGGAGGCGTCGGACTCCAGTCGGACCTCGACCTCGGTGTCCGCGAGCACCGTGTCGGGCGACGCGCGAAACCAGTCCGGTGCCAGGCCCGCGTACGGCCCGAGCGGCAGACGCCGGATGCGCGCGGAGAGGACCCCCGACCGCCGGGCCGGCGAGAAGGACGCCACAACCTCGTTCGTCCCGAAGGCCGCTTCCGGGCACTCGAAAGTGATACGCCCCGAGAGGTCCCCGGTCGCGCGGTCGCGCGTCAGGGAGGCATCGAGGTGGGCCAGGGACTGTGGCAACGGACGGCCGTCCCGCCGGTACCGGACGGTGGCCCCGTGCACGCGCACCGTGTCCAGCGGGAGCCACCCGGCCAGCGACGACGCCGCGTCCACCACGCCCGCGATCGCCTGGTCGAAGCCGGTGAACCGGTTCACGAGGCCTTCGCGAAAGGCTCCTTCCCGCGGGGGAGGGGGCGGCGGGGCGGTGTCCGGAACCGCGGGGGTCGTTTCGATGGTGGGGACGTCGAGCACCACGACGGGCCGCGCTACCTCGACCTCCGTGGGGCGTCGGTCCCCCAGCAGGGCCCGCATCGGCGCGGGCCAGCGCGGGTCGAGTCCGGGCCTCGGCGGGCCGCTTCTCGGAGACGCCGGTTCCGACGACGAGTCGGCACCGGTCCGGGCGGCCTCCAGCCGGAGGGCGACCTCCTCGGCCTCGACCGAGAATCCGCTCCGCGGGACCCACGAGGGGGCGAGGAGGGTCCTCTCGCCGGGTCGGAGGCGAACGCCCGATGCACCGACCCGTCCCCGTGGCCCGTCCCACAGGAGCGGGGGCGTCACGCTCACGTCCGCCTCCCTCCAGCCCGACGACGACCACGCGCCCTCGGCCTTCAGCGTGCGGGACACGCCGTCCTGGAGTCGCACGTCCCCTTCGAGGGCCACGCCGGTCTCGACCGCGTCCAGGGACCCCTCGCGGGGCCCCACGCAAAGCGTTGCGTGGGTCAGGGTCGCGCCCAGGCCCCCGGCCACGTGGACTGCGACCGTGATCCCTTCTGCGTGCACGGACGGCCAGGCCCGGGCGCCCCGGCCGCCCGGGGATGGTCCCCCGCCGCCAGCCCCGAGCAGCGCGCGCGCCCGGGCCTGGGCCTCGGCCAGTCCGGGGAACGGGTGGGCCGGGTCACCCAGGCGGAGGTCGAGGCCCCGGACCCTCGCCTCCCGGACCGGCAAGCCCCCGAAGAGGGCCGCGAACCAGTCCACCTCGACCGTGATGGGTCCGGCGCGCACCGCCCAGTCCGCCCCGTCCTCCCAGACGAACCCCGAGACCTCGAGGGTCTGCACGCCCCGCAGTTCCACCGGCCCCAGTGTCACCCTCCCCGGCAGGCGCCCGAGCGCGCGTTCGATGCGCGACGAGGCCCAGGCCTCGAGGAGCCGGGGTCCCGCCGCGACCCCGGCCGCGAGCGCGAGGGCCCCCCCCGCGGCCAGCAGCGCCACGACGACCCGACGGTTCGAACGGACCCGGGACGACCCGGAACGGAAGTCTGCGGTGGGCGGGTCGCGCGGGGTTGGCGGGCGGGACAAACCGATTCCCCCGCTGGTCAGGCGTCAGTACTGCTGGCCCGCCTTGGACTTGGCGGACAGGACGGTCACGACGATCAGGCCCGCGAGGGCCGCGGCCCCGAGCGAGATCAGGGTCACCGTCTTCCAGGTGCTGACGTGGTCCACTTCGGCCTCGTCCTTCAGGCTCGCGAGGTCCAGGATGTAGTCGCGGTCCGAGGCGACGATCTGGGACTCCGTCATCCGGAAGTTGAACGGGGTGAGGGGATAGCGCTTGCCCCCCTTGGAGCGGACGTACAGGTGCGTGTCGTCCTTGACCGCGACCTCCCGGCCCTCGGTGTCCCGGACCGTGGCGGTCCCGGTCTCGCTGCTCTGGAGGGTCTCGAGTTCGGACCGGGGGATCTGGTACGTGCTGTAACAACCCACGGTCCCGAAGGCGACCAGGACCCCCAACGCCACCGCTCGCTTCATGGGACTCACCTCCCCGTCCAGGACCTGTCCCCCAGGACCCCGCGGCGCTCGCGTCGCCGCCCCGGGCCGCAACGATACTCGAAAGGAATCAGCCCTGCAATTCCATTGTCAACTGCGAGGTCAGTTCTGGTTCGAAGCAGTGACGGCAGCGGGCCTCGTAGGTGTCGCCCGCCCCGACCACGATGCGTTCCGCCCGGGGGACGATCCGTTGGCTCCGACTCGCCGGGGCCCCGCACCGGGCACACACGGCGAGCGTCTTGGTCACGTACTCGGCCACGGCCATCAACTGCGGGACCGGCTCGAACGGGATGCCCCGGTAGTCCAGGTCCAGCCCCGCCACGATGACCCGCTTGCCCAGGTTGGCCAGGCGTTCGCACACCTCGACGATCGTCGCGTCGAAGAACTGGACCTCGTCAATGCCCACGACCTCGGTGCGGTCCTCGACGCGCTCGATCAGGGCGGCCGGGGTCTTGACCACGACCGCCTGGAGCGATTGATCCGAGTGCGACACGATCCGGTTCGAGTCGTATCGATCATCCAGGGACGACTTGAAGACCTGCACCCGCTGGCGGGCGATCCGGGCTCGGCGGAGGCGGCGGATCAGTTCCTCGCTCTTGCCCGAAAACATCGGACCACAAATGACCTCGATGAATCCCGTCCGGAAGGGGTAACTCATGGCTGGCCGTATCTCGATTCGAAGTAGGCCTTCAACCGCGGGTCAGACCGAACCAGGTCCAGCGAGATGCGTGCGTGATCCGGAACGTACCCGTTCCCGATGAGGAGGGTCACGTCCTTGCCGATGCCCTCGGCGCCGAGCGCCGCCGCCGTGAACGACGTCGCCATGTTGAAGTAGTAGCAGACGCCCCCGTCCTTCGTGGCCAGGACCGCGGCCATCTCGGTCCCGGGAATGTTGGTCGTGTTGAGGACCACGTCCAGCAGGCGCCCGTCCGTGGCCCGGTGGACCGCCTCGAACACGGCCACGGGATTCGTCGCGTCCGCGAGGATCGGCACGTCCAGGTAGCCGAAACGGGCGATCTCGTCCAGAGACGCCTGCCGGCGGGCCACGCCGAAGACGCGCCCGGTGCGGCCCAGGACCTTCTTCGCCACGGCCGCGCACAGAAGCCCGGACTTGCCCGTCCCGATGACCCCCACGTCCATCCCGGGTTGCACGAGCCGAACCGTCTGGGCCGGGGCCCCGGCCACGTCGAGGATCGCCAGGGCCGCGTCCCGCGAGAAGTCGTCCGGCATCCGCACCGCCACGCCGCTTTCGAACAGGATCGCGTAGCCCTCGACCGCGACCTGGTCCCGATCCAGGTACACCTTCCGGATCGCGTTCAGATGAAGGGGCGTCAGGGAGAGGGACACGAGCGTCGCGACCCGGTCCCCCGGTTTCGCGTCCACGCTTCCCCGGTACTCGGAGCCGATCTCCCGGATGCGTCCGGTCAGCATCCCGCCGGACCCCGTGACCGGGTTGTGCTGCTTGCCGCGCTCCGCCACGGTCTTCAGGATGAGCGCCGCGACCCCGTCCGGGTCATGACCCGCCGCGACCTTCATCTGGGTGAACGAGGCCGCGTCCACATTGAGCATCTCCACGTCGATCAGGATCTCGGTCGGATGGATCGGCAGCGAGTTGTCCAGGACCCTCGCGGCCTGGGGCAGGCACCCCGGCGGGTCCTTCACCCGATGCGTCCCGTATCGAATTCCCGCTCGCTCCATCGGCATCACCTCCCACCGTCCGCGTCGCGCCCCCCCCTCGGGGACACCGCCTTTCCGATCCTGGCCATCACCAGTTGCAAGTCCCGCCACGCGTGCGGCTTGAAATCCGGGTTCCGCAGCAAGGCGGCCGGATGATACGTGACCAGCACGGGAATGTCATCCCGTTCGTGTCCGGCCAGGAGGTCCGCCACGGGACCCCGATAGTGAAACCACGTGCCGCGCAGGCGGGCCACGGCGTCCTCGCGACCAGTCAGCGCGATGGCCGCGCTGCGTCCCAGGGCCACCAGGACCCGTGGCTTCACCAGGTCAATCTGTTTGTCCAGGTAAGGGCGACAGGCCCACGCCTCGGTCGGAGTCGGAGTCGCGTTGTGCGGGGGACGGCACTTCACTACGTTCGCGATGTAGCACTCCTCGCGAGCCAGGCCCATGGCCGCGATCATCCGATCCAGCAACTGGCCGGCCCTCCCCACGAACGGCCGGCCGGTCGCGTCCTCCTCTGCCCCGGGTCCCTCGCCCACGAACATGACGTCGCAGCCCACGCGGCCTTCGCCGAACACGGTGCGCGTCCGGGCCGCATGGAGCCGGCAGCGCCGGCAGTCGGCGACCACCCGCGCGAGGGCATCGAGGTCGTCGGGGAGCGGCGCGAGCGGCGGCGGCCCGGTTGCAGTCCCTTGGACCCGACCTGGACGCGGTTGCGGGGGACTCCGGCCGTCCGGGGGTGGCGAGGCCGGAAGTCGCGGAGTGTCCGTGGGGAAAGGATGGGTCGCCACCCCCGAGGGACCGGCCTGCGGAGGGGAGTCCTTCACCGGCAGGAATCCCGGCGCTCGCTCCTCGACGCGCAGGCGCCGGGCCAGGGCCTGGACCGCCTCCTCCAGGAAGGTCTTGAGGTCGTTTTCCATGACCGCCGTCCGGTCCGGGCTCGCGGCCCTCGGGTCACCCGTGGACCAGCAGGGTCGCCACTCGGTCCAGCAGGAGGTCCGCGAGTTCCTCCTTCGGCATCCGGGGAACCCGCTCCTCGCCGTCCGGGCCGATGAGGACGC
>JBBIPO010000073.1:0-17037 GCA_037442805.1 Deltaproteobacteria bacterium
CTGTCGAAGTACCGGGGGAAGTGGGTGGTGCTCTACTTCTACCCGCTGGACTTCACGTTCGTCTGCCCCACGGAGATCACGGCTTTCGAGGATCACCTTGAGGAGTTCAAGAAACTCAACGCCGAGGTCATCGGGGTCTCGACGGACTCGAAGTTCTCGCACCTCGCGTGGGTGAACACGCCGCGCAACGACGGGGGCCTCGAGAAACTGCGCTACCCGCTGGTCGCGGACTTCACGAAGAAGATCGCGGCCGACTATGGGGTCCTGCTCGAGGGCGGCATGGCCCTGCGCGCCCTGTTCATCATTGACCCGGACGGCAAGGTCGCCTACCAGACCGTCCACGACCTGAACATCGGGCGCAACACGCGCGAGGTCCTGCGCGTCCTCCAGGCTCTTCAGTTCTCGAAGACGCACGGGGAAGTGTGCCCGGCGGACTGGGAGCCCGGCAAGGAGGCGATGAAGCCCGACCCGGTCGGCTCGAAGGAGTACTTCCGCAAGCACGCCTGATCGCGTCCGCGTGGCGTCACGCGAGCCGCATTGGGTCCATGGTTTCCCGCCACCGATCGTCCGCGAGCCGGCCCGCCACCAGGTCCGCCGCGAACTGGCCCACCGCGCAGGAGCCGGTCATCCCGTGCCCTCCCAGGCCCGCGACCCAGAAGAATCCGTCCAGCCGCGAGTCCCACCCCACGGCGAAGCGCCCATCCCGCGTGATGGTGCGCAGGCCCGCCCACCAGCGCGACACCGGGATCCTCGCGAGCCTCGGGCAGTGGCGAGCCAGTTTCTCGGCTAGGGTCTCGAGCGCCCGCGGGTCGGGTGAGACCGGACCCGGCTCCGCGGGGTCCTGGTCACCCGGGGACAGGAGCAGGCCGCCCACCTCGGGGCGGAAGTAGTACTCGTGCACAGTATCCCATACGAAGGGCCAGTCTGATCGGACGAACGGCAAGGGGGGCGTGGTCACGAGGTGGCGACGATACGCCCGCATCTGGAGGGGCCCGAGACCGGCCAGGGCCGCGAGTCGGTTGGCCCACGCGCCTGCCGCGTTCACGAGCACTCGGCACCCCACGCGACCGCGGGTCGTGCGGACCGCGCGCACGCGACCCGCCTCGGTCTCCACGGCCTCGACACGGGCACCTGAAGCCAGCCGCACCCCGCCAGCCCTCGCCTCGCGGAGGTACCTCCACAACAGGGCGTGGATGTCCACGACCCCATCGCTCGCGGTGAAGACCGCGCGGTCGAATTCCGTGTCCTCCAGCACGTCCACGCGAGCCACCGCCTCCGCCCGGCCGATGACCCGGCAATCGAGGCCCGCTCGCGCGGCCTGCTCCGCGGCCCGAAGCAGCGGGGACTCGCCTGGACCGACCAGCAACAGGGAACCGAGCGGCCGCACGGCGACCGCGTCCGACCAGAACCCGTCGTCCCTCGTGATCCCCGCGACGGACGCCCGCAGGACCTCGGTGGTCAGCCCGTCTGAGGTCACCTGACGGGCCATGGCCGCGTTCAGGCCGCTCGCGTGGACGCCGAACTGGTCCTCGGCCTCGATCAGCACGACATCCCGGATGCCCCGCCGCGCCAGAAAGCAGGCGGTCGAGGCCCCCGCGAATCCGCCGCCGACCACGACGACGTCCGCGCAATCGGGTACCAGGGCGTGGTTGTCTGTTGTCATTGCGAATGCATCACTACAACAGATATCGCGACATCCACAGTTCAAAAACCATCAGATTGAACAGCTCCTTGCGCAGGTTCTCTCGACCCGACAGGTGGGCCTCGACCAGGGTCCTGACCACCTCGGGGTCGAAGAGGCCCTCGCGAGCCAGGCGCCGTGGAGACAACAGTTCCAGCATCAACGGTTTCAGGTCTGTTCGAAGCCAGCGGGCCAAAGGCATCCCGAACCCCTTCTTGGGACGGCGCAGGATGGCGTCGGGTACGCGGCCCTTCAGAGCGTGCCGCAGAAGGACCTTGGTCGCGAGCCGTCTCATCGAAAGGCCCGGGGACAACGAGAACGCCAGCGCCACCATGTCCGGATCCAGGAAGGGCGAGCGAACCTCGAGCCCCACCGCCATCGAGGCCCGGTCCACCTTCACCAGGACGCCGTCTTGCAGGTACAGGCGCGCGTACAGGTAGGCCAGCCTCCGCATGTCCCCCGACGCCGGCACCCGTTCGACCACGGCGTCCACGTCCGGGTAAGGGGCCTCGCCGGACAGGTGCGAGCGCAGGTCACCGTGCAGGACCGACCGTGCGAGCGCGGGGTCCAGCCCGCCGATCCAGGCGAAGTGGCGCGCGAATGGCCCGTGGCGCAGCCCCCGCGCCAGGCGCTTCAGGCGGTATTCCAGGCTCCAGTCCGCGTCGGACGACGGCAGCCAGTTCACCAGGGCGGGCACCCACCGCTCCCGGGCAACCCGCGGCAGCAGGCGGGCGACCCGGTCCGCCCAGCAATGCACGGCAAACGTGGGATAGCCGTAGAACAACTCGTCCCCACCGTCCCCGGACAGGGCCACGGTCACGCGCTCCCGAGCGAAGCGCGCCAGCAAATGGGTGGGAATCAGCGAATAGTCCCCGAGGGGCTCGTCCGCAACCCCGGCGCAATCCCGCACGATGGCAAGCGCATCCTGTCCGGTCAGGATCCGCTCGTGATGCTCGGTCCCGAGGTGGGCGGCTACGGACCGGGCCGGTCCGGACTCGTCGTACGAGGGGTCGTCGAAGCCCACCGTGAACGTGCGGACCCGCGCCGCGGGCACGTGCTCGGCCATCGCGGCGACGACCGCGGTCGAATCGAGCCCCCCGGACAGGAAGACTCCGAGCGGGACGTCGCTCTCGAGCCGCCGCCCGGTGGCCGCGACCAGGGTATCGAAGACACGCCGGGCGGCTTCCCCGGGGCCGACCCTCTCGCACTCGCGCGGGACGGGAATGTCCGCGTAGGTCCCCTCGCGCGCTAGGCCGTCCCGGATCACGACGTACCCCCCGCCCGGGACCTTGCTCACACCGCGCAGGATACACCGGGGCGTGGGCACGTAGTCGAGCGTCAAGAACGCGAACAAGGCCTCCGCATCCACCTCCCGCGGCACGAGGGGGTGTTGCAGCAAGGCCCGCACCTCGGAGGCGAACACGAACTCCCCCGAAAACTCGCCCCAATACAATGGCTTCTTGCCCATGCGGTCCCGCGCGAGCATCAGCGTCCGGTCCCGCCGGTCCCACAGGGCGAACGCGAACATCCCGTTCAGCCGCGGCAGCAGGCCTTCGGCCTCGTCCTCCCACAGATGGACGAGGACCTCGGTGTCGGTCCGCGTGCGGAAGACGTGCCCCCGGGCCTCCAAATCCCGCCGCAAGTCCTTGTGGTTGTAAATCTCTCCGTTGAAAACAACGATGACCTGGCCGTCCTCGGACACGATGGGCTGGTGCCCGCCCTCGATGTCAATCACGGACAGACGACGGTGCCCGAGGAAGACCCCGTCCCCTTCGAAAAATCCCTCGTCGTCCGGGCCGCGATGGGCCAGGGTCCGGGTCATGCGGCGCAGGACCTCGCCGTCCACCGGCTCGGGCGGACCTGGTCGCAAAAACCCCGCGATACCGCACATGGTCACGCCTCACGTGGCGGACCGGACCGCCCAGGTACGTCCTCACGTCGTCGCATCAGGGGATGCCTCGGGCGGAGCGGGCTTGCCGGGAAAGTTGATGAGGGCCTTCACCTGATACGGCGGCTTGCCGCGCGTCTCGAAGTAGATGCGCATGTTCATCTCGGCGAGCAGGCCGAAAAACAGAAACTGGAACCCCGCCAGGAACAGAAAGATGGCGGCCAAGAAGAAGGGGTCCGTGTACAAGGGTTCCCTCCAGATCAGCTTCTTGAGGACGGTCCACGTCATGCTGAGCGTTCCCAGCGCGCAGGCCAGCAGCCCGTAGCGGCCGATGAAATACAGGGGCTTGGTCGAGTACCCCAGCAAAAACCTCACGGTCAGGAGGTCCAGGACGAGCCGCACGGACTTGCCCAGGTTGTACTTCGAGCGGCCGGCGGTCCGCGGGCGGTGGCGAACCGGCATCTCGGCAACCGTTCCCCCGGCCCAGCGGACGTAGGCCGGGATCAGACGGTGCATCTCGCCGTAAAGCCGGATGTCCTGGAGGATGGACTTGCGGTACGCCTTCAGGGTGCACCCGTAGTCGTGCAGGTCCACCCCGGTCACGAGCGACACGATGCGATTGGCCACGCGCGAGGGCAGGGTCTTGGTCCAGAAGGCGTCCCGTCGCTGGTGGCGCCAGCCCGACACGACGTCGTAGCCTTCCTCGAGGCGCCGGAGCAGACGCGGGATGTCCGCCGGGTCGTTCTGGCGGTCCGCGTCCATGGGGATCACGATGCGCCCGCTCGCCGCGCGGAAGCCCTCGTCCAGCGCCGCGGTCTGGCCGTAGTTCCGCGCGAAGGCGATGACCCGGACCCTTTCATCGCGAGTGGCAAGTTCCTTCAGGACCTCCAGGGACCCGTCCGTGCTCCCGTCGTCGCAGAAAATCATCTCGAACGGACGACCCAGCTCGGTGAGGACCGACACGACCTCCCGGTACAGGTCCCGCAGGTTGTCCACCTCGTTGAAGACCGGAAACACGACCGAGATGTCGCAGGAGGGGTCGCTCACGGGGTGATGATAGCACGATCGGGCCCGCCGACCCTCGGGACGCCATCCGTATCCTTGCGGATTGTCCCTCCCTTTGGCCAGCCGCCAAGACTCGATGGTATCATCGAGGCAGTTCGCGCTCGCGTTGGAGAGAGAGATGCCAGAGCCCACGCGACCCCCGGGTCCACGACCGACGGTTCCGAGGACCACGGGGCGGCCCACAACCGCCCTCGGAGCCGGCAGACCCGCGGGGCAGGCTGACAGGGGTCGCTCCTCGCACATCGAGGAGCGAAGCAGCCTCCCCGGTCAGGGACCGGGCGGACCCCGGCGACCGCGTTTCGCCCCGCGCGACCCGCGACGAGCCCGCTACTACAAGGCGTCCCTGGTTGCGGCAGGGGTGTTCGTGGCGCTGGCCCTGGCCCTTCCCTTCTGGATCGACCACGTGCGGCGCGCCCGGGACCGGGAGAGTTTCGATTCTCTGCGTTCCTGGTCATCGCCGACGATGCCATCACCCGCGGCCCCGCCGCGGGAGGATCGCACCCCGGCCGCCACCCTCCCCTACTCGCCCGAGTTTGGTCACGCCACCTGCCAGGCGTATGCCACCGCGCGGTGCAACGCCCTCGGGATCCCGCCAGGACCCTGCGGAGAAGTGTCAGTGGCCGCCCTCGCGGTCCCGACCACGGCGAGCCTGGCGGAGTGCCGGAAGGTCGTGGAACCCAAACTGGCCGAGGCCGCGAGGCTGTACGCCACCCCGGCGGAATCCGAAACGCCCGTCGAGGCCGCCCCCACCGGACCACCCCCCGTCGCGGCTTCGATTGGGGCGTCTTTGTCTCCAACGACGCCAGACGCCACCCCGACCCCGCCGCCGGCGCCGGCCCCGGCCGGTCCCGAGGCGACCGATGCCGCGCCGCCCTCGCCGCGCCCCGCCCTTTCGGCCACGGAGCGCGCCGACAACCTGGCCCGCATCCACGTCCTGGTCGAGGAACTGCAACGCGGCGCGCAGAACTACGCCACGCCCCCCGCGGCCCAGGCCGCCCGATTCGACGAGTTGCGCCGGCGCGTCGAGGCGGACGGTTCCGAGGAACTGCGCTCGCTGTACAACACGCTGCTGTTGCAGGCGGGGCGCACCGCCGGGGTCGAGATGCCGCGACCCGGCCTGCGTGCGAGCGAGGCACCCATGACCCCCGCCGCGCTCGGGGAGGAACGCGCGCGGACCACCACGCCCGAGATGGACCGCGTGCGCGGGATGCTGGACGAGGCCCGCCGCCAGGCCGGGCAGGCTCCCGGGTCACCCCCGGCCCTCGGCCCGACGACCCCGCCAACCTCGGTGGACCCATCCACGGTCCAGGCCCCGCCGGCCCAGAGCCTCTGAACCCCCACGGCTACAGGACCCACATCACGTCCACGATGGGATACGCGGGCAGGTTCCGGATGTCCGTGGCCGCGGAACCCACCTGGATGGGGAAGCGGCCCACGGCGACCCCGGCCCGGACGTGCAGGCGATAGAAGGCGTGCGTGTAGGTGAACAGAATCGTGGGTCGCCGGAGGCCCGCCGGGTCGCGGTAGTACTCGTCCTGGACCTGGAGGTTCAGGAGGTCCGAGGGAGAGACCAGGACGGCTACCCCCCCTCCGAACGCAACGCCGTGCGCCACGGGCGACATGTCCAGGAAGTACCCGACCTGGCCGGACAGGGCGACCCGGGGCGACAGGGGCACGGTCACCAAGGGAAAAAACGACAGGGTCCCGGGAAAGTGCAGGCGCCTCGGGTCCAGAAACGTCTGGATGTAGCCGAGGTTCAGGGCGAGGGCGACCGGCCCGTCCAGGACCTTCCCGCGCAGCACCCCGTTCGGCGTCAGCAGGAGGTGCAGGACCGGGTGCGTAACCACGGTCAACTCGTCCAGGACCCCGAACTGCATCGGTCCGAGGACCCCGACCGAAAACTCCCCCTTCTCGAGGGTATACGCCGTCCCGTCGCGAACCCGGCGCACGTCGCCGAACTCCCCGAGGGCGCTCGTCGGTCCGAACGCGAGCATCCCCACGAAAACCGCGAGCATCGAGCAGGTCCGGTTGGCCATGTGCGCTCCATCGTCCGTCCTGGATGCTAGCCCTCGCGCGCGAGCGTGACAAGGTGGACAACGGCCCGCGAACAGGATATGAAACGAACGCGACTGGAAGGATCGGGACGTGGCGATCGTCGTCCAGAAATTCGGGGGCTCGTCGGTCGCGGACATCGAGCGCATCCAGGCCGTGGCCCGGCGGGTGGTCGAGACGAAACGCGCGGGCCACGACGTCGTGGTCGTCGTGTCGGCCATGGGCAAGACCACGGATTCCTTGCTGGCCATGGCCATGCAGATCAACCCGACCCCGTCCTCGCGGGAACTCGACATGCTCCTCACCGTGGGCGAACGCATCACGATGGCCCTGCTGAGCATGGCCATCCAGGCCCTCGGGGTGGACGCGATCTCGTTCACGGGGTCGCAGTGCGGGATCATCACCAACGCGAGCCACAACCGGGCGCGGATCGTCGAGGTGCGCCCCTTCCGGGTCCTCGACGAGCTCGAGACGGGCAAGGTCGTCATCGTGGCCGGGTTTCAGGGCGTCAGTTACCGGCGCGAGATCACGACCCTGGGTCGCGGGGGCAGCGATACGACCGCGGTCGCCCTGGCCGCGGCGCTCGGCGCCTCGCACTGCGAGATTTACTCCGACATTGACGCGGTCCACACGGCCGACCCCAAGGTGGTGCTGGACGCGAAGCGACTCGAGGAGGTCTCGTACGACGAGATGATCGCCCTGGCCCGCCACGGGGCCAAGGTCCTGAACGCGGACGCTGTCGAGTTCGCACGCAGGGCCGGGATCGCGATCTATACGCGCTCGTCCTTTCGTGGCGACGCCGGCGGTTCAGTGGTCCGGCTCGACCCGCCAACCCCGTGGAGGCCCGTCACGGGCGTGACCAGCCGCAAGGGCGTATGGGTCGTGGAGGCGCCCGCAGGGGCTGCCTTCTTCGAGACCCTGGAAGGCCTGGACCACGTACCGGCGGCGGTGGACTTCGCGTGTCGGACCCCGGCGGGTGACACGATGTTCGTCTTGCGGCCGGATTTCGATGGGGCGGCGGAGGCGCGGGTTCGCGGCGCTCTGGGCCGGATGGCCGACGGGGCTCGGGTCCAGGGCGGTCTGGGGACGGTGACCGTGGTCGGCGAGGCCCTCGGGGCAGAGGACGTGAGGCGGGCATGGACGCGGTGCCTCCAGCGGTTCGGCGAGGTGCTCGGGGTCGTGGCGACCCCGACGGCCGTGACCGTGGTCGTCCGGGAGGACCAGGTGAATGACCTGGTCCGGTCCCTGCATGAGGCGTGCGTCGGGTCCGGGGAATCGGGTGGCGGATCGGCGCGTCAATCCGGGCGATGAAACGCTTTTCCGTTTCTTACGATAGATCGGGTGCCGCTTTTTGAGCGGATGGGCCATTCTACTGGCAGGTCCGGGCGGCGCGAGCGACCCCCGGACCGGAAGGAGCACGTCATGGCATCGTTGAACAAGGTCCTGATCATGGGCAACCTCGGGGCGGACCCGGACCTGGCCTACACGCAGGGAGGCCAGCCGGTGGCGCACTTCAACGTGGCCACCAACGAGACCTGGACCGACCGGGACGGAAACCGGCAGGAGCGGACAGAGTGGCACCGCGTGACGGTGTGGGGCAAGCAGGCCGAGCACTGCAAGGAGTACCTACGCAAGGGCCGGACCGTCTTCGTGGAGGGACGTCTGCGCACGCGCCAGTGGGAGGACCGCCAGGGCCAGAAGCGGTTCACCACCGAGATCGTGGCCCAGACGGTCCAGTTCATCGGGGGGCCTGGCCCGGGCCGTCCCCAGGCCGAGGAGAACGGCTCGTCGCTGGTCGAGCCCCCGGCGACCGACACCGCCGAACCCCCGGCCATCGAGGACGACCAGGTTCCGTTCTGATGGGGACGCGAGGGCGGGGTGGCTTCGAGCCTGAAGGCGCTTGCCGGTTCCCATGGGGACGCGAGCGTCGGCTCGCGTAGGGCATGACCATGCGCCTGCACGTCACCTCGGGCGACCTCAACGCCTTCTTCGCGCTCCTCCTGGACAACGTGGTTAACCTCGTCGTCCTGACGGGACTCCTGACCGCGGTCTTCGGGATGCCGGCCGACTTCGTCCTGACCCGCATGGTCCCCGGGACCGCGGTCGGGGTCCTGATCGGGGACCTCGCCTACACCTGGATGGCCGTTCGCAAGGGCCCACGGGCCACGGCCATGCCGCTCGGCCTCGACACGCCCTCCACCATCGGGATGGCCGTCGCGGTGATCGGGCCGGCCTACGCGGCCTCCCAGGACCCGTTTGTGGCCTGGGAAGTCGGCATGGCCTCGCTGGTGTGGATGGGCGTGGCCAAGGTCGCGCTGTCTTTCGCGGGCGATGTCGTGGTCCGGCTGATCCCCCGCGCGGGGCTGCTCGGGCCGCTGGCCGGGGTCGGCCTGGCCCTGCTGGGGCTGTTCCCGGTCCTCAAGGTCTTCTCGGTGCCCGTCGCGGGCCTCGTGGCCACCGGCGTGCTCCTGTTCGCGCTGGTGGCGCGCCTGCCCCTGCCCGGCCGCGTCCCGGGCGCGGTGGCCGCGGTCGCGTGCGGCCTCGTGCTGGTGTGGGTCCTGCGAGCCTTGGGCCTGGAACCCCCCGCGGCTTCGGAACCCCTGTCGCCAGGCCTGCACGCACCCTGGCCGGGCCTGGAGCGCGTGCTGGCCGGGCTTCCGGCCGCGCTCCCGTATCTGCCCATCGCCATCCCGTTCGGCCTGCTGACGGTCGTGGGCGGGATCAACGTGACGGAATCGGCCCGGGTCGCGGGGGACGACTACCGCACGCGGGACATCCTGCTGGTCGAGGCCGGGGCCACGCTCGTCGCGGGCCTCCTGGGCGGTGTGGCCCAGTCCACGCCCTACATCGGGCATCCCGCGTACAAGGCGATGGGCGCGCGGGCCGGGTACACGCTCGGCGTGGGGCTCGTCATCGGCGCGGGCGGTGTCCTGGGACTCCTCGGGGCCGTGATCCACCTGCTGCCCGAGGTCGTGGTCGCGCCCATCCTCCTGTTCGTGGGCCTCGAGATCACGGTCCAGGCGTTCGAAGCGACCCCGCGCCGCCACTGGCAGGCGGCCGCGTTTTCGGTCATCCCGGTGCTCGCGTATCTCGTGTCCATTTACGCGGGCCAGTTGATCGCGGCCGGCGCGACTCCGGGGCCCGTGCTCGCGCGCGAGGTCGAGGGCCTCGCCATCCTGGGCCGCGGGTTCATCCTGACCGCGATGCTGTGGGGCGCGGCCCTCGCGTTCCTGGTGGACCGCCGGTCCATTGCGACCCTTCTGACCTTTCTGGTCCTCGCTTCCCTGAGCCTGGTGGGCGCGATCCACTCCGTGGACCCGCGCGGGGCCCTGGCGTGGCCAGACCTGGCCGGGGACCCCCGTCCATTCGCCATCGCCGCGGCCTACGCCCTGACCGGCGCGGTCCTGTTCGTTCTGGTGCGCGGGGCCAGGCGCGAAGTCGGCCCATCGTGAGACCGGAAGCCCCGGACCTCCGGGACCTTCTACCCTTGTGCTTCTTCGTCGCGGCGGGACGCACCCACGGCCAGGGACCGACCCACGACTACAAAGACCACGACGGCCACGACCTGGGCCGCGACGGAGAACGCGACGACCCCTCCGACCGACCGGTCGAGCAGGACCCCCATCGCGGCGCTTCCCAGAAACCACGCGAGCCCGTAGCCGGCGTTGAAGACCCCGTACGCGGTCCCGCGGCGGTCCCCCGGGACGAGCTTCGTCACGACCGCCCTCAGGATGGACTCCTGGGCGCCCATGCCGAGCCCCCACAGGACCATGCCGGCCGCGACCAGCGGGAGGTCGCCCAGGAACACGAGCGGGGCGAAGCCCGCGGAGACCGCCGCGACCCCGGCCAGCACCGGAAGACCGAACCGGTCGAAGAGCCTCCCGAAGAAGATGGCCGCGATCGCATCCACGCCCATCGCCGCGGCATACAGGACCGGAACCCAGGCGACCGGCGCGACGGCGTCCCGCTCGATCCGGAAGGCGATCAAGGGAAAGTCCGCGTATCCCGCGGCGACCAGGGCCGCCGCCACGAGGTACCACTTGAAGGCGCGCCCGAGGCCCGGTCGAGCCGCCGGGGTCCGACGCTCGAACTCGCTCGGGTCCGGATACGACACGCGCGCGGCGGCGAGTGCCAGCAGGGCCAGCAACGCCGCGACCCCGAGGAGCGCGAACGCCTGGCGGTGGCTGCCGTTCAAGGACAGCACCCCGGCCACGGCCAGAGGCCCCAACACCGCGCCGATCTGGTCGAGCGCTTCGTGCAGACCGAAGCCAAAGCCACGCCCCACCCGGGAGGCCGCCTGCGAGAGCATGACGTCCCTCGACGGGCTCCGGATGGCCTTGCCGGTCCGCTCCGCGACCATCAGGAGGGCCGCGACCTCCCACCGCCCCGCGAGCGCCAGCGCCGGCACCGCGAGCAGGGCGATGACGTATCCGGCGATGGCGATGCCCCAGTAGCGTCCGGTCCGGTCCGCGAGGTACCCCGATGCGAGTCGCAGGCCGTAGCCCACGAGTTCCCCGAGCCCGGCCACGACCCCCACCACGGCCCCGCTCGCCCCGAGCAGGGCGAGGAACGGTCCGGTGATGCTACGCGCGCCCTCGTAGGCCATGTCCGCGAAGAGACTGACGATGCCGATCAGGACCACGAACACGAGCGCCCGGCGTTTCCTGTCGGTTTGAACCGCTTGCGGCCGGTCCTGCGCCAACCACATTCTCCCTGGCGTGGCGATGATCGGCGGACTCCACGCCATCACGGTCGCGGCGTTTCTTTCACCTCCCCCAAGCCGTGTCAAGCGGGAACTCCGAGGGGATTGACAACGCCGCGAACGCGGTGTACACAAGCATCCGTCTTTGACAAGGCGGGATTAACTCAGCTGGTAGAGTGACAGCTTCCCAAGCTGTAGGTCGCGGGTTCGAATCCCGTATCCCGCTCTTCCCCACCGTCTCGGGTTTCCTGGGCGGATGGCTCCCCAACCACGCAACGCTCCGCAGGAGCCTTGCTCCCTGGGCTCACTTCCCTGGGGTCGTTCGCCCGGGGGGTTGGGGCCCCGCTCGCGGGCTTGCTGACCCCATCTGCACCGCTGCGCAAGTTCAGCGCGCGACCATCCGGAAGCACCGGTGGACGGGGTGCGCGCGGTAATCCTCGGGCATCGTCCGCGCGGTCATCTCCTCCCACGAGCGGACCGGCAGTCCCTCCAGGCGCGGCTCGAACCGGCGGTGGTTGGTCGAGAAGAAGACGACCGCCCCGGGGGAGGCGACGCCAAGAACCCTTCGAAGCAGGTCCGGGTGGTCGCGGGCGATGTCGAAGGTCGCGCCCGTGCCGCGGTCCCGGAAAAAGGACGGGGGGTCCACCACGATCAATGAGAAGCGCTCCCGAGTCCGCGCCGTGCGGTCCAGGAAGGCCCCGACGTCCGAGCGGACCAGGGCGTGGGCCGGGCCCCACAGTCCGTTGATCCGAAGGTTCTCGCGCGCGCGAAGCAGGTGGGTGGCCGAGCGGTCTACGGACACGGTTCGCCGCGCCCCACCCGCTGCGGCGGCGCACGTGAAGGACCCCGTATAGGAAAAGAGGTTCAGGAAGTCCGCGCCGTGCGCCATTTGGCGAATCAAGGCCCGGGTCCGCCGGTGGTCCGGGAACAGCCCGGTGTCGAGCGGGCCTTCCAGGTCCACGAGGAAGCGCAAGTCCCCCTCGCGCACGGGGAGAGGCGGACCCCCGGGCCGACCACGGCCGTATCGTCGCCCGCGGGCCTCGCCGGTCGTGCGGCGCTTCAGGTGCACGCGGTCGGGCGGCACGCCCAGGGCCCGGGCCACGGCCTCGGCCATCCGGGGAAGCCAGGCCGGTCCGGTCTGCGTGCGCTCGTACTCGGCGACGACCAGGTGCCCGGCGTACCAGTCCACCACGGCTCTGATTTCCGGGATGTCCCAGTCGTACAGGCGGAACGCCTCGACCCCCTGGCGGGCGAACGACCGCGCGAGGTGCGCGAACCGCTTGCGCACGCGGTTCGCCAGCATCTCCGCCTGGCGCGCGACCTGGGCCTCGTCGTACTGCCACATCGGGCATGACCGCTCTGGCAAGGGAAGCGGTGCCCCTTTCGCGGCGTCGCTTCCCGGGACGCTGAAGGATACCAGGACTCCTCTGGAGCAATGTCAAGCCGCGAACAGACATGTTCCGGTTATACTAGGCAAGGCTCCTGTTGGGGAGGAAACAGGAGATGAGGCGGTTCCTGGTCACCTGCATGGTGCTCGCGGCGGCTCCGGCGGCCGCGGCCCCGTCCGACGTCCCGGTGAAGGTCTATGCGGACGGGAACGGGTCGTCGCTGACGGACCTGGTCCAGGGTCTGGACCTGAAGGACGGGCCCCTGCCCGGAGTCCTCGTGGACTTACTGGGTGGCGACGGAACGCATCAGGTCTCCACCGACGCCGAGGGACGGGCGCTCTTCGCGGGGATCGGGGATGGGCTCTACCTGCTGCGCCCGCTCGTGGACGGGGACCCGGTGTGCACCTCGCGCAACACGGGGGCGCGCCTCGCGGGGCTCCTGGCCGAGGGGGCCGGTCAGGCCGTGTACGTGGCCCTGGGCGACTCGACGCCGGTGTACGGGGCGGCCCAGCCGTACCCGCAGCGCCTCGGGGACAAGGTCAAGGCCCTGTTCCCGCAGGCCGAGACCCACAACCTCGCCCATGAGGGCAGCACCACGTGGGACTGGCTTCCGGGACACTGGGCCTTCGAGGGGGCGCGGGCGTGGATCGCGCAGGCAGACCTGATCACGGTATCGCTCGGGGGCAACGACCTCCAGGAACTCGCGGGGCTCGACTTCACGGACCTCACGGCGGCGCTGGAGGCCGCGAAGCAGCTCATCGAGCAGACGCTCGACAACGCCGCCCTGATCGTGAGCGCCATCCGCGCCGAGAATCCGCAGGCGGACATCGTGTGGACCGTCTATCCGAACTACGCGCGCTCCACGAAGTGGCTCGAATACGTCCCGCAGGCTTATATCGGGGTGGTCCAGAGCGGGCTCGAGATCGCCATCGGGATGATGCGCGAGGGGCTCGCGGAGATCCCGGGCCTGTTGATCGCGGACGTGGCCGCGGAATGGGCGGACGAGGACATCGAGCCCTACATGCACGACCCGATCCACGTCAATGACGTGGGGGCGGAGTCGTACGCGAAGGTCGTGTTCCGGACGCTCGGGGGGGTCCTGGCGCCCGAGGACGACGGACGCGAGCGGTTATTCGGGTATGCGATGCAGGCCCCGGTTTCGGAGCATGGGGGCCCGGAGCCGGTGGCCGAGGGCGCGGGGAACGCCGCGAGCGATGCGGGCGGACCCGAGGAACCCGCTGGGGACGCCGCCCCGGAAGCGGGCGTCGAGCCGGTCGCGGAGGATGCCGGTTCCTCGGAAGTCGTCGCGGAGGGAGCGGCGCCGGACCCCGCGAGCGCGGGGGACGAGGTGCAGGACTTGCCTTCTTCCGACGCAGGCTCCATGCCCGATGCGGTCGCGGCGGACCCTGGCCCGCCACCCGCCGGGTCCTCGGGTGGCGGGTGCCAGGCGGGCGGGGTCCAGGGACCGGGCGCGACCTGGCCTTTCCTGTTCGCGCTGCTCGGGCTTTGCAGGCGCAGGCCATGACGTGACGCCAGTCGCGGGGTTCTCGCGGAGTGGAGCCTGCCGAGGGCAGGGGACGAGGAGCGGCCGATGGGGACTCGAACGTCGTTCGGGGCGTGCTGGTGGGTGGCGTTCGCGATCGGTTGTTCCCGCGGCGGTGCGGCCGGCGACACGGAAACCCCGGTGGCGGACATCCCGATGGCGGACGAGGCGGACGGTCCGGCCGACGCCAGCGACGGGCCCTGACTCGCGTTCTGCCAGGGCCCGACCGAGGCGGTGTTCGACCCCGCGAGCGGGCTCGTCATCCCGTTTCCGAGCGACCTCTTCGCTGTCGAGGACCCGACCACGCCGACGGGCCTGCGCGTGTCCTTCACGCTCGCGAACAGCGCGGCCGAGCCCATGTTCTCGCTGCATCCGAGTCTTCACGACGAACTGAACGCGCTCGACGGCTGGGGGACGACCGCCGGCGTGGTCTTCGCCTTCTCGCAGGAGATCGGGACGGTCACGACCGTCGCCGGAGAGGCCGTGGTCTCGCCGCTGCGACCGAAGACCACCTACGCCGCGGCCCTGACCGTTCGTCTGACCAACGCGGGGGCCGCGTGCATCCCTACCCGCCCGGCCAAGGGGTCTGGCCACCTGAAGTGATGTCCTGCCAAGAGGCCGTCCGGAGGTGATGGGCATGGACGGCATGACACCAAGGAAAACGAGATCGAAGGCATGCTCGGAGGGCCAGGCGCGGCGGAATGCTCGGCCGACGCCTCGCCCGGGTCCGGTGCCCAGAGTGTGGGCACGACCGGCTGCTCGCCTTCAGTTGCAGGGGCAGGCTCTGCCCATCCTGCTGGGCGCGACGGACCCCGAGATCGCCTTTGCCGAAGGGTCGGCACCGAACGACTTTGTCTTCTGACTTTCCTCATCTTATCGATCCCTTCCTCGCCACGGCCCGCTCGCCTGCGTAGGTCCCTAAAGAACATGCACTTCACTGGACGCCTTCCGGTGACAAGATAGCGGCGTGAAAGCGTGGAGGTGGTAGGGGTTGTCAGGCTGAACGGGCCTTGTCCGATGGCTGATGGAACAGGAATGCGGCGATCCTCGTCGTCGGGATGGAGTTGGAGGCTTCGATGATGATCATCAACCTGTGCAAGGAGATTCGAGGGTTCGAGGAGGCCGCAAGGCTCACGCAGATGTGGAAGGACCTGCCGGAGGTAGCGCAGAAGAGGTACCACGCGCTCTTGGTCATGCAACAGCAACGGGTGACGGCGGCAATGGATACCTTCGGGATGTCGAGGAACAGCCTCTTTCTCCTGAAGCGTCGTCTTAAGGAAGGCCATGGCGACCCCAGAGCGCTGATTCCGAAGTCGAAGGCCCCTCACCGGCGTCGGACACCGGCCACTCCGGACGTGATCGTGGAAGGAATCCGACGGCTGCGGACGGAAATCCCGAACCTCGGCCGGGCGAAGATCCGTGTCTTCCTCGAGCCCTCTTGTCGCGAGTGCAGTCTCCCCTGCCCCTCGGAATCTCCGACCGGGTGGATCATCGCGAGGGCGCGGGACAAGATGCGCGTCACCCCGTATCGGCTCGATTCGAGGGGACGGCGAAAGACGGTCCGGTCCGGGCGGACAACGGCTCCGAGTTCGCGAAACAGTTCGCGCAGACGTGGAGAAGAACGGGATCACCGACTACTTCACGTACCCGAAGAAACCGCAAGTGAACGCCCATTGCGAACGATTCAATAGAACATTACAGGAATTATTTAGTGCCTACCATGATGACGTACTGTTTAGTGATGTAGCATTATTTAATAAGAAACTTACTCCATTGTTTACTCCTTTCAATACTGTTGCACCACACCACGGCACCGGCCCTCTTCCTCCCGTGGAGTGGCCTGTCATCAACGACCAGAAGTGCAAAATCTGCTGGACCAATGCAGTTTGTTGACAAGGCCGTAGCGTTCTGAAACACTATAACCCGCCATGGTCAGTTCAGCCGACGACGAGGTGGGCCACATGGAAAAACTGATGACCTTGGAGGAGGTCGCGGATTACCTCCGCCTCAGCAACGACACGGTCTATCGAATGGCGAACACCGGAACAATTCCGGCTTCCAAGGTCGGGAACCAGTGGCGATTCCGCAGAGAAAATGTTGATGCGTGGCTGGACTCGAGCAAGAACGTGGGCGGGAGACCGGCGAAGGCCAAACAGCGACGGAGAAAGTGAACCGGATGAGCGCGTCTGATCTCCACTACCTCGGGCACAGGAAGCGGCTTCGTGAACGCTTCATGAAGGCCGGTCTCGCCGGCTTCGCCGACCACGAGGTTGTCGAGTTGCTTTTGACGTTGGCGATCCCCCGTTCCGATGTGAAGCGACCGGCGAAGGCTCTCATCGAGCGATTTGGGAACCTGCGGGCGATCCTGGACGCATCTGTTGACGACTTGCGCGAGGTCAAGGGCATCGGCTCCGTGGCGCCCGTGGCGCTGCGGATCATCCGGGCCGCTGCGACGCTCTACCTTCAGCAGCGCGCGGAAGGTGTGGAGCCGCTCGCAGACGGAAGTCATCTTGAGAACACCTGGCGCACCCGAATCGGGGCCCTGCGCGACGAGGTCTTCGAAGTAGCGTATCTCGACGCTGGACTGCGCCTCCTCCGTGAAGGGATCGAGCGACTGGAAGAAGGCACCACCGACCGTGCGGTCGTCTATCCACGCCGCGTAATGGAGGCTGCGTTGCGGAGGGGAGCAGCGGCCCTCGTGCTGGCCCACAACCATCC
>JBBIPO010000074.1:0-16584 GCA_037442805.1 Deltaproteobacteria bacterium
GGGCCCCGTGTGGCACTCGGACGGCACGGGAAGCCGTCCTCGTGCCTCCCCAGTTATCGGACGTGCCACTGGCACGTCCCCC
Source organism: Deltaproteobacteria bacterium (assembly GCA_037442805.1). Lineage (GTDB taxonomy): Bacteria > Myxococcota_A > UBA9042 > DTJE01 > DTJE01 > DYKK01. Next base: position 83 of record JBBIPO010000074.1, read on the forward strand.
GACGACGCGGTCATCCACCGGATGACCGCTCCCGACCTTCACTCGCTGCGCTCGTTCAGGTCGGCGTCGGGGCCCCCCGATGTTCGGCCCTTCGGGCCTTCACATCGGAACTGTGGCCCCGCACCCCCCACGGCGCCCGCGCTGCGGGCGCGTCGCAATCCGCGCCTACAGCGCGGATTGCTCGCGGATGGGCCGGATTGACAGCGTCGTTGTTGGCTTGTCACAATGCACCCCGGACCTCGAAGGGGAGTCGGCCCGATGCAGCGAACCGGCCAGGCCATCCGGCTCACGACTCTTGCTTGCGCGGTGGCCCTGCTGGACAGCGGCTGCGCCGGCGCGCGTGGATCCACGCCACAGGACACGCCGGCGGCGCCCGCTCCGGGACCGGTGTCATCGCCTGGGTCGCAGGTCGCGCAGTCTGGGTCGCCATGGACCCAGGCCGTGCCGGCACGGCTGGAGGCGGGGTCGCCTGGGCGCCGCGTCGCGCCTCGTCCCTCCGAGGACGGTCCACCCGCCGTCGAGCCCGAACGATGGACCGACACGGAGGACCTGATCCCGGCGGCCGAGGGTCGCACCCGCGCCAGGCGCGCTCCGGCCCTGGGCGAGACCGCCTTCCTGTTCATCGAGGCGGAGCCCCGCTCGGCCCTCATCTTCGTGGACGGAGCCCGGGTCGGCGAGGGGCAGGCCTTCCTGAGGGTCAAGGGGTCGCGGTGGAAGGTCGTGCGCGCGGAGGCCCCCGGGCACGAGGCCGTGGAAGGCGCGGTCGAGGTTCGCGAGCGCGAGGTCGTGAAGGTCCGGCTGTCTCTCGCCCCGATCGGGGGGCGGCTCACGGTGGTGACGGATGCGCCGGGGGCCCAGGTGTTCCTGGATGACCAGCCGGTCGGGACCACGCCCCTCACGCTGTCGCGGGTCCCCGCCGGGAATCATCGCCTGGTGCTGCGGGCGGGTTCGTGGCAGTGGTCGGGAGACGTCGAAGTCCGACGGGACGAGACCCGACTGATCGAGAGGATGGTCCAGGCCGCGGCCCCGGCGCCCGAGCCCCCGGGACCTGCTCCCGCGCCGCCGCCGGTCCTCGCGACGCCCGAACCTCCTCTCCCCGCGCCGCCGGCCACGCCCCCCGAAGCGGTCCCCGCGTCCGCGGCGCCCCCTCCGCGTCCCTCGGGCGAGCCCTCATCCCCGGAGGCATCGGCCGCGCCGACGGCATCGCGCCGGCCGGACTGCCAGGCCGTGTGCCGGCGGTTCGTCCAGGCGGTTGCCGGTTCGGATTCGATCCGGGAGCCCATCTTCAACCGGTGCGGCGAACGCTGCCGGTCCGGCGACCTTCGATTCTCCGTGTGCGCCTGGAAGGCGCGCGACATGAACGACGTGGCGACTTGCATGAACCTCCCGGAGTGAACCACCTCGCCAGGCCTTCGGCGTCAATCCGGGAAGCAGGCATCCTTGTCCAGGGCCACGAGCAGGCACAAGGTATTGTCCACGCCCTCATCCTGGCCCGGGAAGCAGGGGATGTTCGCGGAGGAGGGGGGTTCGTTGGGGTCGTTCGTCGTCGGTCGGATCAGGCAGCCGTAACAGACCTTGATGGGGAACTCGAACTCGTTGGAATGGACGCTCCACCGGTCCTGGGTCCGGCCCTCGAGTTGTACGACCACGGTGATCCAGATCCCGGGGTTCGACACGCCCGGATACGTCAGGATCTTCTTTCGGAGGAGGTTCCCGAGTTCGGGGGGGATCGCCTCGACCGCGACCGTGCCGTCCCCGCCGGGCTCGACGCCGAGGGCCACCGGGAACGCGAACCCGTCGTCGCGGAGCGAAGCCAGCTCTGCCTGCTCTTTCGTGCTCAGGGACACGCCGTAGAACGCCCCGAGGTTCACGTGCACGTAGGCCGTATGGACGTTGACGTAGTGCGTTTCCCGTGGGTAGAGGTTCGAGGTGGACTCCTGCGCCACTTCCTGGATCGGGGGGAGCATGTTCTTGAAATGGGGGAAGAGCCAGTAGTGATTGGTGATGGCGAGGTCCAGCTCCCGGTACAGCGAGATGATCTGCGCGGCTGCCCCAGGCCGGACCACGCACTGGGTCTGCCTCGTGACCTGCGCTGCGTCGAGAATGAGGATCTCCTGGGGGTTTTCCTTGGGACAGGACACGAGCGGCACACACAACAGGGCCGCGACCGCCAGGGCTGAATGCCGCCGGGTCTTCATAGCGCCACCTCCCGGTTGACCACCTTCGGGGTGATGAAGATCAGGAGTTCGGAGCGGTCGTCGTTGCGCGACCGGCTCTTGAAGAACCAGCCCAGGATCGGGATGTCGCCGAACAGGGGGACCTTCTTGTAGGACTTGCCGGTGCTGCGCGTGTAGATCCCGCCGATCACGGTCGTGTCCCCATCCCGGATCAGCAGTTCCGTGTGGGCCTCCTTCTTCTGGATGGTCGGGTTGCCGTCTGCCGAGCGGTTGCCGAAGTCCGGCTCGTTCTTCGTGATGTCCAGTCTCAGGGCGATGTGGCCGTCCCGGGTGACGTGCGGCGTCACGTCCAGCCTCAGGTCGGCCGAGAAGAACTGGGTGTTGACCCCGGCCGCGGACACGACGCTGATCGGGATGGACACGCCCTGCGCGATGGAGGCCTTCCGGTTGTCGAGGGTCGAGATGCGGGGAGACGAGATGATCTTGACCTCGCCCTGCTCCTCGGCCGCGGACAGGCGCAGGGACAGGTTCGCGGCCCCCCCGATGGACCCCAGCTGGATGCCGAGGGCGCCACCGGACCCGGCCCCGACCGCGGCCGGCAGGTTGACCGCGAAGTTGGGGGTGTCGAGGGCGATCCCGCCCGTGGGGGCCCGCGTGTCGTCCGCGCCGCCCGCGATCCCGATGCTGCTCGGGAACACGAGCCCCGTCTCGTTACCATAGATCGACGCCATGGCGAACCGGCCGCCCCACTGGATCCCGATGTCCTCCTTGAACGTCGTGCGCGCCTCGACGATCCGGGCCTCGATCAGGACCTGCGGCGTCTGTTGGTCCAGGCGCCGCACCAGTTCCTCGGCCGCGGCCAGGTAGTCTTCCGTGTCCTTGACGATCAAAGTGTTGGTCCGGGTGTCCACGACGGCCGTGCCCTTGGGGGACAGCATGGTGGCGACCCGGTTCATCATCTCGTTGGCGTCCCCGTAGTTCACGGGGATGAGGCGAACCATGACGGGCTTGAGCTCGCGCGCCTTCTCCTGCTTCTTCACCCGCGCCTCGAACTCCTGCTGGATGTTGGCGATCGGGGCCACGCGGTAGACGCCCTGTTCGACGACGTAGTCGAGCCCCTTGGCCTTGAGGATGATGTCGAGCGCCAGGTCCCACGGCACGTCTTCCAGATGGAACGTCACCTTGCCTTGCACGTCCTCGGACGTCACGATGTTGACGCGGCCCTCCCGGGCGAGGAATGTGAGGACGTTCTGGATGTCGGCGTCCTTCACGGTCAGATTGATCCGGCGACCCTTGTACTTCTTCTTCTTGGGCACGAGCGAGGGTCTCTTGTACGCTGAATCCTGGGTCCCTTCCGGTGCGGCCATCTCGGGCGTCGGGGGGGGAGGCGCGCCCACCTCCGCCGCCTGGGCCACCGGGGTCCCGGCCTTCGTGGTCGGCGTGGGCGCCGCGCCTGCGACCATCTGCTCCGGGGCCGGACCGCTGAATCGCCACTCGATCCGGTCCCCCACGACCCGGACCTGCTGGCCCACGGGTTCGGACAGGTCCGCGGCCACGCGGACCGTTCCATTCCCGTCCTGGAACGCCGTCACCAGGCGGACCGGCGATTCGAAGGCCGACACGTCCAGCCGGCGCGCCAGGTGCTGGGGAAGGGTCGTGTTCCTCAGCGTCAGCAGGTAGGACCGTTCTCCCGTCCGCTCCACGACCGGGTCGGTGGTGCCGGAGACCTTCAGGACCACGGTCGGGGCCCCGCCCGACTCCTGGAAGTCCACCCCGACCAGGCGAGCGGGTCCGGGCGCCGCGGCGGGGGCCGCCGGGGCCGGCGAGGCCTCCCGGATCCGGCTGACTTCGCGTTCCAGCCGGGCCTGCTGTTCGGTCAGGGCCGCCAGCTGGGCGTCCTTCGCCGCGATGTCCGCGCGCAACCGGGCGACCTCCCGCGCGACCTCCTCCCCGGCCCCTTCTCGTGCCGCCGCGACCTGGGCCTGGAGGTCCGCGACCTGCCGGTCCCGTTCCTCGCGCAGGCGTTCGATCTCGTGCTCGCGGCTTTCGAGGCTCGCCGTCAGGCGCGCCACCTCCTGCATCGCCGCCTGCTCCCGCCGTCGCGCCTCGCGTTCCCGCGCCTGGGCCGCGTTCAGCTCGGACTGTAGCGACGTCAGCGCTCGCTGCGCGCGGTCGAGTTCCGCCCGGGCCTGATTCTCCCGGGACGTTCCCTGCTCGCTAGCCTGCTTCACGCGGGCCTGAAGCGCCTTGACCTCGGCCTCCTTCTCGGCGATTCGATCCCGCAGCCTCGCGACCTCCGCCGACTCCCGGGCGGCCTCACCGGCCTTCAGGGTCCGGACCTGGGCGTTCAGCGCCGCGATTTGCCGGTCGCGTTCCGCGAGCCGGGCCTTCTGCTTGGCGATTTCCGACTCGTATTCCTTCCGAAGCCGCGCGATGTCCGACTGTTGTCGCGCCAGTGCCTCGCGCAGTTTCGCGGCTCGCGCCGCCTCCTCCTTGGAGGCCCGCGCCTTGCCGCGCGCGGCCTCGTATGCCTTCTTCAGGGCCTGGACCTCCATCTCGCGGGCCTCGAGCCGTGCCCGCAGGTCGGAGACAGCCCGCGACTCCTCCCTGGCCCGTTCGGCCTTCAGACGTTCGATCTGGGTCTGGAGCCTCTCGACCTCGGCGGTCCGCTGGCGCGCCAGGTCGTCCGCCTCGGCGACTCGCCGCGCCAGGTCGCGCTGCACCTCGTCCGTTCGCGCTTGGGCCCGCGCCAGTTCCTTCTTCAGGGTCTCCACTTCGCTGCCGCCGCGACGCTCCGCCGCCTGGAGGGCCTCCCGCAAGCGCGCCACCTCCGCCTCTCGCTCGGCCACCGCCTTGCGCGCCGCCTCGACCTCGGCCTGGGCCTGCTCCATCCGTTCGCTCAGGGTCCGGATCGTCTCGTCCTTGCGCTGGCCCTCGGCCCGCACCTGGGCGATCATCGCCTCGTACTTCTGGCGCATGGCCGCGATGGCCTGCTCCCCGGCCTGGATGCGTTCCACGAGTTCCCGTTCCCGTTGCGAGGCCTGGCCGTTCGCCTGGGCCCTGGCCGCCGCGACCTCGTCCTTCAGGGCCGCGATCTCCGCCTCCCGGGCCTCCAGCCGCTCGCGAAGGCGGCGCGCCTCGTCCGTCTCGACCGCGCGACGCCGGGCCGCGAGGGACTCGACCTCGGCGCGCATGGCCTGGAGCGACTTCTCGAGGGTCGCGCGTTCCCGCGCCAGGTCCGCGAGCCGTTTCTCCTCGGCGGCGAGTCGCTGCACTGTGGCCTCGTACGAGGACTGCGCGGTCGCGTGCCGCGACTGGACCTCTTGCAGTCCCGCGGCCTCCCGCTCCCTCTGCTCGGCCATCCGCGCCAGGTCCCGCTCCAGTCGCTCGATCTCGCGCCTTCGCTCCTCGGTTCGCTGCGTGAGGGCCTCGAGTTCGTGCCGCGCCGCCTGCCGCTCGGCCTGAAGCCGCTCCGTCAGGGCAGCCGCCTCGCGCCGCGCGGCCTCCTTCTGGGCCACCACGGCCGCCGCCTGCTCCGCCAACCCCTGGATCCTCGCCACCTCCGCCTTCGCCGCTTCCGCGTCCCGGGCAGCCTGGTCGCGCTCCGCCTGGAGGACCCGCAGGCGCTCTTCCAGGGCCGCTGTCTGCGCCTTCGCGGCCGCCAGCGCCTCCTCCCGCGCCTTCACGGTGGCCACTGCGGCGCGGTAGGCCTCGTCGCGCTCGCGGGCCTCGGCGGCCGCCCGGTTGCGCTCCTCCTCCAGGGCGCGTTCCAGACGGGCGACCTGCTCCCTGGACACGGTCAGTTCGGTCGCGAGGGCCGCATCCTGCGTTTCCCGCGAACGTCGTTCAACCTCGGCCTCCCGGGCGCGCGCCTCGCGCAACTGGGCAAGCAGGGCCTCTTCGCGTTCGCGGGCCGCCTTCGCCTGGGCGAGTCGTCGTTCCTCCTCGGCGGCCATCGCCTTCTGGGCGGCCTGATGCGCTTCGTCCGCTTCCCTCGCCTTCCGGAGGGCCTCGAGACGCCCCTGCTCCGCCGCGAGCGCGGCCTCGGCGGCCCGCCGGTTCACTTGGGCCCTTCGCACCGCTTCCTCTTCGGCCCGGCGCCGTTCGACGGCCTTCTCGGCCGCGAGGGCCATCGCCTGGGCCTTCTCTCGCTCGGCCTCAGCCGCGGCGGCCAGGGCCTCCCGCTCCCGCGCCGCGATCTCCTTCTCCCGTTGCAGCAGGGCGAGCCGCTCGGCTTCTTGCGCCCGCGCCTCCTCCAGGGCCTTGCGCTGCCGCTCCGCCTCCTCGGCGGAGGCTCGCAGTTCTCGCAGGCGCTCCTGCTCGGCCTGGGCGGCCTTGCGCGCCCGTTCTGCCTCGGCCACGCTCCGATCCTTCAACCTCTCGGCCTCCGCGCGCAACCGCTCCGCCTCGCGCCGGCTCTCCTCGATCTGTCGTCGCAGCAAGTCTTCCCTGGCCCGCGCCTCCTCCAGGGCCTTGCGCTGCCGCTCCGCCTCCTCGGCGGAGGCTCGCAGTTCTCGCAGGCGCTCCTGCTCGGCCTGGGCGGCCTTGCGCGCCCGTTCTGCCTCGGCCACGTTCTGGTCTTTCAGCCTCTCCGCCTCCGCGCGCAACCGCTCCGCCTCGCGCCGGCTCTCCTCCTCCTGTTTTCGGAGCGCTTCTTCCCGGGCCCGCATCTCCCGGATCTCCGCGAGCAGCCGGCGCTCGCGCTCGAGTTGCTGCCGGGTGGCCTCGACCTCGCCTGCCAGCGCCGAGGCCTGCCCAGAGGTGGCCTTGCGCTTGCGGCCATCCACTCGGATCACGATGTCGTTGCCCTCGGCCCGCACGTCGTAAGGTGTCTCCTCGCGAAGCCCGATGATGATCCGGCCGACCGGGACTCCCCCCGTCCGGAACTGGAGCGTCCCGATCTGCTCCACCACCCCGTTGTCCACCAGGATGGGGTCCGCGACCGCGCTCGTGTCGCCGAGCGACACGTCCACGAACAGCCGGATGGGGTCGTCCAGTTTGAAGACCGTGAAGGTCGGAGTTTCCTGGGCGGAGACGCGGATCACGGTCTCCTCGGCCGCCTCCTGGACCGATATCCTCTGGATCGGATTCGCCTGCCGGTCGCCCCCGACCAGCCAACCTGGAATGGCCGTCAGGACCAGGACCAGGAGCGTCCGCCCCATCGTGAAACGACGCATCGCGACCTCCCCTCGCTCGGGAGCCTCTTCACCATCCCGGATCGTACGTCCCGGCTGTGTCGGGCGGCAAAGAGACATCCAACCCTCCGGAATCACGAATGGAAATGCGGAAATCGCGCCGGAAGTGGACAAGGGCTGTCGTCGGGGTTCGGCGCGCCGGGGAGCGGTCCATTTCGTGGAGCATGATTCATCCAGACCGCGGGTCGAGTCCGGGGTCTTCGGAAGGACGTTTCCACTTGCTGTCCACGCTTCTCCAGGTGGGGCGCGGGGATCGCCGGTCTCGAGCGGTGGAACCATCCACGGTTGCCCGTGGCACAAGCGTTGCTAAAATGCGCCGCCGAGGGGTGGTGGGGACCATCCGGGCGAGGACGGTGGGAGGTACGATGGCGACACGGTCGGGTCGCATGGATGTCCGGGGACGCGGACCTGTTTCCTCGCGAAACGTCCGAGGTCTGACGCCGTACGACGCGGTCTCGTCCCTGGACAAGATGCGGGCGCTCCACCCGGACGTTTCCCCGCTGAAACTGGACTGGAACGAGTCCACGATTCCTCCGTCGCCGCGCGTGGCTCGGGCGATCGTCGAGTTCCTCGGGGATTCCTACCCGCTGAACTGGTATCCGGACCTCCGGGCCCACGCCCTGCGGGAGGCCATCGGCCGATACACCGGGGTTCCGGCCGAGGGCATCCTGGTGACGAACGGCTCCGACGCGGCCCTGGACCTCATCTGTCGGACCTACCTGGACCCCGGGGACGAGGTGGTGGTGGCCTCGCCCACCTATGGCCATTTCCTCGTATTCGCGCGCGCGAGCGGGGCCGTGCCGGTCGAGGTCCACGCCGACAACCCGTTCGCGGTCCCCACGGGGGCCCTGCTCGAGCGGCTCCGGACCACCACGCGACTGTTGTACCTCGCGAGCCCGAACAACCCGACGGGGGTGGTCACGCCCGCCGAGGACGTGGCGCGCATCTGCCGGACCTCTCCCGGCACGCTCGTGATCGCGGACGAGGCCTATCACGAGTTCTGCGGCGAGACGTGCGCCCCCCTCGTGCGGACGCTGCCCAACTTGGTCGTCACGCGCACCTTCAGCAAGTGCTTTTCGATCGCGGGCCTGCGCGTCGGCTACCTCCTGGCCGGCGAGGACGTGACGCGCGAGCTCCTCAAACTGCACAACCCGAAGAGCGTGAACGCGATGGGGCAGGTGGCGGCCCTGGCGGCCCTCGAGGACCGCGAGTTTCGCGAGGCGTACGTCGCCGAGGTCCGCGCGGCCATGGAGGCCCTGGTCGCCGCCCTGCGCGACCGGGGGGCCGAGGCGCGCCCGACCCGAGCCAACTTCGTCCTGGTGCGGGTGGCCGATCCGGGCAGGCTGGTCCAGGCGCTAGAGTCGGTGGGGGTGTTCGTGAGGGACCGCAGCCACATCCGGGGCTTCGAAGGGTACGTCCGCATCACAGTCGGAACCCGGGCGCAGATGGAGGAAGTGGTCCGTCGGGTGGACCACCTCCTCGGCGGATGCCCGGACCTCCTCGCCCCTCCCGTGGGATGAGCCCGGGCCCTGGCGAGCGGGCCGAGCCTGCCGTGTCGTGTTCCACGGGCCGGCGAAACCGGGTAGGATCGCGAGGGAGGCTGGGGAGGGCGAACGATGGAGGACCCGACGAGCCATCGCAGCGCGAGCAGGGCGGACGCGGAGACCGAAGCCCCGGAGCGCCGGGGCGCGGAGGGCGTGCTCTTCGACTTGGCGCGCAAGGGCGTGGTCGGGTCGGTGCGGTCCATCCTGTCGTCGGAGGATGGGATCCGGGCGCTGATCGGGGCGATCGTGCCCAAGGAGGTCGGCCAGGCCGTGTTGCGGGAGATCGCGACCCTGCGCACCGAGACCGTGCACGCGGTCGTGGAGGAGGTCGGGCGGTTCCTGGAGCGCCTGGACCCGGCGGTCGAGGTGCAGAAGGTCCTGTCGGGGCTGCGATTCGATGTGCACGTGCGCGTGGAGGTCAGCCCGCGGGAGGGACCGTCAGCGGGGACGGTCCCGCCGGCGACGGAGGATCGTGGCGGCGGCGAGGGCCGCAAGCCACCCCACCGGCGAGGCGGCGGCCGAGGCCGAGCACCCTGATCCGCCGCCCGATGCCGGGGGCGGCTCCTCGAGTCCCGCGTCCTGCGAGGTCCCGTCCGGAGGCCGGGGTGTGGAATCGTCCCCGGGCGCGACATCCCCCGCAGTCCCAGAATTGTCCGTTGTTTCAATCGGTTGTGGCATTTCTTCGGTCTGGGCAGCGGCCTCTTCCCCGCCGGCCTCCGCGTCCTCCGACGCCCAGGGGACCGGGCGATGGTTGCGGGCATGGGGCGATACGGCCGCGACCCCGGCCGGCCGCGTCGGGAGGTAGCGGAGCAACCAGTACGCCGCGTGCAGGTCCCCTCCCGGGTTCAGGCCGGGGCCGCCCCCGCCGTTGACTTCGAAGGGGTCCGAGCGGGCGTTGAAGTTGGACGGCGGGCGGATCGAGGGGTCCAGGGGCTCCGTCGCGATGGGGTGGCCCCCGCGGTTCGTCTCCTTCTGGAGTGTCAGCAGGGTCTTCCCGTCCACGGCCAGGCACGACCCCTGGGCGACCTCGACCTCGTCGCAGTTGTTCCGGGCCTCGTTCGTGTACGGGTCCAGGGTGAATGCCTTCAGGAGCGCCGCGGCCTCGGCCGCGCGGGCCGGGTCGGTCCCGGTCGCGGTCATGGCCTCGTACAGGGCATGGAAGTACGGCTGCTTCAGGTGCCGGGCGGCCTGGATCACCCCCGGCGCGTCCCACCAGCGCCTCTCCATGAAGTCGCGCACGGGAGCGGCCACGGCGTCGTCCTTCTCGAAATACAGGTTCAGGAACAGGGCGATGGCCACCATGTTCACGTTCGAGAAGTTCGTCTTGGCGCCGGCGTAAATGTAGTCCACTGCGGGCGAGTCCTCCCCCTTGGGGATCAGGCCGAGGTAGTCCCGGTTTCCGAGGAGTTCGCCGTACAGGAATTCCTCCGATTCCGCGTCCCCGCAGGCGTGATACAGCCCCTTGACGATGCCCAGGCCCATCAGGAGGTTGAAGACGTTGATGTTCGGCGATCCCGGGGGAAGGTAGATGCCGCCGTCGAAACCCAGGGGGTTCAGGTCGTGATGCTTGGTGGGGCGCCCGTCGGCGTCCATGATCACGAGGTCGTAGAGATATTCGTTTCCATCGAGGGCCGTGAACGGGTACTTCACGCGCAGGCCGGCCCCGATGGCGCAGGCCACGTCGCGCAGGCGCTGGACCAGCGCGGGGTCCACGTCCGAGTCCTCGGCGACGGCATCATACAGGGTCGCGATGGCCGCGACCCACCCCACCAGTTGGTCCTTTGAACACGAATCTTGCCAGAACCAAAGTCCCTCGGGCAAAATTCCGCCGGAGTTGTCGGCGCGGTCTGTACCGTTGTTCTTGGGGTCGGGGGGCAGCGGGTTCCCCTGGTCATCGAAGAGGGGGACGATGTCCGGCGTGATGTGGGGGAACGGGGGCTCGCCCTCGTGGAGAGGCTTCAGGAGCATCACCCCGCGCGCGACCCCGTGCGGGATGCCCGTGATCACGTGCACCACCCACAGGGTCTCGATGGCCTTGACCACCTCTTCCCGGGCCCCGGCCAGGACCTCGGGCGGCGCGCCCTCGGCCTTGAGCGCCAGGTAGCGGAACGCGGTTCCCAGCGCCGCCCCGCCCCCGCGCAGCCCGATCCCGGCGGGACCCTCGTATTCGCCCACGACCTCGTAGGGGTGGACCCCGCCCCACTCCAGCAGGGACAAGCCCTGGCCCTCGTCGAGCCACTGTCGCAGGACGTCGGGCCCGTAGGGCTCGTTCAGGCGCGCGATGGTCAGCCCGATCCCGAACGGAAAGGCATGCAGGCCATAGAAGAGCCTCGTGTGGCGGTCCATGTGCGCGTCGAGCGCCGGGTCCGCCCCGGGCTCGAACACGGTCTTCGCCGGTGCGGTCTCGACCAAGCCGACGAGCGCGACGGCCACAATCCACCGCGGTTCCCTCGTCATCCGGTCCTCCCGGCGAACCGGAAGCATTGTAGCGTGTTTCCGGGAACGCACGCACTTGACAAACGGGATCGAACTGGACATATTGGACTAGAATAGTCCGGGTTTGATGCCCGGGTGGCGTCCACTCGCGGAGGACACGCGATGCCCATCGAGGAAGCGGCGGTGTTCACGATTCCCTTCCTGCGGGTTCTGGACGAGCAGGGTCGGGTGGATGCGAGCCTCGACCCCGGGCTGACCCGGGACGAGGCCCTGCGCCTGTACCGGGCCATGGTGTTCGCGCGGGAGGCGGACGACCGGCGCCTGAAACTTCAGCGTCAGGGGCGCATCGGGACCTTCGCACCCAGCACGGGCCAGGAGGCCTCGACGTGCGGCCCGGCCTTCGCGATGACCCCGCGCGACTGGATGGTGATCTCGTTCCGCGAGGCCCCGGCCCAGTGGATGCGCGGGGTACCCCTGTCGCGGGTCTTCCTGTACGACGCGGGATTCGAGGAGGGCAACGAGGTCCCGGAGGGGGCGCGGGACCTGCCGCTCGCGGTCATCGTGGCCTCGCAGGCCGTCCACGCGGTCGGGATCGCGTACGCCATGAAGGTCCGCGGGGAGAACGATTCCGCGGTCGTGGCGTTCGTGGGCGACGGCGGCACGTCCGAGGGGGACTTCTACGAGGCGCTCAACTTCGCCGGGGTCTGGCAGGTCCCGGTCGTGTTCGTGATCCAGAACAACCACTGGGCGATCTCGACCCCTCTCGAGAAGCAGACCCGGGCGCGGACGCTGGCCCAGAAGGCCGTGGCCGCGGGGATCCCCGGGGTGCGCGTGGACGGCAACGACGCCCTGGCCATGGTCCGGGCCACGCGCGAGGCCCTGGACCGGGCGCGGGCGGGCGGGGGTCCGACGCTCATCGAGGCCGTCACGTACCGGATGCGGATGCATACGACCGCGGACGACCCCAGGCGCTACCGGGACGAGGCCGAGGTCGAGGCGTGGAGGGCGCGCGACCCGATCCCGCGGTTCCGGGCGTACCTGGAATCCCGCGGGTGGTGGGAGGCGGAGAGCGAGGCCGCGCTGGTCGCGGAGGTCCGCGCGGAGATTGACCAGGCCGTGCGCGAGTTCGAGGCGGAAGCCGAGCGGCTGCTGCGCGAGCGCCCCGACGCCGCGTTCGAGCACGTGTATGGAGCGCCGCCCGAGGCCCTGCGACATCAGCGCGAGGAATTCCGGAGGCGGGTGCGCGGCGAGGCCGGGGCGGAGGGTGAGTCGCGGCCCGCGCCGGCCCTGCACGTGGTCCGCGCGGAGGGGTGACATGGCCAGGCGCAACATGGTCGAGGCGTTGAACCTCGCGCTCCACCAAGAGATGGCGCGCGACCCGAGCGTGGTCGTGATGGGCCAGGACGTCGGCGTGAACGGCGGCGTCTTCCGGGTCACGGACGGGCTGCACGACAAGTTCGGGGCCGCGAGGGTCCTGGACACGCCGCTCGCGGAGTCGGGCATCCTGGGGTCGGCGCTGGGCATGGCCGTCGGGGGCCTCCGACCCGTGGCCGAGATCCAGTTCGACGGGTTCGCATACAACGCGATGGGGCAACTGGAAGGCAACGTGTCGCGGTTCTGCGCGCGCTCGCGGGGGCGGTGGCCGGCGTCGCTGGTCCTGCGATTTCCGTACGGGGGCGGGGTGCGGGCGCTCGAGCACCATTCCGAGGCGCGCGAGGCCCTGTTCGCACTGCCGGGACTCAAGGTCGTGGTCCCCTCGGGGCCGCGGAACGCGAGGGCGCTGTTGGTCGCGGCCATCCGCGACCCGGACCCGGTCGTGTTCCTGGAGCCCAAGCGGTCGTACCGGGCCTTCAAGGAGGAGGTCCCGGACGAGGAAGAGGTGGGGGTGCTGGGGCAGGCCGAGGTCGTGCGCGAGGGGTCGGACGTGACGGTCGTGTCGTGGGGCGCGATGATGCGGCCCGTGCTGGAGGCGGCCGAGGGGGTGTCGGGCCGCGCGTCCGTGGAGGTCGTGGACCTCCTGACGCTGCACCCGATGGACGTGGCGACCGTGGCGGCGTCGGTGCGCAAGACCGGACGGCTCGTGGTGGTGCAGGAGGGGCCGCGTGCGTTCGGGCCCGCCTCGGAGGTGGTCGCGGCCGTGATGGACGAGGCGTTCTGGTTCCTCGAGGCCCCGGTGCGGCGCGTGACCGGCTACGACGTGGTCACGCCGTACTTCGCCCGCGAGAACCTGTTCCTGCCCGACGCGGCCCGCGTGCGGGAGGCGATCCTCGACACCCTGGAAGCATGAGGGGGCGGCGATGTTCGAGTTCCGATTGCCGGACCTGGGCGAGGGCATCCACGAAGGCGAAATCCTGCGCTGGTACGTGAAGCCCGGGGACGCGATCGCCGAGGACGCGCCCCTCGTGGAGGTCGAGACGGACAAGGCCGCGGTGACCATCCCATCCCCGAAGGGGGGGAGGGTCGCCGAGGTGCGCGCGCGTGAAGGCGAGACCGTCCGGGTCGGGCAGGTGCTGGTCGTCCTGGACACGGGCGAGGGATCGGGCCCGCGACCGGCGGTCGCGGCCCCCTCCCGGTCACCGGATGGCGCGGAGGAACGGTCGCCCTCTGCCCCGGGGGGAAGCGTGGCTCGGGGTCGGGTCGCGGCGGCCCCGGCCACGCGCAGGCTCGCGCGGGAATTGGGTGTGGACCTCGCGAGGGTCCCGGCGACGGGACCGGGCGGGCGCGTGACCGCCGAGGACGTGCGACGGTTCGCGGAGTCCAGGGGCTCGGGGGCGCCCGCGGGGGAACCGGCAGCCGGGGAGGCGCCCGACGTCGGGTCCCGGGGCGCGCCGGCGCAGGGCATTCCCTACCTGGAGATCGAGCCCCTGCCGGACTTCGGCCGGTGGGGCGAGGTGGAGCGGGAGCCCGTCCGGTCCATCCGGCGCAAGGTGGCTCGCAACACCGTGACCGCGATGGTCCTGATCCCGCACGTGGCCCACATGGACGAGGCGGACGTCACGGACCTCGAGGCCTTCCGGCGGGCCGAGAACGCACGGCGGGGGGAGGGGGAGGCGCGCCTGACGCTGCTGTCGTTCGTGGTCAAGGCCGTCACGGTCGCGCTGAAACGATATCCCGTGTTCAACGCGACCCTGGACCCCTTCCGCGAGGAAATCATTTACAAGAAATATTATCACATCGGAATCGCCGTGGACACGGACCGCGGCCTGATCGTCCCCAACGTGAAGGACGCGGACCGTCGAGGCGTCGCGGACATCGCCCGGCAGGTGGAAGACCTGGCGCGCCGCGCCCGGGACGGGGGCATCCGCGTCGAGGACCTTCAAGGCGGGACCTTCACGATCACGAACATCGGGGTGCTCGGGGGGACGTCGTTCGTGCCCGCGATCCATTACCCGGAGTCGGCCATCCTGGGGATGGGCCGGGCCGCGCCGCGACCGGTGGTCCGCGACGGCGAGGTCGTGGTTCGCACCCTTTTGCCCCTGACCCTGTCCTTCGACCACCGCATCGCGGACGGGGCCCAGGCCGCGCGATTCGTGGGGCTGGTGCGGGACCTGCTGGAGCACCCGTTGAGGCTCGTCGTGGAGGGTTGAAGCCGTGGTCATGGGCTCCCTGCGCCAGGAGGCGCGCGTCGTGGTCATCGGGGCGGGGCCCGGAGGGTACGTGGCGGCCTTGCGCGCCGCGGACCTGGGGCTCGACGTGGTCCTGGTGGACGAGCGCGAGCGCCCGGGCGGGACGTGCCTGTTCGAGGGCTGCATCCCGTCCAAGGCCCTGATCCACGCGGTCAGCGCGGCCCGGGCCGCGCGGGAGGGCCGGCCGTTTGGGCTCGAGATCGAGGGCGTGCGCTTCGACCTGGAGCGCCTGCGGGCGTGGAAGGAGGCCGGGGTGGAGCGGCTCGCGCGCGGGGTGGCGGACCTCCTGAAGCGCCGGGGCGTGGAGGTCGTGCGCGGGCGGGCGCGCTTCGATGGGCCGCACTCGCTGCAAGTCTTCGGGTCGGAGGTCGCGGGCGTGGACTTCCGGCACGCGATCGTGGCCACCGGGTCTCGACCCGTGGTGCCGGAGGGGTTCGAGGGGGCGTGGACCTCGCGCGAGGCCCTGGAGGTCGCCGAGGTCCCGGGGCGGCTGCTCGTGGTCGGGGGTGGCTACATCGGCCTGGAGATCGGGTCGGTCTATGCGGGACTCGGGTCGCGCGTGACCGTGGCGGAGATGGCGCCCACCCTGGTCCCGGGCGCGGACGACGACATCTCGCGCCTGCTGCATCGGCGGCTGTCGCGGCGCTTCGAGGCGATCCGCCTGGAGACCCGGGTGGTCCGCCTGGAGCCACGGGGCGAAGCGTTCGACGTGACGCTTCAGACGCGCGGCGAGTCGCGCGTGGAACGCTTTCATCGCGTCCTGGTGGCCGTGGGCCGCCGGCCCAACACGGACGACCTCGGGCTCGACCGTGCCGGCGTGCGCGTGGATGAACGGGGATTCGTGGTGGTGGACGAGCAGCGCCGCACGTCCGCCTCGCACATCTTCGCGATCGGGGACATGACGCCGGGGCCGATGCTCGCGCACAAGGCCTCGCGCGAGGGCAAGGTCGCGGCCGAGGTCCTGGCCGGAAAGCCGTCGGCCTATGACGCCTACGCTGTGCCTGCCGTCGTCTTCACCGACCCCGAGGTCGCGTGGACCGGACTGACCGAGCGGGAGGCGGCGGCGCAAGGGGTCCCGGTGCGGGTCACGCGCTTCCCCCTGAGCGCGCTCGGGCGCGCGTGGACCGTGGGCGACACGGACGGCTTCTCCAAGGTCCTGCACGACCCCGACACGGGCCGGGTTCTGGGACAGGCCGTCGTGAGTCCCCTGGCCTCGGAGATCATCGCCGAGGGCACGCTCGCCATCGAGATGGGCGCGACGCTGGAGGACCTGGCCGCCACCATCCATCCCCATCCCACCTTTTCGGAACTGACGATGGAAGTCGCGGAGGCCGCCGGGGGACTTCCCGTCCATGTCCACCGGTCCTGAGGGGTCGGGGTCCGGGGTCGGGGATCCGGCAGTGACTCCGTGGAGCCGCGAAGTCCACTTCGCGGCGGCGGCGCGGCCTCCGGGCCGCGCCATCCGGAGTCCGGCATCCGGGGTCGGGGGTCGGGCGTCCGGGATCCGGGGTCCGGCAGTGACTC